>JBFLVN010000228.1:0-5956 GCA_040758475.1 Bdellovibrionota bacterium
CTTTCCAGGGTAGGAAAGGAGCGAATCTTTCTCCGGGGCGGGGGCGGGAATCTGTTTCTTCTTTTTCGCCAGCGTGCCGCTTGCGCGGCTCGCCTCCAGGAGCTTTCGGATTCTCCCGAGCATGTCGTCGAAGTGGGGTTCGCCCGGAAGGGTTTCGACGATCTCTCCCGACGTTCCTACGAGGACGAGCGTGGGCCACGCCCGGACGCCGTACTGCTTCCAGAGATCGTGGTCGCTGTCCACGAGGCAGGGGTGGCGCACGCCGTGGCGGCGCATGGCCCGCTGGATGTTGGCCGCGTCTTTCTCCTGGTCGAACTTGGCCGCGTGGACGCCGATGACGTGGAAGGGCTCGTTTTCGAGTTCCTTTTCCAGCCGGTCGAGAACGGGAAGGACGTGCATGCAGTTGATGCAGCAGTAGGTCCAGAAATCGAGGAGGACGACGTGCCCTTCGAGCCCGGCGAGCGAGAGGGGTTCGCTGGTCCCGAGCCAGGTGGCTTTTTCCGGAAACTCGGGAGCCTGCATTTTTCCTCTCTACGGTACCGCGGCGAAGCCTTCGAGGCCCGCCGTTTCAGGATAGCCCATCATCAGGTTCATGTTCTGCATGGCTTGGCCCGAAGCGCCTTTGACGAGATTGTCGATCGCGGACAGGCAGATCACCCGGCCGTCCCCCGCGCCGATGGGCGAAACATCGCAGTAATTGGACCCCGCCACGTCCTGCGTCCGGGGAGGAACCCCTTCGGGAAGCACCCGCACGAAGGGCTCGCCTTCGTAGAAGCGCCGGTAGAGGGCCGAGAGGTCCGCCGTCGAAAGGCCGTTTTTCGCCCGGGCGTAGACGGTGGAGAGGATTCCCCGGTTCATGGGAATGAGATGGGGCGTGAACGTGATCTTGATGGGCGCGCCCGCGGCGCCCGAGAGTTCCTGTTCGATTTCAGGCGTGTGGCGGTGGGTGAAGACGCCATAGGCTTTGATTCCGTTTTCGACCTCGCTGAAGGAAAAGGCGAGGTCCGCTTTCCGGCCGGCCCCGGAGACGCCGGATTTCGCATCGGCGATGAGGCCGTCGTGGGAAACGGCGCCGTTCTTGAGGAGCGGCGCCAAGGCGAGGATCGTCGCCGTGGGATAGCAGCCCGGGTTGGCCACGAGCCGCGCCTTCTTGATTTTTTCCCGGTGGAGTTCGGGAAGGCCGTAGACGGCTTCCTTCAAATAGTTTGGCGCCTTGTGGTGCTCGTAGGTTTTCTCATAAACCGCAAGATCGTGAATCCGGAAATCGGCCGAGAGGTCCACGACTTTGAGCCCCGCTTCGAGGAGGGCCGCCGCCGTTTCGGCCGCTTCGCCGTGGGGAAGGGCGAGGAAGGCGAAGTCCGCCTTCTTGGCGAGGGCCTTGGGATCGAGTTTTTCGAGGACGATCTCGCAGCGCCCGGCTACCGACCGGAGCACTTCGCTCATCTTCTTTCCCGCCGATTGCTGGGACGTAAGGGCGGCAAGCTCCACCTTCGGGTGGTTGAGAAGGAGCCGCACGAGCTCGAAACCCGTGTACCCGGTGGCTCCGCAGACGGCGATTCGAAGTTTCTCACTCATGGAATTCCCCGGATCGTTTGCGAGGATGACACCCCGCCAATGCCAAAAAAAGAGGGCGGGCCGCTGGGCCCGCCCCCGGTATCGCTGGCCGCGAAATTAACGTTTCGAGAACTGCGGGCGCTTGCGGGCCTTGTGGTGTCCGTACTTCTTGCGCTCGACCTCGCGCGGGTCGCGCGTGAGGTAGCCGCCCTTCTTGAGGGAGGGGCGGAGTTCGGGGTTGGCCTTGATGAGGGCCCGGGCGATGCCGTGCCGGATGGCTTCGGCCTGCCCCGTGAGGCCGCCGCCCTGGACGTTCACGTGGATGTCGTAGGCGGCGTTCGTGTTCGTCAGGTCGAGCGGCTGGCGGATGATCATCTGGGCCGTCTCGCGCGAGAGGTACTCGTTGGCGGGGCGGTGGTTGATGACGATCTGGCCGTTGCCGGGCTGGATGCGGACGCGGGCGACCGCGCGCTTGCGGCGTCCGGTCCGTTGGGTGTGCTTGGGAGAGGCCATGTGATCCGGTGAACTCCTTGAAAAAATTACTTCGTGCTTTCGGGTTTCTGGGCCGCGTGCGGATGTTCCGCGCCGGCGTAAATCTTGAGTTTTCCGAGCATGTGCCGGTGGAGGGGCGTGTTGGGGAGCATGCGCTTCACCGCCAGGAAGATCACCTTCTCGGGCTTGCGGGCGATCATCTTGGCGGCGTTGGCCGTCTTGAGGCCGCCCGGATGGCCGGTGTACCAGTTGTACATCTTGTCTTCCATCTTCTTGCCCGTGAGGCGAATCTTGGAAGCGTTCGTCACGACGACGAAGTCGCCCACGTCGATGTGGGGGGTGTACTGGGCCTTGTTCTTGCCCTTGAGGATCGTCGCGATGCGGGTCGCAAGACGGCCGAGAACTTGCCCGTCGGCGTCGATGTGGACCCACTTGCGTTCAAACTGTCCTTGCTTGGCGAACGGAGTGCTCATGATGGAATCCCGATCAATCTGGGCGAAGCCCTCGCCCTTGGAGTGATAAAAAACCGGGGCCCCAAGGGGCTCCGGGAGGGCGGCGATAATAGAGAGAGGGGCGGGGGGTGTCAAGGTTTGGGAAGGGGGATAACCCCTTGGGACTCTTAGAAAATCCGCCCGCCCGGGGCGATCCAGGGCCCCTCGCCGTAATCGACCCAATCGAGGGTAAGCCCGCAGGCCGGGGCCGTGGGGCCCACGCCCTTCCGGTCGGGCTTCTCAAGGAGCGCCGCCGGGCGGTCTTCGGGAAGGTCGCCCTTTCCGACCGCGACGAGCGTGCCCACCATGCTGCGGACCTGCCCCCGGAGAAAGCCGCTTCCGGTGAAAGAGAGCAAATGGAGCGCCCCGTGGGGGTGGACGTCCACTTCCTCGATCCGCCGGACGGTCGTCTTGACGCTGGCGCGCGGCCCCTGGAAGGCGGCGAAGTCGTGCTCGCCCACGAACGCCTCGGCCGCCCGGGCCATTTTCTCCCAATCGAGAGGGGCGTAGACCTGCCACGCCCTCGCGCGAAGAAGGGCCGTGCCGCCTTGGCGGTTCACGATCCGGTAGGTGTAGCGTTTGCGGATGGCCGAGCGCTGGGGATCGAAATTCTCGTCCTTCTCCTGCGCGTCGAGCACCCGGATTTCGGCGGGCAGATGGGGGTTAAGGCCCGGAAAGAAAGCCGAGAGGGGAAGATTCTTGTTCGTCGTGAAGGAGCACACCTGCCCCTCGGCGTGGACGCCCGAATCGGTGCGGCCCGATCCCTTCACCCGGATTTTCTTTTCTCCAAGCAGCTTAGCGAGCGCCCGCTCGACGACGCTCTGGATGGCGAGCGCGTTGGCCTGCGCCTGCCAGCCGGCGTAGCGCGTCCCGTCGTATTCGAGGAGGAGCGCGATCGTGCGCATGGATTATTTCTCGAAGACGAAAGACGTATCGAAGGTGAAGCCCGAGAGATCGATGCCGGTATCGAATCCCTTGACCGTCTGGTAGCGCGCGCGGAGGGCGATCCACATGTTGCGGAACTTGTAGTGCTGTTTCATCTGCGACTCGGCGTGGCGGTCGAAGCGGTCGAAGAGGAAGCGGAGGCCCGTCTCGCCGTGCCAGCCGAAGCGGACGCCCTGGACGACGTTCTTGGGCTGCAATTTGACCTCTTCCCGGAAGTAGACCGTATCGAACCCGCCGCCGATGAAGGGAAGAATCCAGGGTTCTTCCTTGTAGCGGAACGCGTATTCGATGCTGGCGGCGCTGGGGACGAGATACAGGACGAGATCGGGGTTGGGGGAGACGATTTCCCGGCCCTCGTCGCGTACGTAGGCGCTGTCGAGCGAGAAGGAGAGGGTTCCCGGCAAAGTGGTGCCCGGCCAGATTGTCAGGTGGCCCGTTTCGAGGAGGTAACCGAAGCGAAGGCCCATGAGGAAGTTCCGCACGTCGTAATCGTAGCGGTCGTGGATGGCGTCGTTCGTCGGAAGAAAAACTCCGGCCCGGGGTTCGAAGAAGAAATGGAAGGGGCCGTCCCCCCAGGATTTGTCCTGGCCCTTGCTTTGGGCGAGGGCGCCGGAGGCCAGGGTGAGGCTCAGGGCCGCGAGCACGAGCGCCCGCGCAAGGAACGAGAAAGGGCCTTTCACCGGGCGTTCCCGCGCTTTCTTCGGAAGCGGTTCAGCGCGAAAAGGAGCGATGCCGCCGCGAGGCAGAGAGTGGCTCCGCTAAATCCCGTGCTTTGGGAGAAACCGCAGCCGCCCGTTTCACCGAGCGCTCCCGCGCCGCCGAGGGCGCCCCGCTGCACGGTGATGGGGGTCGAGAAACTCGATGAGCGGTTCCCGGCGGCGTCGCAAGAGGCGATGCTGATATCGAGCACGTCGTCCGATTCGAAGGGAGGATCGCTGCCAAATAGATCGTCCACCGTTTCCTGGTAGCTGGTTTCGGCGGCATCCACCGGCACGTCGACCGTAAAGGGGCTGCCGGCATCTCCAGGAACCGTCCGGGTGATTTTTACGAAATAGCTGGAGATGCCCGAAGGGACGGCGCCGGGATCGAGGGCCGCCGACCAACTCAGGTAGACAGTCCCGTCGATGATCAGGCCGGCTAGGCCCGACGGGAAAGAAGGGCGGACGACGTCCAGCACAACGGGTTCTTCGGCAACCCCCACGTTGCCGGCCGAGTCCTCGGCCAGGAGCCGGACGAACATCTGTTCAGAGGCGGAAAGATCGGAAACGTCCGCGCCATCGATTTCGGCCGCTCCACTGGTGGGCGTCAGGGGTGGCGTGGCCGCGGTGGCAAGTGGATGCGCCTGATTGGTTGATTTCCGGAGAGCGGGCTCAA
Organism: Bdellovibrionota bacterium; assembly: GCA_040758475.1. Taxonomy (GTDB): domain Bacteria; phylum JAGRBM01; class JAGRBM01; order JAGRBM01; family JAGRBM01; genus JBFLVN01. Next base: position 4,857 of record JBFLVN010000228.1, read on the forward strand.
AAGTCGCTGTTTCAATCGCTTCATTGCTGGTCCAGGGCGCTTTGACGGGCTGGATATCCGCGCAGGTAGAAAGGCCCGGGTCCGTCAGGCTCGAAATGGCGAGCGGTGAGGGATTCGTGAAGGTGAAGATCGGACCTGCCGTGAGAATCCCGATAGCCGCACCGCGTGTGGGGAGATGGAGGTTTCCCTCTCCGTAAGCGGCCCGGCTGATGGATGAATCCCCGAAGGAGGGCAGGCCGGATGTGATCGCCGCTGTTGCGTCACGGGTGAACGGCGGGTCGTAGGTGAGATCGTCCAGGTCATCCACGAGGAAGAGGGAGAGAGCCGTACCACCAGTGGGTGCCCCCCAGGCCGCAAGGCGCTGCTGGCCCGTTGCCGTATCAATGAAGGGAAGAAGCCCCCGGGGGCTGATTGGTCCCTGCACGTAGGTTTGGGGGCCGGTATCTTCGTAGAGCGCTTGCAGAAGGACTTGTCCGCCGGATTCCGCCGTCCGTACGTCGGCCACGGCGATTTTTCCGTCGGAGAGCTGGAGCCAGAGGCCGTGAAGGCCCGGAAGGCCGATCGTCGCCGCGAGGGATGTCAGCCCCAATCCGCTCACGGTTCCGGCGGCGGAGAAGTTTCCTCCCGCAAAGGGGTTGAAGTAGCTCAATGTGCCGTCGCTGCATCCCACGTAGAAGCGTTCCGTTCCAATTCCGAGGCCGACGGGGGCGGCCGTTCCACAGACATCAACCGCTTGAGGGGGCGTGGTCTTGTTTGGCACTTCCGTCGAATCAGTGGCGTTGATCCCGATGGGGGCGTTCACGCTCGAAAGGGAGATGACGCTCACCGTTCCGGCGGTTTCGTTCTGGACGGCAAGAAGGCTGTCGCCGCCGCTCAGGAGTTCCAGGAGCCGGTTCGGGCCGGTGCCGGTGGCGACGCCGTTTGGGGCCGATGCGTCCCGCGTGAGGACGGGGTTCGAGAGCGAAAAAGCCGAGAGATCGAGGACGTCGATCTTGGCGATTCCAAAGCACGCCACGTAAAGCGTGTTGCCCACGGCCAGGAGGTCTTCGGGCTGGCAGCTCGTGAGAAGCGCGAAAGGAGTTCCCACTTCGGCGCGCAAG
>JBFLVN010000229.1:0-5921 GCA_040758475.1 Bdellovibrionota bacterium
TCCCCCTTCCCTCCCTTGGGAAGCGGGCCCGGATCGCCCCGCTCCTTCTGGACATGGAACTCGCCGGCGCCATCACCTTCGCGCCGCCCACGGCCCGCGGGAAGGGCGAGGACGAAGGGGCCGAACTCGCCCGGGCGACCCTCCAGTCCATCCTCTCGGCCCACTACCGGGCGCACCTCGCCAGCCAGATGCAGCTCGCCTCGACGGAGCAGTCCTACGAGGATCTGGAGCGCCAGAACGCCGAACTCCGCGAGGCCTACGAGCGCCTCAAGACTCTCGACCGCCTCAAGGGGGATTTTGTCGCGAACGTCAATCACGAGCTCCGCACGCCGCTCACGGCGGTCCTCGGGTTTACGGAACTCCTCGAACTCGACACCTCGAACCTCACGCAGGAGCAGATCGAATCCCTCCGCCAGATCCACGACAAGACGAACCAGCTCATCAAGATCGTGGGCCGCGTCCTCGCCTTCACCGATACGGGGGGCGAGCGGCCGCGCCTTGGATACAGCCGCTTCGCCCTTCCGGAACTCATCCGGGAGATCGTTCAGCAGCACGGGTGCCTCGCTTCCGAGCGGCGCATCACGATCGACTTCCGGGAGGGCGAAGCCGTCCCCCGCATCGAAGCCGACCGGGAAAAGATCGCCGCCGTGATCGACAACCTGATCGAAAACGGCATCAAGTTCTCGCCCGAAGGGGCTACCTTGGAAATCATTCTCGAAACGAGCAAGGAAACGGGCGTCGCCGACGACCCGTTCCTCGCCATGGCCGACTCGGGCGCCTCGGAAGTCTTCCTCCACGTGATCGACCACGGGCCCGGGTTCTCCCCCACCCAGGTCCAGCAGATTTTCGCGGACTTCCACCAGCTCGATTCGAGCTCCACGCGGCAGTTCGGAGGCCTGGGTCTCGGCCTCGCGCTCGCCCGGAGGATCGTGGAGCTCCACGGCGGGAAAATTCTCGTCGATTCGGCCCCGGGCGAAGGGGCCCACTTCGTCGTGCGCCTTCCCGTCGGCCCCTCGGCGGATTTCCGCTCGGGGCCCCGGAAGCGCATCCTCGTCGTGGAAGACGAGGCCTTCGTCGTGCGGCTCGTGGGGGCGTTCCTCGAAGAGCGGGGGTATGAGGTCCTCTCGGCCAACTCGGCGGGCGAAGCCGAACGGATGGTCCACTCCCAGCCCATCGACCTCCTCCTGCTCGACATGCGCCTTCCCGACCGCCTCGGGGTCGAACTGCTCGAGGAATTCCGCCTGGACGAACTCGCCCACCGGATTCCGGCCATCGTGATTACGGCCCTGCCGGACGAGGCCCTCCACCAGCGGGCCCGCCGCGCGGGCGCCCTCGACGTGATCCTCAAACCCTTCACCCGGGAACACCTCCTCGACGTCGTAAACAACGCCTTGGGGCAGCAGAGCGAATCTTTCCTCCCGCCGCCCGGCTAAGATTGGGCCGATGGAGTATCTCGAAAAACACATCCTCGTCTGCTTCGGCTCCTCCTGCGGCCCCCAGGGAGGGGAGCGCGTGCGCGAAGCCTTCAAGAGCGAACTCAAGGCCCGCGGCATCCGCGGCCGCATCCGGGACGGGAACTGCACGTGCCTGGGGCTTTGCCGGGAAGGGGTGAACGCCGTCATCTGGCCGGAAGGGACCTACCTGGCCGGCCTCGTCGCCTCCGACGTACCGCGCGTCGTGGACTATCTCGAAGGCAAAGGGGAAATCCCTTCTGACCGGGTCGTCCTCGCTAGCGAGAAAATCGCCCTCCGCAAAGCCGAGGGGAAATAAATCCATGCGAAACATCCTCCTGGTTTTCGCCGCGGGAATTCTTTGCGCGGCGGCCGGACTGGCGGCGGCCCATTCGCCGGACGCCGAAAAACCCAAAGTCTGCGCCGCCGAATCCCTCAAGGACGGCCTCTGCCCCGAAGAGCGGGGCTGCGCGAGCAAGTGCATCCAACGCTCGCCCCAGGGGGCTTGCAGCCAGTACGGGGAAGACGCCTGCGGCCCCCAGATCAAATGCGCGCCCCGCTGCCTTATCCGGAGCATCCCCCAAGGGGCGTGCATCCAGTACGGACCGGATTTCTGCGGCCGCGAGGCCACTTGTGAGGCCCACTGCTTGAACCGCTCCCCCCTCGGGACTTGCTCCCAGTGGGGCGAAGACCTCTGCGTGACGGCGGACCACGTTCCCAAACCCGTAGAGGGCGCCTGCGCGAAAAGGTGCCTCCGGAGGACTCCCCACGGAACTTGCTCCCAATGGGGGGAAGATTTCTGCGCCCGCTCGGCCCGCTGCGAAATGAAATGCCGGCGGCGCACGCCCCACGGCGCCTGCGCCGATTACGGCCCCGACTTCTGCGGCAGCGAAGCCCTCTGCCAGGCCCGCTGCGTCCGCCGGACGCCCCATGGCGCTTGCGCCGAGTGGGGAGAAGACCACTGCGTCTCTGAAACAGGAACGGCCGCGCCGAAGCCGTGAAGCCGCCCATCCAATTTACTCCTCTGGGCATCAGGCCCTCACCCCGCCGTCCTTCTTTCAAACACGGGATTGGCCGGTTCTTCTCCATTTTCCTTCTCACCCTTCTGGCTTCCCATTGCGCCCCCAAGGCGGGCGGCCCCATTACCGCTTATTCGGGCAAAGTCCGCGTCCGCCAGGGGGATTTCGTGCAGGAATTCCCGATAGAGGAGTACCTGGTGGGCGTCCTCGCCCGGGAAGTCTCCGCGAACTGGCCCCTCGAAGCCCTGAAGGCCCAGGCCGTCGCCTCCCGGACGTACGCCGTCCGGCGGATGCGGGAAGCGAAAGCCGCCGGAAAGTCCTTCGATCTCGCGGCCGATGTCTCCCACCAGGCGTACTCCGATGCCTCCGCCGTTCCGGAGGGTTCCCCCTTCCGCATCGCCGTGGAGCAGACCCAGGGGGAAATCCTTTGCGACGGCCTCGGATACCCCATCGAAGCCGCTTTCCATTCGACCTGCGGCGGACGGACCGAGAGCGCCGCCGCCGTCTGGACGAGGGACCTTCCGTACCTCCAGTCCGTCGAGTGCAACTGGTGCGGGGATTCGCCCCATTTTTTCTGGCAGATGGACTTCGAAGAGTCCGAACTCCTGGCGGTCCTGCGGACGCTCGGCGTCCGGGGCAATTCGCTCCACAAGTTCGAAGTGACATCCCGGACCTCTTCCGGAAGGGCTTCCGTCCTCGCCGTTGTGACGGACGTGGGCGAATACGAAATACAGGCCAAAGACCTCCGGGAAGCGATCGGGGACATGCGGCTCAAAAGCCTCCTTTTCCAGGTCAGCTCCGAGGAAGGCGGCCTCACGCACATCCTGGGCTCGGGCTTCGGCCACGGCGTAGGGATGTGCCAGTGGGGCGCCAAGGGGCTAGCCCTCGAAGGGGCGGGGTATAAAAAAATCCTCCGGACCTACTACCCTTCCGCCAAGCCCTGCCGGATCGGCGTTCCCGCCCCTTCATGAAAACGTCCCTCTTCGATTACCACCTCCCCGAAGAACTCATCGCCCGCCGCCCCGCGGAGCGCCGGAGCGATTCGCGGCTCCTCCTCCTCGACCGGAAGGCCGAGCGGTTCTCCCACCACCGTTTCCACGAACTTCCGGAAATCCTCTCCCCCGGCGATCTCGTCGTGGGCAATCGGACCCGGGTCTTTCCGGCCCGCGTGCAATCCGCCCGGAAAGGGGGCGGCCGCTCGGAAATCCTTCTTCTCGAACCGGTGGGGGAACCCGCGGGTGGGGCGGAGAGATGGAAAGCGCTCGTCCGCGGCGCGGCCCGGCTCAAGGAGGGTGATTCCCTCAGAGTTCCTCACGCCGAGATCACCGTGGAAGGCCGGGAGGGCGACAAGACCATCCTCCGCATCGCCCCCGCCGGCGGAAAATCCGTCCCCGAATGGGCCGAGCGCGTAGGAGAGATCCCCCTCCCCCCGTACCTCCGGCGACAAGCCGAATTGAGCGACCGGGAGCGCTACCAGACGGTCTATGCAAAGGAAGGAATCAGCGTCGCCGCCCCCACGGCCGGGCTCCACTTCGACGACGCCGTGATTACCGCCCTCCGGGCGAAAGAGATTTCGTTTGAAACCCTGCGGCTCGACGTGGGATGGGGGACGTTCGCCCCCATCCGCGGCGAAGACGTCGAATCCCACGTGCTCGACGCCGAACCTTATGAAATTTCCGAAAGCCTCTCCGCGGAGATTCGGAAGCGGCGCTCGGGGGAAGAGCCGGGAAGGATCGTGGCCGTGGGAACGACCGTCACGCGGACCCTCGAAACCGCTTTTGCGGAAAAGACGCCGCACCTTCGCGGCCGCTCGGGCCTCTACATCACGCCCGGCTACCGTTTTCATACGGTCAGCGCGCTCCTGACGAACTTCCACCTCCCCAAAACGAGCCTCCTCGTCCTCGTCTGCGCGTTTGCCGGAAGGGAACTCATCCTCGCCGCCTACGAGGAAGCCGTGCGGCAGAAATACCGTTTCTATTCTTACGGGGATTGCATGGTGGTGTTGTAAAATCACTCTCACACCCCCTGCCACGTGGCGGGCTGGCGCCGGTTCAGGTGCCGGTTCCTTCTGCGGGCCCGCTCTTCTTCCGTCGGCGGGAAGTTGGCCCCCAGGGGGCCGTCGAGAATCCGCGAGAGGGCGTCGAGCATGTCGTCGTGGGCCCCCACGGGGAAGGCAGAGTATTCTTCCTCGATGAAATCCCGCACGAGTTCCCGGGACTTTCCTTCCGAGTTCGTCTTCCAGATGCATTGGGGAAAGAGGATTCTTCCCTGCTCGAAGAAGGGGCTTAATCTCCGGATGCGGTCTTCCTTCGAGAGAGGCCCCCGGAGCTTGGTCAGGCCGATGGAATAGTTCTCGGCCTTCCCCCGCTCGTCGAAATACTGGTGGTCGGTCTGGAAGCCGTATTCTTCGTACCCCACGGCCACGACGGGGGCCCACTTGCGGTGGAGGGCGCGCAAAACATCCCAGCGCTCTCGAAGCGAGAGGTGGTCGCGCACCATGTCGAGGACGCGGTAGGTGTAATCGGCCCCCAGGCCCACGACGATCATGGCCGTGAAATCCGCCTCCCGGTTCTTGCTCGCGGCCGGGTCGCAGACGATGTAGAGGTTAAGGCCCCTGCGGGCTTCTTCGGGGAGCTTGTCGTAGCGGCATTTTTCGAGCCACTCGCGCTTGAATCCCTGGGCCGTATCGGCCCGGGGGTCTTGCATCATCTGGCAGGCGAAGGTGGCGCCACCCATGTTCTTGCGGATTTCGAGAAGTTCTTCGGAAGAGAGAAGCACCGGCTCCCCTTCCAGCAGGGCCGGATAGACGCGGGGAGTAGCCGCCTCTCTCTTCAAAATCTCGTCGTACGTGTCCGAGAGGTGGTAGCGCGTCCCGATGTACCGGACTCTCGCCCCTTCGGCCCGAAGGCCAAGCGAATGCTCCCAGGCCTGGGTGGTCCTTCGAATCTGTCCCGGCGATCTCACGGATTCCTTCGTCACCGTGTCGTCGTAGATCAAAAGATCGAAATGGGGACCGGCCGGAAGGCCATCTACCAATCCATAACTAGAGAGCGTGGGTTCTTTCGGATTCCCGGAACGCTTCACCACGATGCCGTGCTCCCGGCTCCAGAGGGGGGATTCGCCCCGGGGCTTTCTCCACAAAATCTCGGGGAAAAGTTCCTTCAAAAGCTCGTTGCTCTCGAACTCCCGCTTGATCTGGGAGAGATGGGCCCAGGCGAGCTTGTTGTTCTGGGAGAAGATCGCGACGCGGATTTCAGGGTTCTTGAGGATTTCCTGGATTGTGAGGCCAAACGTGATGATCGTCGATTTGTAATGGCCCCGGGCCCAGAGGTCGAGGCGCCCGTCGGGGTTTTGCTGGACCTCCCGGCAGCGGGAAAAGCAGAAGAGGCGGCGGGGGGAGGAAAGCTCCTCGCCACCGCTGATGCCCCTCTCCCCCTGGGAGAGGGTGGCC
>JBFLVN010000230.1:0-5868 GCA_040758475.1 Bdellovibrionota bacterium
ACCGGGTGGCCGGTGAGATGCCCCGGCCCTGGGTGCTGTCGGCCCCGATTCTTCTCTATCGCCTTGCCATGCTGGCCTGGGCCCTCTGGCTCGCCTTCGCCCTGCTAAGATGGCTCCGGTGGGGGTGGGATTGCCTCACGGCCGGTGGCGGCTGGCGCAAGCGGCCCGCCGTGGCAACCGCCCGTCCTCCCACCAATCCGAGCGAGTAGACTCGTGCCCATGAAAGCCAAGCGCGTCGCCGCCGGAAGCGCCCTTGCCTTAAGTGGCGTGGGGTTCCTGGCCTATGGGATCGGCTGGGCCGTTTCGGCCCCTGGATACAAGGGCGAAAAATCCGATCACTTTGATGGCAAGATGTTCCACAACTTAAAGCCCCTTTCCCGCCAGCGGGGAAAGGATTTCCTAAATTGGATGCTTTCCCGTGAACCGGGCAAGTGGCCCGATTGGATCGATGCCAAGCCCGGCCCCAAACCCCCGGAGCGTGTGGGGCGAGGGGAACTGCGGACGACGTTCGTGGGGCACGCTTGCGTGCTCGTGCAGATGGACGGAATGAATTTCCTCACGGACCCCCATTACTCGGAACGGACGAGCCCTGTCTCTTGGGTGGGGCCGCGCCGGAGGCGCCCCCCGGGCATCCGTTTCGAGGACCTTCCGCCCATCGACGCCGTGCTCGTGAGCCACAACCACTACGACCATCTGGATATTCCGACTCTCCAGCGGCTTGCCAAGGAACATCGGCTCAAAATTTTTACGGGCCTTGGAAATTCGCAACTTCTTGAATCCTCGGGCATTCAAAATTCGAAAGATCTGGATTGGTGGCAAGGCGTTGAATTGACACCCGAAATCCGCGTGACGTTCGTTCCCGCCCAGCATTTCTCCTCCCGCGGTCTTGCCGATCGCAATCAAACCCTCTGGGGCGGCTTTGTGATCGAAGGGCCCGCCGGGAAAGTCTATTTTGCCGGGGACACGGGCATGGGGCCGCACTTTGAAATGATCCGTGAGAAGTTCGGGGAGATGCGGCTGGCGCTCCTTCCCATCGGAGCGTTCAATCCAAGTTGGTTCATGGGGCCGGTCCATACTTCCCCCGAGGAAGCCGTCGAAGCGCATAAGATTTTAGGCGCCGCCCACAGCATTCCGATCCACTACGGAACCTTTCCCCTCGCCGACGATAGCTACGAGCAACCCCTTGAAGCCCTCGAAAAAGCCCTCGTCGCCGCGAACCTCTCGAACCCCGCCTTCAAGGTCGTTCCCGAAGGCGAGGGGTGGGACGTGCCGGAAACGAGAGAACCCGAGCCGTCTTCCAAGTAAACCCGCCTTACTTCGTTTTTTCCCGTTACTTGAACCCCCCGGAAACCTGTGCGAAGCTCCCCGGGCCCGGAAGTGAGCGAGCGCTTACTTTTGGGCGTTCCAAGCAAATACGGAGGAATCCCCGATGGCTGTCGCCCGGCGTCCCGAGGAAGAAGATACGCCCGAGCAGGCGGAGTACCGCGCCACGCTCAAGAAGTGGCTTGAGAAAAACCTGCCTTCCAAACCGAGCTTCCATCTCCCTTTGAGTTTTCTGGAAGTCGAGACGAAGGACCAACTCGATTACCTGCAGGCGTGGCAGAAGAAGTGCTACGAGGCCGGCTATGTAGGAATCGAAGTGGCCAAGCAGTACGGTGGCCACGGGGGCCAGCCTTGGCAGGCCAAGATCGTCAACCAGGAATTCGCCCGCTCCCGGGCGCCGATCCTCTTTAACGTCGTCGCCATGCGGATGGCCATGCCAACCATCCTCACCCACGGCACGGAAGAGCAGAAAAAGAAGTACGTGGGACGAATCCTCTCGGGCGACGACGTGTGGGCCCAGGGCTTTTCGGAGCCCAATGCCGGGTCGGATTTGGGCTCGGTCCAGACGTTCGTGGAGAAACGGGGCGATCACTACATCGCCAACGGGCACAAGATATGGACCACGGTCGGGCAATTCGGCGACTACATGATTCTTCTCGCCCGGACGAACAAGGAAGCCAAGAAGCACGAAGGACTCTCCTATTTCCTCCTGCCCATGAAGCAGCCGGGCGTAGAGGTAAAACCCCTCGTCAAAATGACCCGGGAAGCCACCTTCAATCAGGTCCACATCGAGAACGCCAAAATCCCGCTCGACTGTCTCCTGGGCCGCGAAGGGCAGGGATGGACGATCGCCATGACTACGCTCCTCCACGAGCGCGGGGCCTCGGGGGGCGGCGACGGCCAGGGGCTGCACGTGGCTTTTGAAGGGGCCGTGGCGCGGATCGGAAAGCTCGCCAAGGAAGTAAAGCGCGGCAAGAGCCGGGCCATCGACGATCCCGTCGTCCGGGACCGCCTCGCCCAGATGGCCATCGAGGCCGAATGCGTGCGTCAGAACGGGACGCGCCTCCGGGTCCAGGCCCTTCACGACTGGCCCATGGGGCTCCTCCTTATGTCCAAGCTCACCTATTCCGAACTCATGATGCGGATGCAGGAGCTGTCCGTCGAACTCCAGGGCCCGGCGGCGGGGCAGGGGCATGGCTCTCCCAACGCCATTGATGGCGGCTCCTGGCAGCTCGCCCACATGAACGGCTACGGGCCGATCATCGGCGGCGGGACGAGCGAGATTCAGAAGAACATCATCGGCGAGCGCATCCTGGGCCTCGCGAAAGGTTGAGGAGAAAGACCATGGCGAAGAAAGAAGCCAAAGCGGCGGTCGAACGGTTCGAGTACGGCGAAAAGCAGGAACTCCTCCGGCAATCGGCCAAGAAATTCCTGGCCGAGCACTTTTCGACGGAGAAAGTCCGGAAGCTTCTGGAAGAAGAAAAAGCCCACAGTGAGAGCACTTGGCGGCAGATGGCCGATCTGGGCTGGCATGGGATTTTGATTCCAGAGGATTTCGGGGGCGCGGAGCTTTCGATTTTCGAACTCGGCGTCCTTCTCGAAGAAATGGGTTGGAACGTGGCCACCGGCCCCTATCTCCACGCGCAACTCGCCGTGCTGGTTCTTCTGGAAGCCGCCAACACCAAACAAAAGAAATCCTTGTTTCCGTCAATTGCCGAAGGGAAAATTATTCCGACCCTCGCCCTTTGGGAGAAGGACCAGGGATGGGACGCGACGGCGGGCGGCGTCAAAGCGAAGAAGGCCGGAAAGAAAGGCTTCGTTCTTTCGGGCACAAAGCTCTTCGTGGGGGACGCCCAGAACGCGGACCTCCTCGTCGTGACCGCTTCAACGCCCAAAGGTCCTTCGCTCTTCCTCGTCGATGCCCGGGCCAAGGGGGTCAAGATTACGCCCGACAAGCTGGTGGACGAAACACGCCGGAGCGCCCGGGTGGATTTGAAGAACGTGGCCGTTTCCGCCGACGCCCTCCTTGGCGCCGAAGGGAAGGCCGCCGGGATTTTGGCAAAAGTTTACCCCCGCATTTGGTCGGCCATTTCGGCCGAGATGGTAGGCGCCGCCCGCCGGGTGTTCCGGGTTTCCGTCGATTACGCGAAAGTGCGCGAGCAATTCGGCCGGCCCATCGGAGCGTTCCAGGGGGTAAAGCACCGCCTCGTAGACCGCATGGTGGAACTCGAAAACGCCCGCTCTTTGGTCTACGGCGCCCTCTGGGCCCAGGATCACGAACCGGCCCGGGCCGAGCGCGTCGCCCGGATGGCGAAGGCCTATTTGTCCGATGTCGGTCCTCGCGTGGGGGATACGGCCGTGCGCACCCACGGCGGCATCGGATTTACCTGGGAATGCGACGTCCATCTCTTCTGGAAGCGCCTCAGGTGGGGCCAGAGCCAGTACGGCGATGCGGCCTACCACCGGGCGTTCATCGGGGACGAGTTGGCGGCAGGCTGATTCACCTGAGCTAGAAAAAACAACGTTCGGCTTTTGGCTGGCTTTTAGCCGCCTTTCTTTTCCTCGCGGGGCCGGGAACACTTGCGCCATCCGGAGGACAATTCCATGAAACGCCTTTGGTCTTTGGCCATCGCAACCGCCTTGGTGTTTTCCCTCGCACCGCTCGTCCGGGCGGAAAAACTTCCCGAACCGAAGGTCGAATACTCGGCCGATCGAGTGATGGAAACCGAGGAAATGACGATCAAGGGCAAGGTCTACCACGCTCCCCAAAAAGACCGTAATGAAATGAGCATGGAGGGGATGACCCAGGTGAGCATCATGCGCCGGGACAAGAAAGTGATGTGGATCCTGATGCCCGCCCAGAAGGCTTATATGGAACACCCCATGGGCAAGCCCAATCCGAAGGAGCAAGAGCAGCCCGACGACATGGATTACGAAATGACCAAGGTCGGGGAAGAAAAGCTCGAAGGCCTCAACACGACGAAGTACAAGATCGTCGCTAAGAGCAAAGACGGCACCAAGATGGGTGGCTTCATGTGGATGGCCCACAAGGAAGGCATCATGGTGAAGATGGATGCCATCGCGGCCACCGAGGGGAAGGAAAAGCGCCGCATGAAGATGACCCTCCAGAACATCAAGATCGGGAAGCAGGATCCTTCACTCTTTGAAATCCCCTCCGGCTTTAGCCGCATGAACATGCCGGGCATGATGGGCGGCGGGCCTCCTTCCGGCGGTGGCCGCCCCTCGAAAGCCGGCGGCCCTCCGGCGGGGATGCCCCCCGGTGTTGGTCCCAACATGACGCCGGACCAGATCGAAGCGTTGAAGAAGCGGATGATGGAACAGTACGGCCAAGGCGCCCACGGAGGCGAGGACGAATAAGGTCGGATATTTTTGGGATGAAACGCACGATTCTTCAGGGGCGCAAAAGCGCCCCTGTTTCTTAAATGGGGGGAAACAACGTGAAGAAATTGATCACCGTGATGGCGGTTTTGCTGACTGGTTTTGCCGAAAGGGCTTTTGCCGATGGTGGGTGTCCGTCCGTGCCGGCGGGTACCTACGAAGGCTGGCTCAAGAAAGCCAAGGCCGCCGAAACGGCCGGGAAGATGGGCGACGCCCTTTTCTACGGCCGGGCGGCGGAAAACATGGTCGTTCCGGGGGCCAGGGAGTTCCTCTCGAACTTCGCCGGGCGTATGGGCAAACAATCGGAGACGGCGGGAAATTTGTACGGTGAGAGGGAGCTTTTCGATTACCGGCAGGATGGGGCCTGCGTCCAATGGACGCGGGCCAAGGGCTTGGATGCCTGCAAGGAACCGGAGCCACCGGGAAGCTGCATGGATGAAGAGCGGAAGACCCTGCGGGCCAGGATTCCGGCTTTTACTTGGTACGAGGAGTTCGGCCGCTTCGCCGACGCCGACCGGGTGTTCTTGACCCATTTGAGCAAGGGCGCTCCTTCGCTTGATCTCTTCGAGGCGGCTTTCAACCATTTTCAAGGGAGAAAGGATAATCCGCCGGAAGGATACAAGCTCGATCCCCATTACCTTCAAGACCTCCGAAAAATCGGTAAAGCCCAGGGAGATGCGGCTTTCGCGAAAGAAGAAAAGGAATACTCCCGCAAGGAAGTCGATCTGATGGGGGGAGGTGGTGGGCCGGAGGACCGTTCCCTGGCGGTCCTGAACCTTACCCGCAAGTGGTACGCTTTCTTCTCCGAATCCGAATCCAAACTCATCGAGCGGGCGCTAAAGCGCGGCGACGACTTGGCGAAGGACGAAGCCTCACCCACGTCCCTTCAACAGGCGCTTTCGTATTATGAATTCGCCAAGCGGACGGACAAGCAAAAAGACCTGCGAGCACGCGCCAGAAAGCTCGCCGAGGCGGCGGAAGCCAAGGGGGACACGATCAACTCGACCCAGTACTATGTGATCGCGGGCGATTCGGAGAAAGCCGACAAGGCTGGCCGCAAGGCGGGAGAGAAGATCAAGAAGAATTTTGAAAAAGGAGAGGGCCCCCTCTCCAACAAATCGGAAGCGGAAAAGAAGAAATTCAAGA
>JBFLVN010000231.1:0-5859 GCA_040758475.1 Bdellovibrionota bacterium
GCGTAGCCACGCGGCTTCAAATTGGTCCTTCGCATGAACTCGGAAGAGAGGATGAAGCTCCACACGAGCTTGCGGAAGTAAAAACCGTGCCGTTCGTGGTCTTGCTTGCTGTAACCGGCCGTCAAATCCTCAAGTTCGCGAAGCCGGGCGTCGAAGAAGATGCAGAAGCGCGGGAAAGCCCATGCCAAGGCCGCCTCGTGCACGTAGGCGATGGTCGTCTCGGATTCTCCTTCGAGGCCATGATCGATTTCATCAAAAGGGGTCCGGTAGACTTGCAGGTCGTATACCAGGTCGGTGACGTATTGCCGAAAAATCCGGTCGATCGATTCCTTGCGCCGCCACAGGAGATGCAACTGGTCGATCCGCTCACGCAAGCCGGAAGCGTTGCCGGTACGCAAGAGGTTGCTGAAGTCGTAAACGTCGTCGCGGAAAGACAGCTTTCCGCTGCCGGGCAAAGGAGGGCCGTCGTCCCGCCGCTGCCCGAACGGTGGATGGGGGGCGTAGGCGGCGCGGCCGAGGCAGCACGGGGAGTCGCGGACCCAAACGGTCACGTTCTCGACGCGCGTTTCCTGGGGCAGGTTCATGCCGTCGGGAAGGGCCACCACGAGGGTATGGGTCGTCGTCTCGACGACCCTGAAGGGCAAGGGCCGGCCAGCGAGGATCAACTCGCCCCGCACAGCCACTTCCGCAGGCCGCAGCTGCGTCATGGCTTCATACCGAACAGATTTCAACCCGTTTGTCATCGGTCTCGAAGATTTCAAGGGCCGTGAAGCTGAGTTCCTGCCAGCGGAGCTTGCTGTCGTACATGACCGTAACGCGCACGTCTCCGCGTTGCGCCATGGAAAGGATGCGAATGAGCGGTGTGATGGTCGATGAATTCATGTACTCCAGGTTCCGAAAATCGATGATCACCCGTTTGGCCTCGCGAACGCCCTGGTCCAGGGCCTTCATAAGGACCGGCAGGACGAACGCGGCAGGGTCGCGGGCCGTGCTCTTGCCCCGCCAGGTGAGCACCACATCTTGCGCGGCGGCCAGCTCGAGCGTGAGGCCGTTCTCCGTGAAACTTTCACTGATCATGCGCCGTCCTCCTTCCAGTCACGACAGTTGGTGGACCGCCGACACGGCTAGCGTACTATCCTCGGTCACGAAGAAATCGAGGAGCGCCTGGCCTTCGTAAGCGACCCGCACCAGACCGAGACCGCTCTCCGCGGACGTGAGAGACACCAAAGAGACCACCTTGAGGCGTTCCACGTACGCCTGAAACGGATCCTGAAAACCCCGGATCCACTGCACCATCGCGTCGAGCCTGCGCAGGTCCACGGTGGCTTCGGGAGCAACCGGATTGCGCACCTCGACGACGATACGGCGGGGTTGCAGAGCGACCGACAAAATGACGTTCTGTCCGGGCCGGCCGTTGCCGTAATCGCCGTATTTAATGGCGTTTTCGGCGAGCTCGCTAGCGGTCATCACCACCGCCTGGCAGGTGTCCCGATTGCATCCATTCCCGTCGAGAAACGCCGAGACGGCATCCCGGATGGAATCGAGTTCATCCCAATGGGGAGCGACCTGGAGGTTCAGAGTGGACATGCGATGAGCAATCCCTCGATTCGGCCGGCGCCCGCCGGCGCGCGTCATCTACCCGTCCCCTCGCGGGCGATTACGCTCACGAGAGGATTCCGGGATATGTTTTCGTAAGCAACGACCCTTCCTTTTGCAGATTGCTTGACATGCACCAAGGCGGCGTCGGCGCGCCGAAAGACGTCCTCCACCGTCTCGTTTCCGCCGTTGTAGGCCGCCACACCGGCCGAGAGCCCACAAGGAATTTCCTTCCCATCGCAGACGAACGGATTCGAACCAATCCGCCCCACAATATGCTCGGCCACGATGAGCGCCTCGTGACTGTCCGCGCGCGGGAGAAGGACGACGAATTCGTCGCCCCCGTAACGGAAGGCGTAATCGGAGAGGCGTACGCCCGACTGCAACAGGTTGGCAGCCTGACAGAGCACTTTGGACCCGACATCGTGGCCGAAACGGGTGTTGATGATTCTGAGGTCGTCGATATCGAACACGCCCAGCGCGTACTTTTCGCCGAGCCGCTTGGCCCGAGCATGTTCTCGCGGCAGGATTTCATCGAAGTGACGCCGGTTGTAGAGACCAGTGAGGGCGTCCCGGACGGCGCGCCTATAGAGGGTGGCGGCTTGGGTTCGCGCTTCGGCGAGAACCGCCTGCTGGATCAGAGCGACGTTGCGGCCGAGCCGGACATTGCGCACGGCGCAACGCAAGCTCGTCTCAACGAACGCGGCAGGCCAGCGCAAATCGACGAAGCCGTCCACTTCCGCCGCAAGTGGCTTGATGTCCTGTTCACGGGTTGTTTCGTCGATGGCCAGCAGGACCGGGATCGTATTGCCGCCGCCCGTCTGGAGAAGGCGGGCCGCGGTGCTCAGGAAGGCCGCCTCTTGCTGGGGCCACAGCAGAACAGCGTCGAAACCCTCAAAGGCATCCAGCAAGGTTTCCATGGGCGGCGCCCGAACGATTTCAAACGTCGGCAAGTGCCAGGCGGGAATGACTCGGCTCACCGGCGCTACAGCCAGCACACGGTCCATCACGCCCCCTTTCGCCAGCACGTCGAACGTTTCAGTCAACTACATTTGCCCATTGTTGCCAATCATTTTCTGTAGTTTTCATCACAACTTGCACCACCCGCGCCGCGCTCCGTCCGCGTAGCGATCCATGCTTTTTTTGCAGGAATTAAATGTGACAAATGGCGAAAAGCTCTTTGAGTAAGAGGGTTTAGGGCACTAGTTTCCGGATGGAGAACGCGATAAGCGGCGAATTCATACATTGTTCTACAAAATGTGACGACGGCATCAAATCGGCTAAAACCCATTGTTTTTAACTGGTTACATTCGATCCTGCCCTGTCGCTATTCAGGAATTGAACGTTTGGCTCTAAACAATGCGGAATCCCTCTCTCCGCATCTTTTACGGGGTGCCCCTACCCCTGCGCTTTTCCTCCTCTTGACGAGGCAAGGGGCATGAGTATTTCTGTATAAAACAGACCGCGATGGTACGGGCGCGATGTGGAATGCACTTTTACACCCAATGAAACCCAACTGATACCACCGCTACGGGAATCTGGGCGCCCGCGCTGGCGAGCCACGTACGCCAACGTTGTAAGCCGCAAGAACGTTTGCAAAAAAATCCCTAAACGGACTCACTAAGCTCGCCCCGTAGTTGAAAAACACAAAAAGGTCCGCCAAAACCAATCCGGTCTTCCAAGGAGGTACCGGCATGTCTTCCCCCCTTGATCCCTCTCAAATTATTCAAATCGGCTTTGGCTTCTGGCCGTCCAAGGTTCTTCTTAGCGCCGTGGAACTCGAACTGTTTACCAAACTGGGCAGCGAATCCCTTTCGGCACAGGAACTGGGAAAGCGCCTGGAAATGCACCCTCGCGGTTTTTATGACTTCTTTGACAGTCTGGTAGCCCTTGGGCTCCTCGCCCGAGAAGGCACCGGTGAAAAGGGCCGATACAAGAACACGCCCCAGACGGCGCTCTTTTTGGACAAGAACAAGCCCGAGAGCTACGTGGGCGGTATTCTTGAAATGCTAAACGCCCGCCTCTACCGCTTCTGGGGAGACCTGACCGAAGCCCTTAAAACCGGCAAACCGCAAAACGAAATCAAGCACACCGGCGCCGCGATGTTCGACGAACTCTACCGGTCGCCCGAACGCCTCGAACAGTTCATGAACGCCATGGCCGGAATTTCACGGGGAAATTTCCAGGCCCTCGCCGAAAAATTCGATTTTTCGAAATACAAAACCCTCTGCGACGTGGGTGGAGCTACGGGCCTTCTTTCCATTTTGACCGCCAAGCAGCACGGCCACCTTCAGTGCAAAAGCTTCGATTTGCCCGTGGTTCAGCCCATCGCCAAACGGCACATCGGAAAAGCGGGTTTGAATGGCCGGGTGGAAGCCGTGGCCGGGGATTTCTTCAAGGAAGGACTTCCCAAAGCCGACGTCATTACGATGGGCATGATCCTGCACGACTGGAACCTGGAAGGGAAAAAGCGGCTTATCCGGCTCGCCTACGACGCCCTTCCCCCGGGTGGGGCCTTCGTGGCGATCGAGAACCTCATCGACGACGCCCGGCGGGAAAACGCTTTCGGCCTGGGAATGTCGCTCAATATGCTGATCGAATTCGGAGATGCTTTCGATTACACGGGCGCCGACTTCGCCGGTTGGTGCAAAGAAATAGGCTTCAAGAAAACCGAAGTCCTGCACTTAAACGGCCCCTGCAGCGCGGCCATCGCGTACAAGTGATCATTGGGGGTAGACAAACTTTTCAAGTTTCCATCAAACGTGTTTTGCAAAAAAGGTGAGCATCCGCTCCCAGCTGTCTTCCGATTCGTCGCGGCAATAACCCCCTTTGAGGGGGCCAAGTTTGCCAAGTTGAAAGAGAAGACCCGGTTGATCCTCTGTGAAATAGGAATGCCCGGCACCCGGATAAACTTTGAACTCATGAGGGATGCCCGACCTCTTTAGGGCTTTTTCGAGACCCGGCCACGCCTGGCGCATCACGGCGTCCCGGCCGCCGTAACTGGCGATGACCGGGCAACTCTGTTCGATCTTCTCCAAATAGGCCGGGCTCATCCCATAGTAAGGCGCGCTCGCTTTGATGCCTGAGGTAAGGGCAAGAAGAAGGGCGAACCCGCCTCCCATGCAAAAACCGGCCACCGCGAGCCTGTCCGGATTGACACTCGCCTGTTCCCTCAAAAAAGCCTTGGCCGATTCGAGATCGTTCAGGGCTTCTCCCTTACCCGTGACCATCGCGGTCATGGTGCGCGCCACACAGAGGGGCTTGGAGCCCGGCTTGTCGAAAAGATTGGGAGCCAATGCGACGTACCCGTTTTCGGCAAAACGCCGGAGGACGGGCCGGATGTTTTCCACGAGGCCCGTCGCCTCGTGGATGACGAGAACTCCCGGGGACGCCGCCGCGCCATTGGTGGGCGCGCAGAGCCAGCCGCGCATATCCTTGCCCGATCCGGTCGGAAAACGAATATCCTGGATTTCCATTGGTCTCCCCCTCGGAAGAGGCTCAAGTGGGTTTAAGACTAGATCATCTCGCTCTATGATGCAGCCATGAAATCGGCGGTTTTCTTTTTATTGTTTTGCCTCTTTTTCCTGGGCACAGCCTGCGCTGGGCGCCGCGCCATGCCGACGGTACAGCAGCAAATCGAAAAACGAACAAGGCCCCGTCTGGAAATAGGCGCGGATGGAATGTGGTACTTGAATGGTTTCGATACGGGATACGAGGAACTGGCCCCCGTCAATTGCGGGTTCAGGGAACCCATCTTCTACCCGGCCTCCACCCCGTTGGGATGGAAAAGAGGGCAGGAGTGCGGGACGCTTCTTTTCCAATACTTGCTGGTGATTGCAAAACTCCCCGTTGGAATTGTCGCGGCCAGCAACCCGCGCGCGAAGAAAGCTTTCATGTGGCCCTTGGACAGCAAGATCCCAAGCAGGAAATGCACCTATTGGCGCGAATCAGCCAGCGGCGAGATTGTCGAATGCTGCCCTTCCACTGAGCAGGCACCAGTTTTGACATCAGATTGTGGCGAGGAAGGATCGAAGAGCTGCGGCGTCACTACGCTTTGCGGGTGTGAAAATTACCGCCATTACGCGGATGCAACATACCAGAAAGGTAAATCGTCTTCGTGCGGTCCCATGAAAGCCAAGTGCGAAGCCTTGAATCTAGCCGATCGAGAAAACTGTTCGCAGGCGAATTCCCTCGCCGATAAGTTCTGGAGTGAATCCGCAACTCGCCTTCTGATTAATCAGTAAATCTCTTTGATTTTTCAGA
>JBFLVN010000232.1:0-5858 GCA_040758475.1 Bdellovibrionota bacterium
CGGCGCCGGAAGTTTTGCCGGGGTTTTCATGGCAGGTAGGCGGCCCACTCGTCCTCGAAATAACGGACAAGGATCTGGTTGTTGAGGCGGTTTACGTCCGTCTCCAGGGGGCTCATGTCCGGGGGAAAGAAAGTCATGGCCGAAAAAGTATCGGGCGAGAGGAACTTGAGTCCCGGCGGGTAAGCGGTTCCAGGGGCGAAGGGCTTTTTCGTGGCGAGGAGGAAGCCCCATTCACCAAAAGAGGGGACGTGGGCATGGTACGGGAGGGTTTCGAACCCGGATGCCCGGAGCGTTTTCTCGATGCACCAGAACGATTTTCTCGCCACGAAAGGGGAGGTGGCCTGCACGACGGCCGATCCGTTGGCGTCCAGGACCCGGTGGAGTTCACGGAAGAAAGCCGTGGAGTAGAGCTTTCCGAGGGAGAAATTGGAGGGATCGGGCAGGTCCACGATCGCGAAGTTGAAGGTCTCCTGCGTCCGCCGGAGCCATTGGAAGGCATCGTCCGTTACGAGCTCCGCGCGGGGGGACCGGAGGGAGCCTCCGTTGAGGGCCACGAGGTTTTTCTGGGAGGAGAAGAGGCCCGTGACGGCCGGGTCCAGGTCCACCAGGGTGGCCTTTTCGACGGCGGGATATTTGAGGATCTCGCGAAGCGCGAGGCCGTCGCCCCCGCCCAGGACGAGGCCGCGCCGGGGTGCCGGATGGGCGGCCAGGGCAGGATGGATGAGGGCCTCGTGGTAGCGGTATTCGTCCTTGGAACTGAATTGAAGATTGCCGTTCAGGTAAAGGCGCAGGTCGCCGCGTAGCGCCGTGAGGACGATCCGCTGGTAGGGGGAGGACGCGGCGTAAAAGATTTTGCCCTCGTAGGCGGCCGCTTCGGCGGCCGACACGAGCGTTTCGGAGAAGTAAAAACCCGCCGCAAGCAAGGCGAGCGCGGCCGCCGCCGAACCACGCAAGAGCCGCAAGAAGGGGATTTCCTCCCGGAAAAGGAAGAGGGTCCAGAGGGCCACGGCCACGTTGAGGATTCCGAAAAGGAACGACGAACGCACGAGGCCTAGATGCGGGACCAGCACCAGGGGGAAGAGGAGCGATGCGAGGAGCGCTCCCACGTAATCGAAGGTGAAGACCTGCGAGACGAGGTCCTTGAATTCGATCCGGTCCTTTAAGATGCGGAGCAGGAGCGGGATTTCGAGCCCCACGAGCGTTCCCGTCGTTCCCACGACCGCGTAGAGCAGGACGCGGAAGAAGGCGATCCGGTCGAAGGCGAGGAAAAGGAGCGCCGCCGACGTTCCACCCACGAGTCCCACCAGTATTTCCACCTGAACGAAAACGCCGAGAAGATTGCGCCGGATTCCCCTGGAGAGGAAGGAGCCGATCCCCATTGAAGACAGGTAGGTCCCGATGATCGTGGAAAACTGGGTGACCGAATCGCCCAAGAGATAGCTCGCCAGCGTCCCCGCGATGAGCTCGTAGACGAGCCCGCACGTCGCGATGACGAAGACCGAGGCAAGGAGGACGAAGGACACCGGGCGCTCTTCTCTCAACCGTGGATCGCCGAGGCGATGATGAGCGAAATGCCCAGGCACACGGCAGCGACCACGACGGCGACGGCCATGTTCTGCTTGTCGACGATTTCTTTCGAAAGGTCCCAGGAAGGGGTGGCCTTGTCGAAGATCAGAAAACCCGCCGCCAGCACGACCAGGCCAATAACCGAATAGACGACTGAACTGAGAATCCCTTTTAAAGTCAGAATTTCATCCATTGCACCATACCTCCTTTGTTCTTGCTATTTGTGATGAGACCGCAAGCGGGAATGGGAGCCCGGTTCCGGGGGCCCTTGAGCGCTCCACTCTTCCGCCGTCGCGCTTTGTCCAACCACCCAGCCTACGTAGTTCGCATAGGCCAGGAGGCTGCAGATCAGAACCCCATAAACCACGAATACGCGCATTCCCCTGACCTCCTTCACTCCTCGTCGTCATCGTCATAAGGCGAAAAATCACTATCGGACCAGCGGGCCACCTCGAAGGCGTGATCGCGCCAGTGGACGAAGACCGGACCGAGCAGGAGCGCCCCCAGGGCCCACAGGAGATTCGTCCAATCCGGCACGTCCCGCCGGAGTGATACGGAGTAGCTCCGCGAGACCATGCCGGGTTCGCCCACGGCCGTGGCGCTTATTTTGTAGGTCCCGTCCGGGATGGAGGGGAGGAACGTGTGAGCGTTGCGGCCCCCCTCGCTCCAGTATTCACCGCCTTCATAGCCGCTGTAGTATTCGACTCCCATGTCGAAGGCATATTCCTTTCCCGCCGCCTCGTCGAAGAGGGAGACATCCAGGGCGAGCCAGCTGTTGTCCACAGGGGCCTCGAAATCCAGACGCACGTTCGAGAGCCCGCCCCGGAACTCGAAGGGGCCCAGGGTGTGGGTGTTTTCCTCCGGAGTACTCGCGAAAGTGAATCTCTCAGCAAAAATCCATTCGTCCCGGCTGGTGGCGTGAGTGAGGATCTGGATCGCCACTATCACGGCGGAGAAAATCCCCGTCCATCCCCAAAGCGCGGGGAGGGCGGCCCTCCAGGGGGAAGGCTGGGACGGTGCGATGCCCATTACGGGAGGAAGGGCGGAAGCGGAGGGAAAGCCCCTGCGGACTTCCTCCCTGTCCACGTACTCCCCCTGGAGCCATTCGCTGCCGCTGCTGTCCGATTCGTGGGAGAGGACGAGGGGCGGATCGATGTACTCGGTCTCATTCGTCCACTCGCTGTAGTCGAAGCGCCAGTCGAACTCTCCGGCTGCGCGCACGGCGCGCGCCTTTCCCAGGTCGAAAATCCGGAAGGATTTCCCTTCCGCGGTGGCTGTTTCTTTGCCGGAATCTTTCCGGGCGCTTCGGGGGAGGGGGCGGAGATGGGCCCAGTGGCCGTTTTCCTGCACGAGCCAGCTCGTGGAGTCCCCCTCTCCTCTTAGATAGTATTCTTCCCACGAATAACCGCCGGTCTGGTCCGAAGCCTGGATGAATCCACGCACGGCCCACGTTTTTCCCCGGAGCGTCCCCTGGCTGCCGATGGGAAGGAGGGGCTTGGCCGTAAAGGGTTTCGGGGGCTTGCTGATGGCCCTCGGTTTTTCGGATTCGAGATCGATGGAGGCCCCGCAGGAAGGGCAGACGGCCGACTCGGAGAAATCCGGTTCCCAAACCGGAACCAATCCCCGGCACAATGGACAATCGAACGACGCCATTTCCCCGTTCCCCACCCGCCCTGGCGGGCGGGCCCCAATCCCGTGAAACGGCTCCACTCTACTTCGATTCAAAAAAACGTGCCAAATCTTTCAGGCGCGCCACCCCGGCTTCTTGAAGAGATACCCCCAGACCTCCCGGAGCGAGCGGCTTTGGATGAGGTCCTTGCCGAGGGCTTTCCATTCGTGGAAGGCGATGGTGAAGGGGTTGGAGGAAATCTCTTCCCCGATGCCGTAGCGGACGGGCTCGCTCTCCTTGGCGAAGGTGCCGAAGAGCCGGTCCCAGATGATGAGCACGCCCCCCATGTTCGTGTTGAGGTAGGGCGCGTTCTCGCCGTGGTGCAATTTGTGGTGGCGGGGCGTGTTGAAGATCCATTCGAGGGGCCCGAGGCCCGGGACGAGCTGGGTGTGGAGGGCCGACTGGTAGAAGAGGCTCGCCGTCTGCATGGTCATGACCATGAGGGGACTAAAGCCCAGGAGCGGAAGCGGCAGCCAGAAGGGGAGGGCCACGAACGGGGTCCAGGTCTGGCGGAAGGCGACGGAGAGGTTGTAGCAGCGGGAGGAGTGGTGGTTCACGTGGGAGGCCCAGAAGAAGCGGACGAAGTGGCCCGCCCAGTGGAACGCGTAGAAGCAGAAATCTTCGAGGACGAAGAGGAGGGGCCACTCCCACCACAGGTCTCCCGCGCCCATGTGCCAGGTGCCCGTGCCGATTTCCGCGATCCGGTGGCCGTAGGCGAAGACGTAGGCCCGGTAGACGAATTGGACCCAGAAGAGATTGATCGCGAAGTAACCCGCGTACATGGCGAGGTTGGCGAGCGTGTCGGAGAAGCGGTAGAGCTTTTTCTTTCCCAGGAGGCTCCACCCCGCCTCCGCCGCCATGAGGAACCCCGCGACGGTGAGCGCCACGGCGTAGAGGACCAGCACCGGGTCGTTCAGCAGGCGGGAGAAGAAGGTCGCCACGTTATTCCACCGATTCGGCGATCTGGATGAGCGTGGGGAAAGAGGCGTTTCCCATCAAGGTGAGGGCCGTCTTCCCCTTCACCCAGCTCACGACGCCTGTCGTGCCGAAGAAGTTCAAATACCCCTGCGAATCCCCGAGCGGGATTTTCTTCCCGAGGGCAAGCGCCGGATCGGCGGTGAGGGCCCTGGTCTCGGTGAGGGAAATCCAAGTCCCCCCCTTGTCCATGAGAACGGCGATCATCGGAAGGCAATGCCGGCTCTTGACGATCTTGCCCACTTTGTGGCCGCTCGGGAGATTTTTGGGGAGCATCACGTCGAAGTTCATGGTCTTTTTGGCTTCCTCTAAAGAGATTCCCGGATCGTCCAGGTCCCACTCGAAGACGACCGCGTTCGGGGGGAACTCCAAGGAGAAAGCATCGGCTGGAACCGGGGCGCCGAAATCGATCTTCTCGAACTCCATCCCGTACCAAAGCGTGTCCTTCGTGTCGTAGAGATCGAGCTTGAGGGGCATGGAATAGCGGGCGTCCATCCAGGACGTGTGGAGAAAGCGCCAGGGCGCGGCCTTCGCCGGGAGGACGCGCCAGCGCTGGGTCTCCCTTCCGGCCAGCGGATAATTCCCATCGAGCGAGTAGGCATAGGCCTTGAGGGCTTCCTTGGCCTGGCCTTCCACGTGCTCGCGGATTTCCTTTTCGGGCGCGGCGCGCACGCCCTTCACCCGGATGCCGAAGAGTTCCCGGGGCCACCACATCACCACTTGCTCGCCGTCGTAGAGGAAGACTTCCCCCGCGTGGGCGGCGGGTGCCGTTACGTCGGCCCGCACCTTCCAGGGCTTCTGATAGAGGATTTCTTTCTTGACGACCGCCTCCGGGTCCGAGGGGACGAGGCGCTTTTCGAGCAGTGTTCCCCGGTAGCTTTCGACGGCCAGGAGGTTGTTGACCATCTGGTCCGAGATCACTTGGGCCCAGATGCTCGTGCACGAGCACCCGAGCAGGGCCAGGGCGAGAACGAAGGGTTTTAAGAGCCGCATGGAATTCTCCTTTGAAGGCGTTTGGGGGGTCATTTGGTTTTTCCTCCGAGCCCGTTTTGGAAGACGAGGGCGATGGCCCGGATGGCTTTCTCGTCGGGAAGGCCCAGGTGCCCCTTGGCGCCGATGAGCCGCTCGACGACGAAGTAGTTGAAGAACTGCATGTAGAGGGCCGTGAAGGCGACGGCCGGGTCGACGCCCCCCGCCACTTTGCCGGTCTGGGAGAAACGCTTTCCCAGGACTTTGGAAAAGCGCTCGGGGAGATTGGCATAGTGCTTCCGGACGGTGCGCCCCTGGAACTCCGCGATGTCCACGTAGACGAGCGTCAAATAGTCCGAATGCCGTTCCACCATCTCTCCCACGGCTTTGCCGAACGCTTCCAGGTCGTCCGGGAACGTGGATTTGGAAAGGAAGCGGACGAGGGGTTCTTCCGGCGAGGTGAAGTCCGCGTAGAGGCGGTCCAAGAGGGCCTCGTAGATTTCTTCCTTGGTCGAAAAGTAGTTGTAGATGTTCCCGAGCGAAACGCCGGCTTCTTCCGCGATGTCCCGGAGGCCCACGCCGTGAAAGCCTTTCTTCCGGAACAACCGGAGCGCGGCCTCCTCCACCAGGGAGATCCGCTCGTCCATCTTCTCCTGCGCCAGCTTGGGCATCGTTCCGT
>JBFLVN010000233.1:0-5854 GCA_040758475.1 Bdellovibrionota bacterium
GAGAACTTCCCGAAGGGGTTTTCCGAGAAAACTCGGCGTTCCCTCTTCCCCGCCGGCAACCGCGGCCGAAATCGTCTGCCACGCCCCCTGCATGGCCGAAGCACCCCAGTACATGGCGGGGGCGGATTCCGTCTCGTCCGTCGCAACGGCGGGCTCCGCCGGAGTCTCGACGGGTTGGTCGGGCGGCACTTCGAGGTACGAGAGGACTTCTCCCGTAATTCTCGCGAAAACCGGGGCAGCCACGGCACCGCCCGTCACTTTCTCTTTGGGCTCGTCGAGCAGCACCAGGACGGCCACCCGGGGCGAAGTGGCCGGCGCAAAACCCACGAACGAAACGATGCGAAGTTCCTGGGAATAAGCGCCCGTGGCGGGATCGATCTTCTGGGAAGTCCCCGTCTTTCCGGCGACGCTGTAACCGGGAAGCTCGGCAAGCACGCCCGTCCCCTCTTCGCTCACGACCCCACGCATCACTTTTGTCACCCGGTGGGCGACGGATTCGCTCACGACGCGGTCGCGCACTTCGGGAATCGTCCGGTGGATGACCTCGCCCATGGGATCGCGAACTTCCTTCAAAATCCGCGGGCGGAGAAGGACCCCGTCGTTCGCAAGGGCGGACGTGGCGGAGAGGAGTTGAAGCGCCGTCACGCCAACACCCTGCCCAAAGGCCATGGTGGCGAGCGAAACACCGCTCCACTTGCTCGGCGGAAGGAGAATCCCTTCGCCCTCCCCGCCCAGTTCGATTCCCGTGCGGCGCCCAAAACCAAAACGGCGGAGGTATTCGTAGTAACGCGATCCGCCGATCCGGTCGGCGATCTTGATGGAACCAATGTTGGAGGAAACCCGCAAGATATTGGCGGCCGAGAGCCAGCCGTGGGGTTTGTGGTCGTGGAACGTCCGGTCGCGGACCTTGTACGAGCCGTTCTCGCAGAAGAAGATGTCGTCCTCGTCCACGGCGCCTGCATCGAGGCTCGCAGCCAGGAGGAAAGGCTTGAAGGTCGACCCGGGCTCAAAGAGGTCGGTGACGATGCGGTTCCGGAAGCGGTCCTTCCCGTATTTCTCGAAGTGGTTGGGGTCAAACCGGGGTTCGATGGCCATGCCGAGGATTTCCCCCGTGCGGGGGTCCATGACGAGGGCGGCGGCGGCCTTCGAGCCCGTCTCCTTGCGCGCGAGGGCCGCTTCCCGTTCGGCGATGTGCTGGACGGTCGCGTCCAGGGTAAGGACCACGTTGTCCCCCTGGAGGCGCTCCAAAGGCCCCATGCCCCGGGCCAGGATGGCCCGGCCCCGGGCGTCCCGGTCACCGATCACCTCTTCGGGGCTGCCGCGCAGGTATTTGTCGAAAGCCCGTTCCGCTCCTTCTAGGCCCACGGAATCAATGCCGGCAAAACCCAGGAGCTGGGCCGCCCGCTCGCCGCCCGGATAATGGCGGCGGCTCTCTTCGATGAACCCAATGCCCGGAAGTTCGAGCGCCCGCACGTCCTGGATTTTTTCGGACGCCACGTGCCGGTCGACCCAAGCAAAATTCCGGTTGGATTCGGAGAATTTCTTTTCGAGGTCCTTCGCGTTCAGGCCCAGAACGCGGGCCAGTTTCTTCGCCGTGCCGCGCCGGTCCTGAATGAGAGCCGGCTGCACGAACACCGATTCGACGGGAAGACTGATGGCCAGTTCTTCGCCGTTGCGATCCAGGATCATCCCCCGGCGGGCCTGGAGCGTCACGCGGGCCGTGTGCTGGCGTTCGGCAAGACTTTCCAAGCGGTCTCGGGAACGGACTTGCAGGTCGTAGGCCCGCCACAGGACGCCGCCGGCCCAGGCCAGCATCACCGCCACCACGGCCCAGTGGCGGAGGCGCGCCATTTTCTCCCGGCGGGCGTCGTTCATTTGGCCGGGTCCTCCAAAATGACGATCTGGCCCGGAAGGGGCGGACGCATGGCGAGGTCCTTGCGGGCGATTTCTTCCAGGCGGTTGGGGTCCTTGAGGCGGGCAAGGGAATAGAGGAGCCTGCGATTCTCTTCGTCAAGCTCCTGTTCGTGTTGGCGGTTCTGGGAAAGCTTGTAGGCCAGCTCGATCCGCTGCATGCGGAGCCAGACGTACGAAAGCGAGAAAAAGAGGGTGAGCCCCAGAATGATGGAGAAATAAAGGACACCCGGCCCGCCGCGGGAGCGGGGCACCTGACGGCGCACGGCCCGCGAGATACGGGCGGAGGGGGCGCTGGCGGTGATGGCCGTGCTCACGCGGCGCTCCTCTCGAACGCGACTCTCTCAAGGACACGGAGCTTGGCGCTCCGGGCCCGGGGGTTCTGCTCAATTTCCCGTCCGGAAGGGACTACGGGGCGGCGCGTCACCACGCGGAAAGGAGGCTCGCTCTTCGCGCGCCCCGTAATCGGGTCTTTTTCCACTTCGGAGAGTTCCGCAAAACGGTGCTTCACGATCCGGTCTTCCAGCGAGTGAAAGCTGATAACCGCCATCCGCCCGCCGGGAGTCAGGCGAGAAGGCAGCGTTTCGAGAGCCTTTTCCAGGGCTCCGAGTTCGTCGTTGGCCGCGATCCGGAGGGCCTGGAACATTCGCGTCGCCGGATGGACGCGGGACCGGCCGGGGTAGAGCCCCTCGGCCAGGGCCGCCAGATCCTTGCAAGAACGGATAGGGCGGGCTCCAACGATGCGCTTCGCGAGCGCCTTGGCCTTTGGTTCCTCGCCGTATTCCCTGAAAATCTTTTCAAGTTCCCGCTCGCTTGCTTCGTTGACGATTTCGCCGGCGGACCTGCCACGCGAGGGATCGAGCCGCATGTCGGGAGAAAATTCGCTGGTAAATGAAAACCCGCGTTTTGGATCTTCCATCTGATCGGAAGAAAATCCGAGATCGAGGAAAATACCGTCCACGGATTTAATTCCTCTTTCATCCAGCACACTGGCGCCATCGGCGAAACTCGAATGCACAAAAGAAACTCGCTCTCCCAGGTCGGAGAGATTTTCCTTCGCTCGCGCGAGGGCTGCCCGGTCGAGATCGAGGGCGATCACGCGGCCCTCCTTTCCCGCGCGTTCGGCAAGGGCCCGCGTGTGGCCGCCGCCGCCGAGCGTGCCGTCCAGACAGACGCCGCCCGGGCGGACCTGGAGGAATTCGAGGGATTCCTCCAACAAGACGCTTTGATGAACGCTTCCCACACGCTTCTGGCTTCTCCCGGCTTTGCCCCTACAACCCCAGGTCCGAAAGGGCCGTCGGGTTGTTGCTCAAGAACTCCTGATCTTCGGTGAGGGCCGCTTCCCAGCTCTTCGCATCCCAGATCATAAAAGTGTCGTCCAAACCCTCGAAGAGAATCTGCTTCTTGAGGCCCGCGCGCGCGCGGAGCTGGGGCGGGACGAGGATGCGCCCCTGCTTGTCGATGGAGACTTCCTGGGCCTGACCGAGCACCACGCGCTCGAAAGCCCGCACGGCCGGATGGGTTTTGGGAAGGACGCGGAACTTTTCGAGCCGCTGCGTCCAGACGAGGAACGGGTGGGCGCGCACGCAGCCCGGGCGGTCGGGTGTCAAAATAAGTCGCTCGTCGTACTTGGAGAGGAGCACTTCCCGGAATTTGGCGGGAATGCTCGTGCGCCCCTTGGCGTCCAGCACGTGCTCGAACTGCGAGCCGATGAACACGGCGCTTCTCCCCACCGTCCCAAAGAAGGACGGCACCGGCGAAAACCCCGACACCGCGGAAGCCCATCGGGCCCAACTCCCGCGCGGCCCAGAAGGCCGTCCCGAACCCCTCAATCCCAGTGGCCTTTAACTGTGGGATTTTATCCCACTCTTTACCACTTTGTGGGTTTACCATACATATAGTGCCCCGCTTTTGTCAACGAGAAACCACCGCCGGACGGCTTTGGCAGGTCCAGATGAAAGGAAGATGAGCCAGCTATTAAAGGGCTTAATTATATTTAAAGATGGGGCGAAATTCGTGGGGAAAAGTGGGAAGAACTCCCCTACTCGCCCAGGCCAAAAAATACTGCCGCCGCGCCGAGGAGGGCCGCTTCATCGCCCAGGGTGGCGGGGCGAATCCGAAGGCGCGAGCCCGGATACCGGAAAGCCCGGGCCTTGGCGACGCGCTCTAATTCCGGGAGGAAGAACCGCCGGGCGGCGGAGACCTTTCCCCCCAGGACAAAGAAATCAATCGAAAGGGCGTTCACGAGGCTCCCGACCGATTCCCCCAAGGCCCGCCCCACGCGAGCCCAAATGTCCAGGGCGACCGGGTCCTTCTGCCGGGCTGCTTCGTAGACGTCGTGGGCCGTAAGGTCCTCCCGCCCCGAAGGATGGCGCACGGGGTGGCCTGCCCGGGCCAAGTCCCGTGCCATTTGTTCGACGGCCCAGCCGGAGGCGATCGTCTCCAGGCACCCCGCAGCCCCGCAGTGACAAGGAATGCCGTTCGGATCGGCCACCATATGGCCGAACTCTCCGGCCATGCCCGAAGGGCCGTGGAAGAGTTTTCCATCCAGCACGAGGGCGCCCCCAACGCCCGTGCCCATCCAGATGGCCGCCGCCGTCCGGCGGCCCTTGGCCGCCCCCTTCCAGCATTCCCCCAGGAGGGCGCAGTCCACATCGTTGCGGACAAAAACCTCCCCGCCGCTCCATTTGGAGAGGGCTAGGGCCAGGGCGAAATTCTTCCATTTGGGGAATTGGGGGCATTGGGTGATGACGCCCCGGTGGGCGTCTACCCCACCCGCGACGGCGATGGAGACGGGAAGCCCTTTCCAGTCCCGAAGGCGCGCCGCGGCAAGGGCCCGCTCGAAGGTGGCCGCGAGAAGCTCAACCATTCCCCGGTGCGTCTCGCCCGGGCGGGAGCTCGTCTCGAAAAGCTGGAGGACTTTCCCCGTGCGGCTGACGACGCCGCACCGGAGGTTCGTCCCGCCGATGTCGGCGGCCAGCACGAGGCCTTTTTTCGCCATGGCACGTTTCTTCATGGGGTCCTATTCTTTCTAGCGGCATCCAGGGAAATGAACAAGAACGATCTTGTGGAAAAGCTCTCCTTCCTCGCGGCCGAGGCCTTCTGGCACGGGCTCGAAGAAATATCCCCGGGCCCCCTCCTCCGGGAGCGGTTAAAACGCGAAGGGGGAAAAATCCTCGTCAGCGGCCGCCCGTGGGATGGGAAGGGAATGCTCCTCTGCTGCGCAGCCGGGAAGGCTGCTCCCCAGATGGCGGAGGTGGCCGGGGAGATTCTCGACGGAAAAATCGGCCGGGGCCTCCTCATATGTCCCACGGACATGGCTCCCCCAAAACCCCTACCCGGCTTTGAAATCCTTCCCGCCGAACACCCCGTTCCCGGGGAGGGAAGCTTCCAGGCCGCCGCGGCGCTCAAGGCCGCCGCCAAGGATTTAAAGGCCGGAGACCTTTTCCTCTTTATCCTTTCGGGTGGCGCCACGTCTCTCCTCGCATCACCCGTTCCACCCATTACTCCCGAAGAGCTTTCGGCCACCTTCAAGGCCCTTCTCGCTTCGGGCGCCGACATCGTGGACATGAACATCGTCCGCAAGCATTTGACGGATCTTGGCGGCGGGCGGCTCGCGGAACTCGCCTACCCCGCCCGGATCGAGACGCTGGCCGTCTCGGACGTCCCCACGGACAATCCTTCCACCATCGGAAGCGGACCCACGGTGGATGACTTTTCCACCTACGCCCTGGCCGTGGGGGTGATCGAGCGTTTTGGCCTTTCCTCGCGTATTCCGGAAAACGTCCTCCGATTCCTCAAGGACGGCATCCGGGGGAAAAACCCCGAGACCCCCAAAAAAGGCGCGCCCTGCTTTCTCTCCTCCCGCTTCGAGATCCTCTGCTCGGCCCGCCTCCTCCTCGATAAAATGGCCCTGCACCTCACGCTTCTCCCGCAGGTGGCC
>JBFLVN010000234.1:0-5840 GCA_040758475.1 Bdellovibrionota bacterium
TTTCGCCGTACCGTTGCTGCTCATAACCGTCTCTTCCTTTGGTCTCGCGCGGGAATTCTCCCGCCGGTCTGGTTTCTTATCCCTTGAGCGCTTCCGCGCCGCCGATGATCTCCATGAGCTCCTTCGTGATCGCCGCCTGCCGCGCCCGGTTGTAGTAGAGCGTGAGGCGCGAGATCATGTCGCTCGCGTTGTTGGTGGCCGAATCCATGGCCGTCATGCGGGCTCCGTGCTCGGAGGCGACCGATTCGTAGAGGGCCTGCTCCACCCGGGAGGAGAGATAGGCCGGCACGAGGCGGGCGATGAGATCGTCCCGGGAGGGCTCGTAGATGAAATCGAAGGCCGGCCCCGCGTCCTTGGAAGCGCCGGTCGCGACCGGGAAGAGCGGGTCGAAGGTCACCTGCTGGGAGAGGGCCGAGATGAACTTGTTGTAAACGAGGTAAATCCGGTCGTAGGCGCCGGAGGTGTAGAGTTCGCCCAGTTCCTTCGCGAGCTTCTCCGGGACCGTGGGATCGAGGGGATGGAGCACTTCGCCCTTGAGTTCGCTCGCGCTCACCTTGCGGACGCGGAAGTAATCCTGCCCCTTGCGGCCCACGTAGCGGATGTCCACCTTCTCGCACTGGGAGCCGTTCTGGACGACCCACTGGTCGAGCTTCCTGGAGATGTTCGTATTGAAGCCGCCGCAAAGGCCCCGGTCGGAAGTAATGAGGACGTGGAGCGTCTTTGTACCTTCACGAACCTGGAGGAGCGGATTGGAAACTTTTTCCACCCGGGAGGCGATCTGGGAGAGGAGGTCGCGCAGGCGGTCGGCGTAATCGCGGTGGTCCATCGCCGCCTGCTGGGCCCGGCGGAGCTTGGCCGCCGAAACGAGCTTCATGGCGCGCGTGATCTTCTTCGTGTTGTTCACCGAAGCGATCCGCTTGCGATAGAACTTGAGACTCGGCATGGTCCCTACCCTGCTCCCGAATCCGCGTTAGGCCGCTTTGGCCGAAGACTTGAAGGTCTTGGTGAATTCCGTGAGGGCCTTTTCGATCTTGGCCTTGATGTCGTCGGTGACGTCCTTCTTTTCCTGGATCGCCTTCGGAATGTCGGCGTACCGGGTCTGAACGAAATCGACGAGTTCGGTCATGTAGCGCTGCACGTCGTCCACGGCGATGTCGCGAATCCAGATTTTCCCCTCGGGGTTCTTGTTGGTCGCCGCGTAGAGCTGGATGATTTGGAGCTGCACCGGCATGGGCTGGTACTGGCCCTGCTTGAGGACTTCAACGAGGCGCTCGCCGCGGGCGAGCTGTTCGCGCGAAGCCGGGTCCAGGTCGGAGGCGAACTGGGCAAAAGCTTCGAGGGCGCGGTACTGGGCGAGTTCCAACCGGAGCTGGCCGGCCACCTTCTTCATGGCCTTGATCTGGGCGGCGCCGCCGACGCGGGAGACCGAGAGGCCCACGTTCACGGCCGGGCGGACGCCCGAGTAGAAGAGGTCCGTTTCGAGGTAAATCTGACCGTCCGTGATCGAGATGACGTTCGTCGGGATGTAGGCCGACACGTCGCCGGCCTGGGTCTCGATGATCGGGAGGGCCGTAAGCGACCCGCCGCCGTTCTTGTCGGAAAGCTTGGCGGCGCGTTCGAGAAGCCGCGAGTGGAGATAGAACACGTCGCCGGGGTACGCCTCGCGCCCGGGAGGACGGCGCAGAAGCAGCGAGAGCTGCCGGTAGGCCGTCGCCTGCTTGGAGAGATCATCGTAAATGATGAGGGCGTGCATGCCGTTGTCGCGGAAGTACTCGCCCAGCGTGCAGCCCGTGTAGGGGCTGATGAACTGGAGGGGGGCCGGGTCGGACGCCGTGGCGGCAACGACCGTCGTGTATTCCATGGCCCCGAACTTCTCTAGTTTGTCTACGACCTGGGCCACGGTGGAGCGCTTCTGCCCGGTAGCCACGTAGATGCAGTAAACGTTCTGGCCCTTCTGGTTGATAATCGTGTCGATGGCGACGGCCGTCTTGCCGGTCTGCCGGTCGCCGATGATGAGCTCGCGCTGGCCGCGGCCGATGGGGATCATGGCGTCGATGGCCTTGATGCCGGTCTGGAGGGGCTCGTTGACCGACTTCCTGGCCACGATGCCGGGCGCCTTGATCTCGATGCGGCGCATTTCCTTGGACTTGATGGGGCCCTTGCCGTCGATGGCTTCACCAAGGGCGTTTACGACGCGCCCGAGGAGTTCCTTGCCCACGGGAACCTGGGCGATTTCGCCGGTCCGGCGGACTTCGGAACCTTCGACGATCTGCTGGTCGGGGCCCATGACGGCGATACCGACGTTGTCCTCTTCCAAATTGAGGACGAGGCCCTTTACTCCGCCCGTGAACTGGACGATCTCGCCCGCCTCGGCCTTTTCGAGGCCATGAACGCGCGCGATGCCGTCGCCCACCTGGAGCACGGTGCCGACCTCGGCGACGTCGATCTTGGCGTCGTAGTTCGAGATCTGCTTCTTGATGATACTGGAAATCTCTTCGGCGTTGATCTTCATGGGTCCTTACCCCTGCTTTAAGGTCTGAGTCATGCGCTCAAGCTGCGCTTTGATGCTTCCGTCGAGAACGAGGCCGCCGATCTGGGCCCGGATGCCCCCGAGAAGGGCCGGGTCCGTTTCGAACGAGCACTCCACCTGGCGGCCCGTGTATTTCCCAAGGCCCGCGGAAATCCCCTTCTTGGTCGAATCGTCGAGAGCCGCGGCCGAGCGGACCTTGGCCCGGGCGATGCCGGCGCGCTCGTCGGCCATGGCGCGGTACTCCTCCACCACGGCGGGGAGGTACTGGAAGCGGTCCTTGTCCACCAGGAGAAGGAGGAACTTGCGGACCGAAGGGGCCGATCCGAGTTTCTTGCAGAGTTCTTCGACGATGGCCTTGCGCTGCGAAGTGGCGAAGAGACCGCCGTAGAGGACTTTGGAGAGGTCGGCGTGCCCGCTCACGACGGCCGCCATTTCCGCGGCCTGCGCCCCGAAGGAATCGACCGCCTTCTCCTCCGACGCGAGGTCGAGGAGGGCGTGGGCGTAACGGCGGGAAAGGGCACGGTTGATCATGAAAGGCGCTCCAGGGTCTGGAGGAATTCCTTGTTGTACTTCGCCTTGTCGGCGTCGCTGATTTCCTTCTGGATCTTCCCGGCCGCCATCTCCGCCGCGAGGCGCACGGCCTCGGCCCGCAGGGCGACACGGGCGCGTTCGAGTTCGCTATCTCCCGCTCGGCGCGCTTCATCCACGATCCGTTCGGCCTGGATGCGGGCGGTTTCGAGAATCTTCGTCTTCTCGGCCTCCCCCTGGGCAGCGATGGCGTCACGAAGGTGCTTGGCTTCCGCGTCGGCGTTCTGCGTCTTCTTCTTGAGTTCCGCCACGAGGGCTTCGGCTTCCTTGCGGGCGCGGGCGGCGGCTTCGAGGGCGTCACGCACGTCGCGCTGGCGCTGGATGAAAAACTCTTTGAGGGGCTTGCGAAGCGCGAGGAAAAGGATCGTGCCCAGGATGCCGATATTGATGGCGTGGTAGACGATCTTCATCCATGGAAAGCCGTGGTGCTCTTCGCCCGCCGCCGCTTCGTGATGGGCGCCTTCCTCGGCCAGCACCACCGCCGGGGCGGAAAGGACCGCCACCGCGAAGGCCGCGGCGATCTGGCGGAGCAATGCAGAGAATTCCCGCATGGATCAAGCCTTTCCGATCAGGCGGCCCACCATGGCGGCCGAGATTTCACGGGCCTGGGATTCGAGGGCCTTGCGGGCGGTATCGAGTTCGCGGGAGAGTTCGGAAGCGAGTTGGTCCGAAATCTGGTCGGCCTTCGCCCGAGCTTCTTCGACGATCTTCGTAGCTTGTTCCTGCCCCTGGCCCCGAAGCTTGGCGCGCTCGGCGGTAGCCTGTTCACGGGCGCCGCGAAGACGGCCCTCGTAATCGGCTTCGAGGCGCCGGGCTTCGGCACGCAGGTCTTCGGCTGCTCCGGCCGTCTGGGTGGTGCCCTCTTCCCGTTCCGCCAGGATGCGCCGCACGGGACCGAATAGCACGAGATTCAAAACGGCAACGGTGGCCAGGAAGACGGCAAGCTGCGGGAAGAACGTCCAATCGGGCGTCAGCACGAAACGCTCTCTTTCCCCTAATGCCCCGCGACGAATTCGGGGCGTGCAAGGCGGCGCCTTTCTAACACCAGCCCGGGGTGCCGTCAAGAAAACCAGGGCCTTTGAAGGTCTGAAAAAGGGGGAAATTACGCGGACTTGGACCGGGCCGCCGGTCACAGATACCCGGCAAACTCCTCGGGGGACATCCCGGCTTGCTTGACGATGGCCAGGAGCGTTCCTCGTGGCAATTCGCGCGCATGCATGGGAACGGTCACGCGCTTGCGAGGATCGCTTGGATGCTTGAGCGTGGCATGGCTGCCCACCTGATGGTGGACATAAAACCCAGCCCGCAGGAGGGCTCGGAGGACTTGCTTAGCGGTAAGACTGGGAAGGCGGGGGCTCACGGCGCGGGAAGGGTTACTTGCATCTTTTCCACTTCAACCTCGATCTCCGTGGGTACGGGTTCCCCATCTTTTTGAAGGCTTTCGATGTGGCAGCGAATCGCATCCCGGGCCATCCGGCGGGCCTCCTGAAGGGTGCGGCCGCCCGTTACCAAGCCGGGAAGAGCCGGAACGGTCACGGTGTAACCATCCTCTTCCTTATCAAAGACGACGGTGAAGGACTTTCTCATGGGCTGGATTATAGGCGAAAAAACTCAAGGCACCCAGTTCAGCCGGGCGGGTGCTTCAGGCGGACTTGGGTTTGCCCGCTTCCGAGGGGCGCGGCGCCGAGGCGCCAGCTCCCGCGGCGGGCGCCTGCATCTTGCAGGTACCCTCGAAAACGGCCCCCTGCTCGATCCGGAGGGCGTGGGGAGGCACTTGGAGTTCACCGCGAAGCCGGGCGGTGGGAAGGAGTTCGACCCGCTGGCTGGCGCGGATCGTCCCCGTCACTTCACCGGAAATCTGAATGCTTCCCACGTCGATATCGGCGCTCACCTTGCCCTGCTCGCCGATAATGAGGTGGTCCTTGCTCGATATCTCACCATCGAACTTGCCGTTGATCAAAACGGCCCCTTCGAAGATGAGCTTCCCCTCGTACTGGGTCCCCTGGTCCAGAATGGCGTTAAGTCCAGGACCGGCGGAGGGCGTGCTGGGCGGCATGTCTTTTTTCC
Organism: Bdellovibrionota bacterium; assembly: GCA_040758475.1. Taxonomy (GTDB): domain Bacteria; phylum JAGRBM01; class JAGRBM01; order JAGRBM01; family JAGRBM01; genus JBFLVN01. The sequence goes on from JBFLVN010000234.1 coordinate 5,186, forward strand.
CCATGGATTAGCTGGCCTTCGGAGGCGCAGGCGGCGCGGGAGGCTTGGGTTTGTTCCCAGCCACAAAGAAGCCCGGGAAGTCCTCGTACGTCCCTTCCTGGATTCCCTCGAAACCGGCTCCCTCCACGAGGCGGCGGCATTCGGAGAGCGCCACCCCTTGGGGCTGGACCGTGCTCGTGAACCCTCCGCGAAGGGGCCACGGGAGCCGGGAAAGGAAACTATCAAGTTCCGGCCCTTTGCGGCCGGGATCGATCTCGGCGACGTAGAGCTTGCCGCCCGGCCTTAAAACCCGGCTTGCTTCCGCGAGGCCGGCCTTGCGGTCCTTCCAGTGCTTGATGGAAACGAGGGATACGACCGCATCGAAACTCCCGTTGCTGAAGGGAAGTTCCTCCGCGGGCGCCAGAACGAACCGGACGGAGACGTACCGGAAATCCCCGCGGGTACCGAGCGCCCGCCGGATCATCTGGGAGCTGGGGTCCGCCCCCGTCACGTGGCTGCCGGGCACTTCCTCCCCCAAACGAAGGGCGAAATGGCCGGCCCCGCACCCCAAATCCAGGATAGATGCCTCGGGCGTCACGTTGGCCTTGACCCACTCGATCGCGTGGCGATGGAGCGAGGGGCCGAGGGCGGGCGCCGCGTAGCGGGCGTAAACCCA
>JBFLVN010000235.1:0-5836 GCA_040758475.1 Bdellovibrionota bacterium
CCTTCCCGGTCCACGACCACCCAGCCCCGCGCATCTTTCTTGGAAAGAAACTCCCGGACGAGCCCCGCACCCGTTTCCCCGCCCATTTCGAGGAGCGGATAGAGGGCCGGCCCCGCGCCATCGAGCGCGAGAGCCGCCGCCGCATCGCCACCCGCGAGGCTTTCGAGGACGAGGGACTTCACGAGGGACGAAAGCCCCGAGCCCCCCTGGGCTTCCGGAATATCCAGACCGGCGAGGCCCAGTTCCCCGTAAGCGCTCCGGAGCGAACCCGGAACGCTTCCCGCCGCTTCGTGTTCGCGGAATGGCGGAAAAAGTTTCTCGGCGGCGAAATCGGCCGCGGTCTTGCGGACCATCTCTTCTTCTTCGGAAAGGCTGAATTCGAACATGCTCATTTCCCCGTGAACTTGGGTTCGCGTTTCTGCATCATGGCCATGATCCCCTCGCGGGCGTCCTGCGTCCCCATGGTCTTGGCCTGGGCGGCCGCTTCGGTGTCCAGGGCGCCCCGTGGGTCGTAGGCCAGGTTCTGGTAAAGGACTTTCTTCGTGAGCTTGAGCGCCAGCGGGGCCGAGGAGGCCACTTCCTTGGCGAGCGCATCGGTCCTGGCGTCGAGTTCTTCCTTCGCGACGGCGTAGTTCACAAGGCCGATCTTCTCGCACTCGGCCCCCGTGATGATCCGGCCCGTGAAAAGGAGTTCCGCCGCCTTGGGAAGCCCCACGAGACGAGGAAGGAAATAGGTCGTCGCCATGCCGGGCGTGAACCCGAGTTTGGTGAAATTGGCCCCGAGCTTGGCGTCCTTGTCCGCCACGCGCAGGTCGCAGGCGAGGGCAAGCCCCAGACCGCCGCCGATGGCATGGCCGTTTACTTTCGCGATGGTAGGGATATCGAGATCAAGGAGGCAGAGGAAAAAGCCGTAAATCTTTTTGGGATCGCTCCCCATGCTCCCCATGGCGGAAAAATCGGCGCCACTGCAGAAAATCTTTCCCGATCCCTGGACGATGAGGACCCGCACGTCCCCTTCGCCCTTCACCCTCTCCACCTTGCGGGCGAAATCCTCCAACAGCTCGGGACGCATGGCGTTGCGCTTGTCGGGCTGGTTGAGCGTCAGCGTCGCCACCGCCCCATCCACCTGGAGCAGCACGGGATCGCCGGAGGCTTTGGCGGCTTCGGCCATCCTACGCCTCCCATCCCGCGAAGAAGGTGAGGAGCTTTTCGTTCACGAATTCGGGATTTTCCAAAGTCGAAATGTGGGCGGCGCCCGGAATCTTTTCGAGCGCCGAGCCTTCGATGGCCTCGTGGATCTGTTCGCTCTTGGCCGGGACCGTGGCCGTGTCGTTTTCCCCGACCATGACGAGCGTGGGGTTCTTTATTTTCCGGATGTCCTCCAGGATGCTCCTCCGATCCAGTACGGCGTTCGTCGCGTGGTACAGGGCCTCCCGGTCGTTGGCCAGGAGCTTCTGGACGTAACGGGCGAAGAGTTCCGGGTTGGCGCCCAGGAACTTGGGCGAAAAAAACGTCATCTGGAGCCCCATCTTCGCCATCTGCTCGTTCGGCGGCATTTTCCGGGATTGCTCGTTCCAGTTCTTGTACTGGGGAAGGGTCGCCGGGTTTTCCACGTCCGCGGAGGTGTCGAGCAAAACGAGGCCGGCGATGCGGCCAGGGCTTTTCAACGCCATCCGCATCCCCGTCATGCCGCCCTGGGAGAGCCCCACCCAGTGAAAGCGCCCAATGCCCAGTGCGTCGGCGACGGCGAAAACATCGTCCCGGTAGTCTTCGAGGGAAAAGGGCTTTTTCACTTTTTCGGATTGGCCGTGGCAGCGGAAATCCAGGCGAATCACCCGGTACTTTTGCGAAAGGGCTTTCGCTTGGGGATCGAACATCTCGTGGTCGAGAACAAGCGAATGACCCATGAGGATGGGGAACCCCTTCCCCTCCTCTCGGTAAAATATCTCGACCCCGTTGGCCTTCACGTGGGGCACTAGCTCGCCCTCGCTTCCAGGCCCGTGCCGCCCTGGTTTTCTTCTTCGCCGCGAAGAACGCGCTTTAGGACTTTGCCCAAGGCGTTCCGGGGAAGTTCTTTCAAAAATTCGATCTGCCGGGGGCACTTGTAGTCGGCGAGATTCTCTGTGCAATAAGAGAGGAGTTCGTCGGCCGTCAGGCTGTAGCCCGGCTTTACAACAACAAAGGCTTTCACATCTTCGCCCAGAACTTTGTGCGGAACGCCGACGACCGCCGCTTCCTGGACGGCCGGGTGTTCGTGAAGGGCCGCTTCGATCTCGATGGGATAGACGTTGAACCCGCCCCGGATGATCATGTCCTTGTTTCTTCCGGCGATATAAAGAAAACCGTCATCATCCAGGTAGCCAAGGTCGCCGGTCTTGAGCCAACCATCTTCCGTCCAGGTTTCGCTCGTGGCTTTTTCGTTTTTGAAATACTTGCGGCGCGAAGAGGAGCGAAGAAAGATTTCCCCCACTTCCCGCGGTGCGGCTTTGAACCCGTCTTCCTTGACGATTTTGACTTCGGTGGGCGGCAGGGGCTTTCCGATGGAATCGGGGCGCTTCTGGGCTTCGTGGGGCGGAAGGGAACAGGCCGCGCCGCCCCCTTCGGTAAGGCCGTAGATATTCAAAAGCATGGCCCTGAAGAGTTTCCCCAGACGCTTCACCCCCTCGGGTGGCATGGGGGCCGTCCCGTACATGATCATCTTGAGGGAAGAATAATCGTGCTTTCCCGCATCGGGGTGATCGAGCAGGAGGAGAAGCATGGAGGGGACGGCGTAAGTGAGAGCGACCTTGTGCTTGGCGATGAGTTCCAAATAACGCCCGGCATCGAACTTGGGCTGAATGACGCTCGTCATCCCGGCCCGCAGCGGAATCATCATCATCGCGTGGGTGCCGGCGAAGGTGAAAAGCGGGACGGCGTGGATGAAAGATTGTCCGGCGAACAATTTATCGAGACCGCCGCCGCCACCGAGGCCCACGACGTTTTCGTGAGAGCAAGCGACGCCCTTGGGAAACCCCGTCGTGCCGGACGTATAGAGGATGTCGCAAAGGTCGTCCTTGGCTTGGGGGACTTGGAAATAAGAATCGTCCCCGTCCCTCAGGAGCTTTTCCCACATCCTGTCGCCCGCCTGCTCGCCTTTGACGACGATGAAGGAAAGGGCGATCAGATCCTTTTGCAGCGGGATGACCTTCTGGGCCGCTTCGGGTTCGGAGAGGACGCCTTTGGCCTCGCTGTGGGAAAGGATGTAGGCGATCTCCTTGGCCGATAGCCGCGTGTTGATGGGGACTGCGACGCCCCCCGCCTTGTGGATGGCGAAGTAGCCCACCATGAAGGCGATGGCTTCGCGGTTCGAGAAGAGAAGCCCGACCCGGTCGCCCTTCTGGATGCCGAGGGCCGCGAGTTTTCTACCCAACCGGCTCGCCGCCTTTTCCCACGCCCCGTAGGTGATTTCCCCGATCCCATCGACGATGGCCGCCAGCCGGTCCGAGTTCTTCTCGGCCTGCTCTTTTAAGAGATCGGTGACGATCGTTGCGGGCATGGGGCGATTATATATTTAATGCGATGCTTGTCAAACGATATTATCATGCTTGCTTAAATAAATGCCACCACTAATTGCACTTTAAATGGCATTTGAACAGTAACAATAGCAACATCAAAAGCCGAAAGCCTTGACACTGTAATTTATTACGTATACGATGTTTTAACGAAAAGGTTCTTTCGAAAGGACCCCTTCCATGCCCCGAACGCTCCACGACGTCGCCATCGTCGGCGCCTACGCCACGCCCGTCACCAAGAAAGGCGGGCTGCCGCTCCGGCACCTCTTCGCCAAGGCCGCCATCGGGACGTTGAAAGACGCGGGCCTTCGCCCCGCCGACGTGGACGGGCTCATCACGACGCCCCCCGGCATCAACCCGGACATCGTCATCATGTTCGGCGCGTTCCTCGGGAAATACCTGGGCTTTAAGAGCCGCATCCTCGAAGTGGTCGAGAACGGGGGCACGACCTCCGCCCTGGCCCTTCGCACGGCGGCCAACGAGATCGCCACGGGGCGCGTGAAGCGCTGCATCGTGCTCGCCGCTGACGAACGGGCCAGGCTCGGCGACATGACGGACATGAACTACACGCTCCGCTTCGGGGCCTATTCGAACATCGGCCTCCAAGGGGCGTACGACGGCGCCTACGGCGGGGGTTTCCCCGTTCCCTTCTACGCCATGAGCGGCCAGCGCTACATGCACGAGTACGGCGCCACGCCCGAGGATTTCGCCCGCGTGGTCGTGCAGCTTCGAAGCCACGCCGCCCGGCACCCGGGCGCCGAGTTTCGCGATCCCACGACGGTCGAAGAAGTCCTCAAATCCCCGCTCCAAAGTCCGCCGCTCACGCTCCACATGTGCTGCCCCGTCTCGACGGCTGGGGCGGGGGTGCTGCTCACGACCGTGGAGGAAGCCAAAAAAATGGGCCGGCCGTTCGTGCGCATCGCGGGCATCGGGGGCTACCACGAGCCCGAGCATTTCCTCCCCGTCTCGCCCGAGCGGGATTTCACGACGTACCGGTCGGCCGTAGAAGCTTCCAAGCAAGCCTACGAAGAAGCGGGCGTGGGCCCCAAGGATATCGACGTGGCCGAAGTTTACGGCGTCTTCGCCCCAAGCGAACTCATGCTCTACGAGGACCTCGGATTCGTTTCTAAAAAGGGAATGGCAGCGCAAGCCGTAAAAGATGGAAAACTAACCTTCGGCGGCGATCTCGTCATCAATCCGACGGGCGGGCGCATCTGCTTCGGCCATCCCGCCGCCGCGACCCCGCTCCTCGAAACCATCGAAATCGTCCACCAGCTCCGGGGCTCGGCTTCGGGGCGGCAGGTCGAAAATGCCCGGTGGGGATTAACCCACGCCGAACACGGCTGCATGAACGGCTCGTCCGTCATGGTCTACGAGGGGGTCCGCGCATGAAACAGATCATCGACAAGTTCACGTCCCAGGCCATTGAGCGGGAAGAAGATGGCGCCACGGCCGAGTACTACCGGCGCCTCCGCGAGGAAAAACAGTTCTGTTCCACCAAGTGCAAGGACTGCAAGCACGTCTCCTACCCGCCCCGGCCCTTCTGCACCAAATGTTTCTCCGAAAACATCGAATGGACCCCCATCGGGGATGGCGCCACGCTCTACGCCTTCACTTACCAGAGCAAATCTCTCCGATTCATGAAGCCCGACGTCATCGGGATCGTGGACATCCCAGGCGTGGGCCGGGTCCTCTCCAAGATCAACGCCAAGTACGAAGACCTCAAAGTGGGGCAGAAGCTCAAGTTCGAGCCCTTCGTGATTTCCGACAAGATCACCGTCCACAGCTTTACGCCGGCCGCTTAGAAACCGGGTTCTTCGGGGGAAAGAAAATGATCGACTTCGAAATCGATCCCAAGCTCAAGATGTTCCAGCAGATGGCCCGGGGCTTCGCCAAGGCCGAGATGCGCCCCATCTCTTTGGAGTGCGACAAGACCTACACCCCCAAGGACGAGTTCCTCGCCAAGGCCTACAAGATGGGCCTATCCCTCGGTGGAAAGCCCAAGAACGCGGGCCAGAGCGATTCGGACTTTCTGGGCGCCCAGGCCGACAAATCGGGGGAACGCTTCACGAGCCGTCTTGCGGCCCTCTCAGCCGAGGAACTTTGCTGGGGCGATGCGGCCCTTCTCATGAGCCTTCCGGGCCCGGGCCTCGGCGGCCCACCGCTCGCCTTCACCGGCACGCCCGAACAGCAGAAGAAATACTTCTCCATCTTCAAGAAAGAAGACCCGCTCCACTTCGGGGCCTATGGCCTTACCGAACCCGGCGCCGGATCGGACGTTTCGG
>JBFLVN010000236.1:0-5836 GCA_040758475.1 Bdellovibrionota bacterium
ACCCGCCGCCGGGCATCCGTCCGCGTAAGTGAAGTCACAAGGGGCACCCATAGTCTTATTTGTGTCCGCGTTGTCACCCCTGTTAAAAACAATTTGCGATGGGACCGGCGGAGGGGTCGCCACGACGGAGAACTCCGAAGGAGCCAGGAGATAAGCGTACGGACGCACTTCGGATGGGAGGCCGCCGATCGTACCACTGGAATTGTCCGTTCGGACATCGATCCGCTGCACCCCCGAGGAAACTCCCATCGTATACAAAAAACGGTAGAGACCAGGATCGCTTATAACCGGTTTTGGCTGTTGCACTACGTGAGATGAACCGGCGGTGTAAACGGCCGGGCCGTCGCTGGCACTGACGGTGTACATGTTGCCCGCGGGACACCGCTGGCCGTATTGATCGGGATTCGTCCCGTTCGGGCAAAAACGGCCTTCACCGACGGCTTGACCGTAAATTTGACCGCTGGCCGCCGCTACCGGCTGGCACCGGTTTTCGTCCGCAGCATCACTCCGGCCAAAAGCGGTGGTCAGGCAGAGTGCCGTGTTGGTGTAACCGGCCGAAATCTCCGGATCAGGATTCGCCGAATTGTCCTCCAGGCATTCCGACTGGCCCGAAGGCACGGAAAGGGCATTGCGCTGAATCTCGCAATGCGGACGGCTCGTGCGCTGCCTCGTCGCGCGAAGCGCGGCACCGTTCGTCCAATCGCCCGCGGGGGGAGCGCCCTTGAAAACAACGACCGGATCCAAGCCCACGTCACACGCTTCAAATAGACGCGGGTTTGAAACAGCCGCGAGCGCGGCGTTCCGGTATATCTGCGTCCACGAGAGTCCCGCGTCCGCGTTCGTGGATTTGGCTTCCAGTTCCCCGATCTCTCCGGGAACCGCGCAGGGCGCGTCATGCGTCACGGCCCCCGCTCCATGGTTGTGGGAACCCCAGCAAGGGGGACGGCCGTTCAACAAAATTACACGGTTCCCCGCCACACCCGCCGCCTGCAGACCGGTCGCTTCATCGAATACCAGCGCGAAACCGGGATCGGGATTCGTGTCCGCATCAGGCCCGTCGGGGCAGGTCGCGGGAGTCACCGAGGGGCACAGGGCCGAACGCACGCCACCGTTAAAGTCGTTGCACGGACTCGACGAGAGGCGAATGAGTTTAGCGCCGGCCGATCCGTCGAAAACAGAATAACGAGGTTTCCCCGCCGATCCGATCCGAATCTCCCGGAAATAGGCGTCGGAAAGATCGTTAGTAGCACTAGGCAATCGGGCCCAGAAGCTCGCGAAAACCCGGCTCGCCCTGCTGGCGTCGAAATCAGAGTCATTTCGTGACAAGACGAATCCCTCTGGAAGCGGAATCCGGCGATAATAGAAATTGGCGCCCGCCGCCGGCGCTCCCTGCGAGGCCAATTCAACGCGTGGATCGGCAGAACGAAGGTTCTGGTCCAGAGCACGGCCACCGTTGATGGCCGCATTCCCCGAAGCGGCCACGAGAAGCTGCCGATCGACCGCGTCGGACGGAGACGGGGCGCCGAGAATCGTAGCGTCTCGAAGATCCCGCGATCCATTGTTGGGAAGCGCCGACTGAATGTCGATCCCCGCATTGGGGGCGGTGTTCGACGCCCCGTCTCCCGTTGTATTCCCCGTACTTGCGCCGCCGAAGGCGGTTGAAGGAATGTATACTTCGTACTCGAGATAATCGCCGGCCTGGGAAATATAGGGTCCCGTGCTCCCCGGATCACCCGTCCCCAGTACGTTCAAGCTCAACGCATTATTCCCGGTGAGCGATGCGCCGGTATAATTCGCGCGAAGCTGCAAAGCGGGCCGATGGACCACCGCGTAATTGAGGACCGGCGAAGTGCCGATCGCGCCTAAAGGAGCCGTGGAACCGGGATCGCAAACATTTGGAAGCGCAATTCCCTTGCAGGGAAGATCGGGATATCCCGCGAATCCCAGTCCGGATTGATCCACGACGCGCGTGTCCACGAAAAAAGCATCGTCTTCAAGCGGCTCTCCGGCTTTCACGTTCTCCACCGTTGGATCGGCGATGGAGCCTCCCGGTCCCGATTGATTGGACTGGTAAACCGGCCGGTGGCCCTTGTCGGGCGTCTCGAAAGAAAGAGCCAGAGGCCGCGATGGATAGCGGTTCCAGATCGAGTAGGTGACCGGCGCCGAATCACCGGCTCTGCGGATTTCAAGCTCCGCCGGAGTTCCGATCTCTTGCGCGTCACAGTCTCCATCCGCGTCGCTGTCTCCACATCGGATTTGCGTATCGATCCGGACGCGATGAGGAATCTGAGACGCCAGGACCGGTAAAATAATTCTTCCGGAAGAATCGGCTTTAACGCGCAACGCGCCGTCGGGGGCGTTCGCGCAACGGAAGCCCGAACCGGGGCCCGCGCCATCCAGATCGGAGGCGCTACACCCGCTGGCCGGAGCAGAGGCGCAGCCCGCCGGGGCGGCGGGGCAAAGAATGCCTGTCCGCCGGACATTGAGGGCCGGTGAGCCGGTGCCCGTACAGGCGCCGGGCAAGCCCGCGCAGGTATTTACTTCGTCGAGTCCCGAATAACCGGTCTGGGCGGCGATGGCACCGGCTCCTGCCGGGAGGGCCGTGCCTCCATTGTAAACGTTGAGCTTCAAACAATACGGAACGATCTTATCCGGATTTCCCGGATCCGATGGATCCTGTGGATTCAGGCACCCGGGAGCGTTGAATGGTTTGACGGGATCGGTAATTCGAACGAAACTCACGTAAGCCTCGGCGCGCCCACGTCCCCCTCCCTTGGAAGTATCGAATTCCAAGTACAAGTCGGTCAGCGTTTTCCCGCCGAAATCACCTTCGTCCGCGTTTGGATTACCCCGCCGGAGCAAGACCCGCCTGAAAAGGAATTTGTCCTTCGCGTCCGCCAGTTCGTAGGCTGGCTCCGCCGGCCGGCCGGCTTGGTCCGTTTTATTCGCGAAACTAAGAGCGTTGTTCCGGAAACAGTCCCTGCTGGCATCACTCAACTGCTCAAACTGGCGGGCCGTTTCGGGTTCAAAAACGCCGTGCCCTCCGGTAACGCAACTGCCGATGGTACTTGTAACCGCGTTGATTCCGGCGCTGGCGACATGAGAAATGCTTGGAATGAGGATCCCGTACTCAAGAGTATCATTGTCTGCGGCGCCCGCGGCCACGGTGTAGGAACCATTCCACAGCCGCATCGCCAGGATGCTCCCGCGGGAAGTTCCCCCTTCGTTGAATCCGGAAACGTGAAGAGCGTTGCCACTTCCCGCCTCTACGTCGTCCGGGAAACGTATGGTCACGACGGCACCCGGGAACTCCTCCGCCGTTCCGCCGATTTGGCCATGATACGCCGTCAGATCGAGATAGTAGACGCAGTCCGCACGGAAGTAGTGATTCAAACCGTCGAATTCCGCGCAATGGCGGGGATCGTCCGCGGCGCCGGTTCCGTAACCCTCCCAGATCAGAATATCGCTTGATTCGCGAGCCAGCGAAATTCTCGGCGCGGCATCACGGGCCGCCAGGGTGGGCGGAACTGAAACATCCGGGAAAAAGGCATCTATGTAATGATCTGCCAGACGGACAATGATGGGTTGCGAAGGGCCAACGATACCGGTCACCCTGTCACGCAGGGCAACGGGTTCCATGAATGCGGAGAGTACTTCGAAAAGATCGGCGGTCGTGGCGTCACATTTAGCCCCTGGCAGCGGCGCACCCGAGCAGGAAGCGTCCGCCTTGTTGGGGAAAAAGCGGTAAAGGCCAAGGCCGGGGGCATCACTCGCCGCGCTCAACACTTTCGCCAGAAGAGCGACGCGTTCAAGAAGGGCCGTCATCGTCGCCTCCCCGCCAAGAGAAACGGCTTCGCCGTCGGAAAGAGCGGGGGTTTGACCGGCAAGGAGTTCGAGAACAGGCAAGAAGTCAAAAGAGATACTATCTGGATCGATCCCATCTCCCGCGACGGGATCCGGATAGACCCCCGCCAAGGATCGCCGGAGCAATGGGATAAAGAGCTCCAGAGGTGTCGCGTAATCAGCCGACACATCCAGGTCTACCGGCGCCATCCCGCGGGGAGTCTCGGTGCAGAGGATACGGCAGGTCGTCGCGGTGCAGACTGGAGGATCAACCGTCCGATCGAGGTCGGCGAAACAGAGGGGGTCCCCGGTGGCACCAGCGCCTGGATTGGTAAAACAAGATGGTTTTGCGGGAACGCAGCCGAGTCCTTCTTCGACTTCCCTATCATCGGGGCCAGTGGTTCCCGAGAAGTACTCGCACCGTTGCCGGCGGGCCACCCCTCCCGGCTGCTCGTGGAAAGACGGCAAATAAATGGAATTCTGATCGGGCTGTCCCGCCCCCCCCACTGGGCCTCGGCAAGAAGCGGGAACGGAAGCGGCGTTGTTTCCAAAATTCTTCGGGCGGATGTCGAGTGGCAAGAGAAGCGCGAGCAGGGCGTCCACTACGGGATCGGCCGCGCGGAGGCGGTTGGGATTCCCGGAAGTGGCGACCTGCGGCTTCTCAAAGAATGCCCGCAGGAAAGGAAGAGCCCGTTCGAAAGGCACGTTCTCCAAGGCAAGACTGGCGGGGTAAGCGTACCCGACTCGAATAATAGGCACCCCATTCCCGTTCCCGAGAGCGGCGAACCGTTTGAGCGTACAATTACCAGCACCGCAGGAACCGGTCGCCACGAAATCAACGTTCGGAGCTATCGAATCGGAGCCGTAATCATCTCCAGCAGTCGGCTGAAATAGATATTGAAAATCCGAGAAATGATTCTGATCCACTCCAACCCCAAACGATATCGCACTGGCAAGCGGCTGCTGCACCGATACGTAGACATATTGCCCAGGTCCAACGTCAACAGGTGGATAAACAGAAATGGTTTGCAGTGCATTTTCTGTCCGAAAGTTAAATCCACTGACTCTTACGGGAGTGCCGCCACATAGCGAATTGTCGGTGGTCGTCAAGAAACAATTTGGAGCGGAAGCACCGCCAGTGATCAAGGACGCGGGATTCTGGGTGGATGCCCATATACGCACCCGGCCGATCTGGTCGCTGGGAATGGGGGAGCGCCCAACCGCCCCATCGTGATGCAACGATACAGTTACGATTTGAATGGTTTGAGACGTTCCGTTGTAGAACCAATTTCCGACGACGAAATCAGGATTTGGCGTAGTGCCTCCGTTCACGAATAGTTCCGGAATCCCATCCTCCCAGCGGGCGGCGAAATCGGGCCGGTCGTCGTTATCGCAATCATCCAAGACACCGTCGGGTTTCATGGGCCCCAACGCGCAATCCCCGGTGAGAAGGGGATTGGAGCTTGTATAAGTATCGAGCCCCCCGAGTCCGGAACCGCTCAGCACCGACCGCAAGCGCCCGCGGAATGCCGTCAGGTGATCCCCCCCAACATCGTTTGGAACGGTTCCGTTGACTTCCGCGAGCTTAACCTGTCCTCCTCCACCCCGGACATTGGCCTGCGAGGCCGAGGCCTCGGCGACCATATCTAGAATGGGGTCGACCAGCGCCACGCAAGCGGGTGCGGGGATTCCCATGGAGTTTACGGAAGCTGGCGAAGCGCACGAGGACGGCGCCGGACTCAAGCGAATTACGGCTTTCTGATTGAACGGATCGACTAACTGGTCGATCCCCCGTTGGAGCACGTACTGCTCAGTTACGTCCGCCAGAAGCGCGTCTCGCACGATGGGAAGAAGTTCCGTAAGCGGGGCATCTCCCGCGCAGGTCCCCGAGCCGCCGGGCGGACCGGGATCGGAAACCACGTCAAGTCCCCGAGACCTGCAGAAATCAGTTTCGTTAAAAGCGATTTCGCTTCCGCCGGTAGCACCCAATGAA
>JBFLVN010000237.1:0-5808 GCA_040758475.1 Bdellovibrionota bacterium
GCTTTCTTTGCTGTTTCTCCTACGCCGCGGGCCGGGCCGCGGCCTTTCCGTTTCCGGCGTGGCCCGCCTCGTATTCTTCCAGGAAGGCGAGCAGTTCCGCGCGGTAGTCGTAATAAGAAGGATGTTCGAGAAGCGCCTGGCGCGTCCGCGGGCGGGGGATGCTGACGGGCATGATGTTCCCGATGCGGGCGTTGGGGCCGTTGGTCATCATGACCACCCGGTCGGCCAGGAGAATCGCCTCGTCCACGTCGTGGGTGACGCAGATGGCCGTCACCTGGGTGCGGCTCCACACTTCCATGAGGACTTCCTGCAAGTCCCAGCGCGTGAGGCTATCGAGCATCCCGAAGGGTTCGTCGAGCAGGAGGAGCTTTGGCGAGAGGGCGAATGCCCGGGCGATCCCAACCCGCTGCTTCATGCCGTTGGATAGCTCCCGCGCCGGCTTGTCCATGGCGTCCGCGAGGCCCACCCGCGAGAGATAGTATTCGACGACCTCGCGCCGCTCTTTGGGAGTGGCGTGGGGATAGACCCGGTCCACCCCGAGGGCGACGTTCTGCAGGGCGGTGAGCCACGGAAAGAGGCTTGGCGCCTGGAACACGACGGCCCGGTCGGGCCCGGCGCCGCTTACTTCGCGGTTGTCGAGAATCACGCCGCCCCGGGTGATATCGCTCAAACCCGCCACCATGGAAAGGACCGTCGATTTCCCGCAGCCCGAATGTCCGATGAGGGAGATGAACTCGCCCTTGCGGATTTTGAGATCGAAGCCGTCCACCACGGTGAGGGGCCCTTTGGGCGTGGGATAAACTTTCGAGACCTGGGAGAATTCCACGTACCGCTCGCTCGCGGGGCCCGCCCCGGCCTTCCGGTAGGCTTTGGGAAGGCCCGCTTGCGCCGTAATCGGTTCGACGTTCGGCAGCACGAAGCGCGAGGCGTCGCGGCCCTTCTGGTGCTCCGCCCCGGCCTTCATCAAATAAGCCGTCACGGCGGCGCGAAGTTTCTTGTAGGCCGGGTCGTGATTCATGGCCGACCGGTTCCGGGGGCGCGGCAGATTGACCGGGAAGGACGGCCCCAGGGTGGCGCCTGGCCCGGGGTTGAGCGGAACGATCCGATCGGCGAGCAAGATCGCCTCGTCCACGTCGTTCGTGATGAGCACGACGGTCTTGCGGTCTTTTTCCCAGATGGACTCGATCTCGTCCTGGAGTTTGGCGCGCGTCAGGGCGTCGAGGGCCGAGAGGGGCTCGTCGAGCAGGAGGATGTCCGGGTTCATGGCGAGCGCGCGGGCGACGGCCACGCGCTGGCGCATGCCGCCCGAAAGTTCGGCGGGCCGCCGGTCGGCGGCGTGGCCGAGGCCCACCATCTCGATATAACGGCGAGTGCGTTCCTGGCGCTCCGCGCGGGTTTCCTTCCGGAAGACGGCGTTCACGGCGAGGGACACGTTCCCCTCGACCGTGAGCCAGGGCAGGAGGGAATAGCTCTGGAAGACGACGCCCCGGTCCGGGCCGGGGGATTCGACGGGCTTCCCTCGCAGGGTGATCGTGCCGCCGTCGGGCCTTAAAAGCCCGGCGAGGAGGGAGACGAGCGTCGTCTTGCCGGAACCGGAAAATCCCACGATGGCGAGGAATTCCCCCTCCGCGATGGAGAGGTTGATGTCCTTGAGGACTTCGGCGCGGCCCTTTCCTTCGCCGTAGCTCTTCGAAACGTTCGATATTTCCAGGAAGCTCATGGGCGTTTCTCGCCGTAGGTGAAGAGGGCCTGGAAGGCCAGCATGATCCGGTCGAGGACGAAGCCGATCGTGCCGATCGTAAAGACCGCGACCATGATCTTGGCGAGCGAACTCGACGACCCGTTCTGGAACTCATCCCACACGAATTTCCCGAGGCCCGGGTTCTGGGCCAGCATCTCGGCCGCGATGAGGACCATCCAGCCAACCCCGAGCGAAACGCGAAGGCCCGTGAAGATGTGGGGCATGGCCGAGGGGAGGACGAGTTTTCGCACGGTGGTGGGCCAGGAGAGCTGGAGCACTTTCCCCACGTTCACGAGGTCGCGATCGATGGAGGCGACCCCGGCGGCCGTGTTGATCACCGTGGGCCAAAGCGAGCAGAGGGTGACCGTGATGGCGGAGTTCAGAAAAGATTTCTGGAACAGGGGATCATCCGAAACGTAGAGCGCGCTCACCACCATGGTGACGAGCGGCAGCCAGGCGAGCGGCGAGACGGGCTTGAAGATCTGGATGAGCGGATTGAACGCCGCATTCACCGTGCGCGAAAGGCCGCAGAGGATTCCAAGCGGTACGGCCACCAGGGTGGCGAGGAAAAATCCCATGAAGACGGTTTTGAGGCTCGTAAGGATCTGGTCGAAGTAAGTGGGTTTTCCGGCGTAGGGGTGCCAGGTGATTTCGGCGCTGGGGTCCTCGGCCCGGGCGGCTTCGTTGCGCTCCTTCTGGCGCGCGTAGAAGGCGTCGGCCTTTTCCCGCTGGGCCACATGGTCGGCCCGGAGGTTTTTGAGCTCCTGGAGCACTTGGGCGGGGCCGGGAATCTCGCCGAGGCTCGTCTTCACCCGGGGCGCGAGCTGGGCCCACAAGAGGAGAAAGAGCCCGAGCGCAAGGATCGGCACGCCAAGACCCCGCCAAAGCGCCTTCGATTGCTCCTTGGCGTCTTCGCCGGCGGCGATCCTCAGGATGGGCACGACCCAGCCGAGGCCCGTCACGGCGAAGTAGCCGGCCGACTGGTTGATCCACAGGCGCATCCGGGCCTGCCGCTCTTCGCGGCGCGATGCGCGGTTTAATTCTCCGAACTCCGCTGTCGTTATCTCCATGAGCCTCCTCTCCTCTTCTTCACAAAATCGTTGCGCTCCGGGCCCGCCCGCCCGGTTTCCCTAGTTGCTCACGACTCCCTGGGGCCCCACGGTCTGCTTGCCCTTGAGGCCGATGGGGAATTTTTCGAGGTACGCGTTGGGTTTGCGCCCATCGAACGTGACGCCGTCGATGAACTCGTTCTGGGGAGTGCGGTAGCCGTCGCTCTTCCAGGGGAAGTCCGCTTCCTTGGCTTTCCCCTCGCTCACCAGGGCGCGGGCCGCTTCGAGATAAACATCCGGCCGGTAGACCTTCTTGGCCGTCTCGGCGTACCAGGAATCGGCCTTGTATTCGGGAATCTGCCCCCAGCGGCGCATCTGGGTGAGGTACCACACGGCATCTGAATAATATGGATAAGTGGCGTTGTAGCGGAAAAAGACGTTGAAATCCGGCACGGGGCGCTTGTCGCCCTTCTCGTATTCGAAAGTGCCGGTCATGGAGTTGGCGATGACTTCCGGGTCGGCCCCCACGTACTCGGGGCGCGAGATGATCTTGACCGCCTCCATGCGGTTCGCGTTCCCGTTCTCGTCGAGCCACATGGCGGCGCGGATGAGCGCCTTGACGGCGGCCCGGTGGGTGTTGGGATATTTTTCCGCCCAGGCGGCGGATACTCCGAAGACTTTCTCCGGGTTGTTCTTCCAGATTTCATAGTCCGTGATCACCGGCACGCCGATGCCTTTGAAAACGGCCTGCTGGTTCCAGGGCTCGCCCACGCAGTAGCCGTGGATCGTCCCCGCTTCCATCGTGGCGGGCATCTGTGGCGGGGGTGTGACCGAAATGAGCACGTCGGCCGCGATCTGGCCCGTGATATCGGTCGTCGAGTAGTAACCGGGCTTGATCCCTCCGGCGGCGAGCCAGTAGCGAAGCTCGTAGTTGTGTGTCGAGACGGGGAAGACGACGCCCATCTTGAAGGGCGTTCCCTTCTGTTTGAACTGCTCGATGACCGGCTTCAGGGCGTCGGCCTTCACGGGATGAACGGGTTTCCCGTCGCCTCCCATGGGAATGTGTTTCTTCATTTCCCGCCAGACTTCGTTGGAAACGGTCGTCCCGTTCCCGTTCAGGTCCATGCTGAAAGCGGTGACGACGTGGGCCTGGGTGCCGAAGCCGATCGTGGCCCCAAGGGGCTGCCCGGCCAGCATGTGGGCGCCGTCGAGTTCCCCGGAGATCACCCGGTCGAGGAGTACTTTCCAGTTGGCCTGGGGTTCGAGCTTCACGAAGAGCCCTTCCTCCTCGAAGAAGCCCTTTTCATAGGCGATGGCCAGAGGGACCATGTCCGTGAGCTTGATGAAGCCCAAGGTGAGGCTTTCCTTTTCCAGCTTGGGCCTGGTCTTGGGGGCTTCGGCCTTGGCGAAGGATGCCGCGAGGGAGGCGGCTGCCAGGAGTGTGATGGCGAAATACCGTTTAAGCGTCTTGAAGCCGGTCATGTTCGTATCTCCTTTGCATGATTGAGCGAGTGATTTTTCCGCTCACGGGACGTCGACCTGCACCTGGGCGTAGGCGAAGTGGACCGCGTCGTCGGCCGTGTTGGGGAACATGTCCCCGGGAAGGAAGAGGGAGTAACCCCCGTGGAGCTTGGCGGCCTTGAAGAGGACGTAGTTGGCGTAGAAGTCGAGCTCCTGGCCGTAGGTCCGCTTGTCCACCGCCGCGGCGGCGGTGAGGAGCCCGAGCGCCCCCCTCTTTTCCTGGGAGAGGAAGAGGTGGTAGTTGGCGAAAAGGGAGAGGTCCGCGAGCGGCTTAAAGGAAACGCCGCCCCGGAAATGGTGGATGTTGGACCAGGTGACGAAATCGATGGCGCCGTACTTGTTGTGATTGGTGGGAAAGAGGTTCTTGAAGGCGTTGTCGTTCCCGACTCCGTCCTCGCCGCTCGCCACGTTGTATTCGAGGCTGACCGTGGGGCTCATCTCTCCGCCAAGGCCGTAGGCCCCGGCCGCGTGGAGGGCGAAGGCGTAGATTTTCACCGCGTCGTTCTCGCCCGCCTGCCCGGCCGCCTCCAGGTCGTACCCGAACCCTTCGGCCGGCATGTCCTTCGTGCGAAGGCCCGCGGTGTAGATGAAGAGATTCCCGTCCTGGGTGGACGTGGCGGCGCCGTCGCCATCGAGGAACGCCAGGAAGTAGAGGTCCACCCCGTTGCCGATTTGCTTCAACGTGCTGTTGAAGCCGGTGAAAAAGGAGTCGTTGTTCAGACCCGAAAAGGCAGGCGGCCGGTATTCGACGATGTGGAAGAAAGGCTGGGCCTTGAACTCTTCGGTGTCGTAGATGAGGGAGAAACCGTCGAAGGAGCGGGCGCGGTTCGCCCATTCGAGGGAGCCCACGAGCCGTTCGTCTCCGAACTTCATTTCCTGGCGCCCCAGGCGCGCCGTCCAGGGGCCGCTGCTCAAGTCGATGAAGCCCTGGTGGACGCTCACGTCCTCGTCCTCGACCGTGACGCCCAAAGCCGCGTTCCCGGGACCGAAGGGGCCGTTTCCCGGGCAGGGCGCCGTGGGCGTCCCGCCCAGGCAGGAATCCCCGAAATTCCGGGAAGCTTGCACCTGGAAGTAGGCCCGTACGTTCTCGTTGGCCCGGGCGTCGACGGAAAGGCGCCCGCGCAGGAGCGTGAAATCATCTTTGTCGCCCACATCCGAATTGCGGTCGTAGTTGAAACGCCCCTCGTTGCGCACGCGCACGTGGACGCCCACCTTCACCTTGTCGGTCCAGGAACCCCCCGCCGCCGGGGGCGCGGCTCCCTGCTTTTGCTCCAGAGCATCGAGGCGCTTCTTGAGCGCGTCCAGTTCTCCGCCCTCTTCGGCGCGGGCCGCTGAGAGACCCACCGCCATCAAAAAACCAACGGATGCCGCTGCCACTAGAACCCTTCTCATTTTTTCAGATACCTCCTTGCTGAAATGAAGAGGCGCCCGCCCCCGGATAGACCCGGAGATGCGGACGCCTTTGTCCCCCGCAACGACCCGTCTGCGGATCGTTTT
>JBFLVN010000238.1:0-5759 GCA_040758475.1 Bdellovibrionota bacterium
CGGAAGCGGGAAGCCTTGCCAAGGCGCCCAAAGCGCCGCCGGGCGGAGCCGCTTCTTCCACTCGGGGTCCTCAGGGAACCTTCGCCGCTTATGCGAAAGAGATGGAAAAACTCTCCTTTACCCAGGCCACCGAGGAAATTCTCGATCTCGCCCGGGATACGAACGATCTCATTCAGAAGAGCGAGCCCTGGAAACTCTTGAAGCAAGGAAAAACCGCCGAAGCCGCCTGGGTTTTCGATCATGCCTTGAAATGCCTCGATGCCATCTGCGTCGCCCTTTCGCCGTTTCTGCCCACCCGGATGCAGTCGCTCTGGGAACAACTCGGCCGCAAGGGAAGCGTCTTGGACGTCCGATTGGATTCCTCGGGGGCGCTTTCTCTCCCGCCCGTGGACCAAGTGGGCGAGCCTTCGCCGCTCTTCGCCAAGCGCGAGGATGTCGAGAAGACCCGGGATTCGTTCCTCACGGAAGTGAAGGCGGCGGGCGAGGGGAATGGGAAACCTGCTTCCACTAAATCGGGTGGGGCCATTACCTACGATGGTTTCATGACCACCGAGCTTCGTGTGGGGAGGATCGTAGAAGCGGTTCCCGTTCCCAAGGCGAAAAAACTTCTCCAGCTCCAGGTGGATTTGGGAGAGCTTGGCAGGCGGCAGATCGTCGCGGGCATCGCGCTCCACTACAAGCCCGAAGAGGTAGTGGGCCGGAAGGTCGTCATCGTCGCGAATTTGGAGCCCGCCAAGCTCATGGGCGTCGAATCCCAGGGCATGCTCCTTGCCGCGGAAGCGGAAGATGGCAAGCTTTCCCTCGTGGACCCCGGCCCTGAGGCGAAGGTCGGAGTTCGAGTAAAATAAGAAGTGCTCATCGACACCCACACCCACGTTTCCGGCGAATCCTACAAAGACGATCGGGAAGCGGTTCTGGCCCGCGCAAAAGAGGCGGGGGTGGGGGCGCTCATCGCCATCGGCTCGGGATACGGGGTCGCCCGGAACTTGGAAGCCGTCGAGTTCGCCCTCTCTCACGACGACGTTTACGCCACCGTGGGGGTTCATCCCCACGAGGCTTCCGAAGTCACAGCCTCAAGCGTTTGGGATGATTTGCGGAAGGTGATGGACCGGGGCGGGGAGAAGGTCGTTGCTGTGGGCGAGATCGGTCTCGATTACCACTACAACAACTCCCCCCAGGAAAAGCAGCGGGAAGTTTTTGCCCAATCCCTTCAAGTAGCGCGGGAGAGAAAGCTCCCCGTGAGCATCCACAACCGGGAATCGACCAAAGACCTCTACGACATTCTCGTATCCGAGAAGGCCTCGGACTTCGGCGGGGTCATTCACTGCTTTACGGAGAGCTACGATTGGGGAAAGAAGTTCCTCGATTTGGGTTTTAAGCTTTCGATTTCGGGCGTTGTCACGTTCAAGAAAGCCCTCGAATTGCAGGACGCCGTGCGGCGCCTTCCCCTCGAAGGGCTCGTGGTCGAAACCGATTGCCCGTTCCTCTCGCCCATTCCCCATCGGGGGAAACGCAACGAGCCGGCGTTCGTGAAGCACGTGGCCGAGGGGATCGCGAAACTCAAAGCCCCGCTCACCTACGTGGACGTGGAGCGCATCACCACGGGGAACGCGGTAGACGTGTTCGGCCTGGAAAAGTACCGGGAAGAACTCGAACGCCCACGGATCGCCTACACCATTCGCAATTCGCTCTATCTCAACATCACGAACCGTTGCTCGAACCCCTGCACGTTCTGCCCCAAGTTCGACGATTGGAAAGTGAAGGGGTACTACCTGCGCCTTCGGAAAGAACCTTCCTTCGAGGAGATCGTCCGGGAGATTGGCGATCCTTCCAAATACGACGAGGTGGTTTTCGTGGGTTTCGGCGAGCCTACCATTGCTCTCGACATGCTAAAGCGCGTGTCTAAGTGGTCGAAAGAGCACGGCGCCAAGAGCATCCGGGTCGATACGGACGGGCTTGGAAATCTCTACCACGAACGGAACATCGTGCCGGAACTGGCGGAAGCGGGCGTCGATGCGGTCAACGTTTCCCTGAACGGCCCGGACGCGGAAACTTACAACCGGGTGACCCGGACGCCGTACAAGGAAAACGGCTACGAAGGGGTCAAGGAATTCATCCGGGAGTGCAAGAAGCGCATCCGCTGGACGCAGGCCTCGGTCGTCACCGCGCCGGGCGTAGACGTGGAAGCCTCGCGCCGCGTGGCGGAAGAGGAACTGGGTGTCCAGTTCCGTGCCCGCGATTACCAGCAAGGAGTGGGCTGATGGCCACCGGGCCCAAGATCATCAAAGCCGGTTATACGGGAAAGATGGCCATCTGCGCCTGCAATCTTTCCCACGACAAACCCTTTTGCGACGGCCGCCACCGGGGGACGAGCAAGAACCCCTGGAAGTTCCAGGTCGAAGAAGGCCAGGAAATCCGCCTTTGCCAGTGCGGGTATTCTTCCAACAAGCCCTTCTGCGACGGCTCCCACGAGAAGTTCGCCGGTTCTTCCGATGACTCCTCTTCTTCGTTCCTGCCCAAGAAAAAGGGGACGAGCTGGTAGATTCCTTACGGTTCCTCCGGCCCTTCTTCCGAAAACCGCTGCTCGAAGCGTTCGATGAGGCCGCCGAGGCGCTCCAGTTGATCGGGCGTCAGGGTGCCCCGGAGCTTTCGGCCCAGTTCCAATTGTGCGGCCATGAGTTCTTTTTGCTTGGCCAAGAGATCGTTTTGGATTTCCTTGATCTTGGGGCTTCCGGGATCGAGAAGGGCGAGGCCCATTAGGCGTCGCTGGGTTTTTCGGACTTCCCGTATTTTTGGAAGGACGGTTTCTTCAAAAGATTCCATCAGGGCGTCGGTTTGTTCGGGAAAGAGCCCTAGCTCCCGGGCGATCCGGCCCGCGATGGGGGGCGGATGGCCATCTTCGTCCGGGCCCCGTGGCCCGGCTCGTTCTCCGTAGCCGCGCTCCTCCCGGTCCGGTGGCGGGCCGTGGGGGCGCCGTTCGGCGGAAGCGGGAACGGTGGAAAGGGAAAGGGTTAAAACGCCAAGGGAAACAGCTATCCAATGGAAGGGCTTCATGGGAACCTCCTCCGGCCTTATTCACCAAGACGCGGCAGAGCGGGGGAGGTTACGGGCTACTTTTTCTTCTTGTTCTTCTTCCGCACGTTGTTGGCGGCGCTGCCGATGGCGATGACGATCGTTACGGTGATGCTGGCGGCGGTGGCGGCCGCGGTGGCGATGGTCATGGCGATCCGGACGCCCCGTCGGCGCTTGGCCTTCTGCTTCCACTCGTCGATCATCGAGTAGCGGGGCGGTTCTTTTTCCGTAGAAGCGGGTTTCGGGGAATCGGCGGCCGATGCGGGCTTGCTTTGGGCCGCCTCGCCGGTGGATGGAGCGGGAGAAGTTCGAAGTTCCTCGGCCACGGCTAATGGGCTCCGCCACCAAAGTAGCGGGAGAGGGCTGCGAGCACAAGGCCGAAGAGGCCGCCGTAGATGGCGCCGTTCACGCGAATCCATTCGAGGTGCTTTCGGGTCTTGCTCTCGAACATGTACTGGATTTCCTTATCGGAGAATTTCGAGAGGTTGTCCTTCACCATGTCGAAGATGCGGCCTTCGAGGCGGCTGAAGATCGTATCGATAACGGAGCTTTTGAGCTTTTCGAGCCTTTCGGTAACGGCCGGGGAGTCCGTGGTCCGTTCCGTAATTTTCCCGAGTTCTTGCCGGATGAAAGCCTTCACTTCCTCGTTTTCGTGGAGGTGTTCGATCTCGTGGGCCAGGTTCTCGCCGATCTCGCCCACCATACCGTCGATGTCCAGGACGCCCACGTTGTCGGCGAATTTGCCAAGGCGCCCCACCTTCTCGCGGATTTTCTTGGAGAGGAACGCGAGGAAATCGTGGTTGTCGATCCAGGTAACGCCGTTCTTGCCTACTTCCGCAAGGATGAGATGGAGGAGTTCCTCGTCGTCCTTGATGCGCTGGATGGCGCCCCGGTAGAGGCCTTGCAAGTCCAGCTTGGCGAAATGCGATTTGAGTGTTTCGGGCGTGAGCCATTCGTGTTCGACCGAATGGGCGAGCCCTTCGATGATCCGTTCCCGGTTCCGGGGAATGACGCCCGAACCGGGGAGCCAGGAGTAGCGCTCGAAGAGCATCTTGATGGCCATGAAATCGACGAGCGATCCCACGAGGGCCGCTTCGCCAGCGGAGCGTACCCAGAAAGCGATTGCGGGCGGGAAGGCGTAGGATGTTCCGAAGACGAGGGCCGAGAGGCCAAGGGAAATGTTCCCTTTGTGGTCGGCCAGGAATTCCTTCCAGTCCATGCCCGGAGTGGGCGAGGCTTCGGCTGTTTCGCCAGCCGGGGGAGCCTCGGCCAGGGGCGGCGGCGCGGGCGCTTCTGGAGCGCCGGACGCGTGGACTGAGAGCGATGGCTGCATCGCACTTCACCCTATTCAGCCGGAGGTTTGGGGTCAATCCTTATGAAGAAGGCTTACGCAATTTTAATGATTGGATTTATGCACCCGCGCGAAAAGTCCTTCGCGCTGAACACTGATATCAAAATCAGGAAACGGATTTCCCTAGTTCATACAATACGTTGAGTTAGGGCCCCTATGTAGCTATAATGTTTAGCGGTTAAGGCGTGGCAAGGGTGTCCGTGGAAACTCCCGATAGCGAAAAAGACGAAAAGAAGCAGATGAAGATCAGCGACCTGGAGGAGCGTACCGGCATCCCCCGGGAGACGATCCATTACTACATCCGCCAGGGGCTCCTGCCGGCCCCCTTCAAGAAGGGCCTCCGCCTCGCCTACTATGATGAGAGCTACGTCGGCCTCATCGACCTCATCAAGAAACTCCAGGAAGAGCGCTACCTTCCACTTTCTGTGATCCGCAGCCTTTTCCTCGAACAGAAGTACGACGTTCAGGAACTCGAAAAAGCGTTTTTGAGCGATCTCTTTGGAAAAAGCGCGGCCCTCAAGAAGCACGGAATCGAGAAATTCATCGACGACATCAAGACCCGTTCCGTGACGCGGGAGTACGTCCGGAGCCTTGCCGAACGGGGAATCCTTCCCAAAGAAGCTGGCGAAGAAGAGCACGAGCCTTCGGAACTCGAATTAAAGCTCTCCCATCTCTGCATGCGAGGGGAAAAACTCGGCTTTACCCTCGATCAGATGCGCGGCATGACGGCCTTGATCGAGCAGCTCTCCGACCTCGAATGTACGTCCCTCATCGAAATGCTCCGGCACAAGGAGACGCCCAAGGAATTCGTCGCGGCCCTCAAGGACCGGCAGGCTTTCTCCGAGGAGTTTCTCCTCTATCAGCGCGCCCGGCTCATCCAGAATGCCGTCCAGGAATTTATCCGGCAGGCTGAATCCACGCGGCTTCGCGGGGCGGACGACTACTTTTCCGTTCCGTCCGAGGCGTTCCGCAAGCGCCACAAGATCGACGAACAAATCCAGCAACTCCGCGCCAAGGCCGACCAGGAAAAGGACGAGAAACTCTACGACCGGCTCGGTTGGGCGCTTCTTTTCTGCGGCCGCCACGACGATCTCCTCGCCCTGGACGACCGGCGCCGCAACGACCGCTACAAGCTGGCCGTCGCCTACGCGAACGCCTTGAAAGGCGAGGTCGAGATGGCCGTCAAATGGGCGGAACGGGCCGTCAAGCGCAACGCGAGCGATCCGCTTTTCCTCGCCCTCACGGCCGGCACCTACATGATGGCGGCTTCCCGCAGCGAAGGGTTCATCGAATCGACTCTCTGGGTTTCCAAGGCGCTCGAACTTCTCGAAGAAAC
>JBFLVN010000239.1:0-5730 GCA_040758475.1 Bdellovibrionota bacterium
GCCGGGGGTTCTTCGGAAAGGTCCCAGGCGTCCCCGGCGGGTGCCATGGTCTTGACACCCTGGGCGACGACTTTTGGAGTTGTATCGAGTTCGATGGGTTTTTCTTCCGCCAGGTCCCACACGTCATCTTCCGAACCGCCCATTCCGGGTGCTTCGACCTCGACTTCCATTTGGGTTTCGAGGGAGTGGGCCGCCGCGTGGACGGGTTCGAGCGTGGGTTCTTCCACTTCGATCATCCGGTCCGGCGGGGGAGTGGCAGCAGGTTCTTCGGAGAGGTCCCATCCATCTCCCCCCGCGACCGAGACTTCTTCCTCCACGGGCGGAGGAGGGGGCGCCGGGCGCGGCGCAGGAGCAGCCGGTTTGGCGGCCATGGGCGGCGGCGCCGGCTTGGGCGGTGGAGGAGGCGGCGCCTTGGGAGCTGCGGGTTCTTCCGAAAGATCCCAAGAATCTTCCCCCGCCACTTCGACTTCCACTTCCAGGGAAGGCGGAGGGGGTGGAGGCGCGGGGCGCGGCGCAGGAGCGGCCGGCTTGGCAGCCATGGGCGGCGGCACCGGTTTGGGCGCGGGAGGAGGCGGCGCCTTGGGAGCCGCCGGCTCTTCCGAAAGGTCCCAGGAGTCTTCTCCCGCCACTTCGATTTCGAGGGAATCCCCCGAGTGGGGAAGCGTTGGAAGCGGCGCGGCCTTGGGTGGAGGCGGCGGGGGAGCGGCGGCTTTCGGCGGCGCGACGGCCGGAGCGGCTACCCCTTTGGGCGCCCCGATGGAAAGTTCTTCGACTTTCTTGAGAAGGGCTTGCGATTCAAAAGGCTTGATGATGTGCCCGTCGGCGCCGCTCGCCTTGGCTTTCCCTTCGTCGAACGGCTCGTACGATCCGGCGAGGAGAATAACGGGGACGCCCGCCAGGGCCGGGTCGCTCTTGATGGCCTTGGCCAGGGTGTAGCCGTCCTTCCCGGGCATCATTACGTCGGCCAGCACGATGTCGGGCTTGAGGGCTTTGGCCTTGGCCAGGGCGTCGTCGCCGTTGTCCACGCAGATGAGTTCGGCGTCCTGCCGGGCGAAGGTAATTTGCACCACCTTCTGGATCGTCACCGAATCATCGGCGATGAGGATTTTTTTCGTCATGTCCGCTGCTGCTTTCCTGTTGCTCGGGAGCCGGCTCCGGAGCAGGGGGCAATTCATCCGCCAGGCGCGGCTTACGCCTCGCAAGAATCAGCCTGGAGCCCCCGGCCGGCGCCCCTACGAGTTCGTCAGGGCAAGCGGGCCTTACAGTAATCGAAAAGGGCCCCCGTGTCGACCACCCAAACCGGGATTTCGTCAATCGTTCCGCTGGCCTGCACCCATTTGGCGGCCGGGGCGGGAGGGCGGGGGCCGGTAAATTCCCCCGGACCGTGGAACCCGACGAACCGTTCGAAAGCGATCCCGAGGAGTTCTTCCCCCCGCCGGAGAATGGCCAGGGAGGGGCCACATTGAAGCCCCAAATCCAGGGCGAAATCGAACCCTTCGGGTTCCTTCTCCCAGGGGCTTGCGGCCTTGTCGATCGAGAGCAGCGGAATGAGGCGCCCCTTGGAAGCCACGACGCCCAGGAAGAGGGGGGTTGCCCGGGGGACCGGGTAGATGAGGCCCCGTTCTTCGAACCCCTCGACCGCGCCCGCGGGGAGGGCGAGCTGGCACGTTCCGGCGGCGACGACGATGAGCTGGTTTTTGACCTCGGCCGTGCTGAGGAACCACAGGGGCGAAGTGCCCGGCGGCGCCGGAGAGGGCTTGGAGGAATCGGACGGGTGGCGGCTGTTCATGGAGGGCGTCGCTGCGTTTCC
Organism: Bdellovibrionota bacterium; assembly: GCA_040758475.1. Classification (GTDB taxonomy): domain Bacteria; phylum JAGRBM01; class JAGRBM01; order JAGRBM01; family JAGRBM01; genus JBFLVN01. Next base: position 1,811 of record JBFLVN010000239.1, read on the forward strand.
TAGAGGCCCGTCCGCAAGGACGGAAGCCGGGCGGTGTCGAGTTGCCAGCGGAGGGCCGCGACTCCCGGCCAGGCCCGCGCGCACCAGGGGATTCCGGCGCCCCAGACGAGGGCGGGGATCGAAAGTCCGTCGCCCTCCAGGTATTCCTCGATCGAGCCCACCCGGTCGGGAAGGAGCAGGACACGCTTTCCTTCTTCCCCCACCTCCACCGCTTGGGATTTTCCCGAGGCCGGAGGGCTGGGTTTACCGGTCAGGAGGATGGGAAGGCTTACGACTTCCAGGCGCCTTCCACCCGGTTCCGTGGCTTCCCCGATGCTCTCTTCGTCCTCCAAATCCTTGGGCATGTGGAGGAACGCGGGTTCGATCTCCACGATCTGGTGGACCTGATCCACGGGGATGAGGAATTCGAAGCCGGCGGCTTCCAGGAGGAGGAAGGCGTGGGAGCTTTGCGCGGGGGCGGCCACGGGGGCATTCTAACCCGAGGAACGCCCGCGAGTCCCGCACCGCCCTGGTGCGTCCGTACGTGCGACCGGGCGGGACGGTGCTCTTGGCACCGCCCCGCTTCCGGCCCTACAGGGTGGGATGGGGGAGAGGAAGTGGTTTGGGTCCGAAGGCGAAAGGGCCGCCCTTTCGGGAGGCTGCTCTAGAACGCCGTCTGGTCCTTGTCACAGAACGTGCCGACCAGTCGAACCCGGCCAGAGCGGATCAGCCGGAGCGCTTCGGCCTCGAGTTCGTCGGGGCCGAATTGTCCACGGGCCAGCTGGCAGAGCAATTCCAGCATGGTGACCCGCCGGGCTGTTTCGGGATGTCTAATCTGCTGTGCTTCAGCCCGCATTGTGGTCCGCTCTCCGATAGCTAATCCAAGCATATTTCATGCCTTCGGCTGATCTCAGTCATATGCGTGGTAAGGGGTTGATTTTAAAGCCTTTTCATTTTTCATAGAATGTGTTTTTATTGTTTCAAACAGAGAAAAAGCAGAAATCGTCAAAAATTTGACAGAGCCGTCAACTTCTTTGACACGGCGCGTAATCGAAATGTCACTCAGGATTTCAAAATCGATTGTCCCGCTCGAAGAGCGGCCAGAAGGGCCTTTTCGTCCTGGAGCAAATCCAGAGCGGCGGCATAGGGATTCGTTTTTCCCGAGGCAAGGGCCTCCCGGACGCTGGAAAGGTCTTTCTCTTTTAGAGAAAGGGCCAGCCGCTCCGAGAGTTCCTCCAGGACGATTTCCAGGAATTCCGCCTTGCGGGCTTCGGCGCGGCGGGCCGCCTTGCGCGGGCTTTTGGCCAGTACTTCCCGGTGCCGTTCGATCCCGGCCAGCAGTTCCGGGACGCCTCCGCCCGCGTTCGCCTGGGTGAGCAGGACGGGCACGGTCCATTCGGGGTCGTCCTTTAAATGGACCATGAGTTCCAGGTCGGCCTTCATCCGCTGGGCCCCTTCCCGGTCGGACTTGTTGACGACGAAGACGTCGGCGATTTCGGTGAGGCCCGCCTTCATGGTCTGGACCGTATCGCCCGCTTCGGGAACGAGCACGACGATCGTCGTATCGGTCACGTCCACGATGTCGAGTTCCGTCTGCCCCACGCCCACGGTTTCGACGACGGCCCAGTCGAAGCCCGCCGCGGCATATAGAAGGAGGACCTCCCGCGTCGCGTGGGAGAGGCCGCCCAAGGAGCCCCGCGTCCCGAAGCTCCGGATGAAGACCCCTTCGTCCGTCGCGTGGCGGTTCATGCGGATGCGGTCGCCCAGGAGCGCTCCGCCCGTAAAGGGGCTCGAAGGGTCGATGGCCGCGATGGCCACCGTCTGGCCGCGGCCGCGCAGGATGGCGATCACCTGGTCCGTGAGCGAGCTTTTCCCCGCGCCCGGAGGGCCCGTGATCCCGATGGTCCGGATTTTCTCGCGCTCGTTGTAGACCTTGGAAAGAAGCCCCCGCACGGCCGGGTCCCGGTCTTCCACCAGGGAGATGAGCCGCGCCAGGGCGCGCCGGTCGCCGGAGCGCATTTTCTGGAGAAGGTCGTCCACTCCCACCCCCGTTGGCCCGAATTGCCTGCGAGGCTTCGTAAACGTTGCCCTTGCGGTAAGCAAGTTTGTACTGGCTCGCCGCTTCCTGCAGTGCAAAAGTTCCGGCCCCATGGCCACCCGTCCCCTCTCCGCCGAACCCCACATCGCCCCGGCGGCGCGCGAAAAGCTCCGCGCCGAGATATCCGCGGCGCTCGGCCGGGAGGTTTTCTTCCTGGGAGAAGTGGACGGCAAAGGCATCGTCCGGTCCGTCACAGCCCTCGCGAGGGGAAGCGACGAGCAGGTCCCGGCGATCTACGGGCAGGCGCGCGCCGGGGACGTCGTGCTCCACAACCATCCTTCCGTCCGCCCGGGGGAGGCGGCGGACCTCCGCCCCTCGGAAGCCGACCTGCACGTGGCTTCTGTCTTCGGAAACGAGGGGGTCGGTTTCTTTATCATCGACAACGAGGCGGAATATCTCTACCGGGTGGTCGAACCCGCCCGGCCGGAGAGCCGCCCGCCCCCGATCGACGAAGGGAAAGTGGCGTCGTTCCTGGGCCCCGAAGGGGCCCTGGCCGAAGCGCTCGCGGGTTTCGAGTCGCGCAAGGAGCAACAGGAAATGGCCCGGGCCGCCGCCCGCGCCATGAACGGTGGCTTGGTTTTGGCCGTCGAAGCGGGGACGGGCGTCGGGAAATCGCTGGCCTACCTCGTCCCGGCGCTCGAGAAATCGCGCCTCGAACGCCGCCGGGTCGTCGTCTCGACGGCGACCAAGAATCTCCAGGACCAGCTCCTCACGAAAGACATCCCTCTTTTGGAAAGGGCCTTGGGGGAAGACGTGCGGGCGGCCCTCGTCATGGGAAGGTCCAATTACGTCTGCAAGCGGAAGGCGGCGGAGGCGGCCCAGCGCCTTGCGGAACCCTTGGAGCGGAACCTCTTCGACGAAGAAGGGGGCAAGGAGGAAGAACTCCGGGAAGTCCTCCGGTGGGCGGGGCGCTCTCCCACGGGGATGCGGACCGATCTTCCGCTGGAAGTCTCGCCTTCGGTCTGGGAAAAGGTGGAATCGGCCTCCGACCAGACGCTCCGGACGGCCTGCCCGTTTTACAATGATTGTTTTTATTACAATTCGAGGCGGAAATCTGCCGACGCCGATATCCTGATCGTCAATCACCACCTCCTGCTGGCCGATCTCGCGGTGCGGCGGGAACTGGGGCAGTACAACGAGGCCGCCGTCCTCCCCCCTTTCAGGGATCTCGTCGTGGACGAGGCCCACAACCTGGAAGAGGCCGCGAGCGACGCCCTTTCGGTCCTCATCGGGCCCGGCCGGGTGGAGCGCCTCCTGGCGAGGCTCCTCTCCCGCCGCGACGAAGGCCGGGGCCTGCTGGCCCTCCTCGAACTCCGGTTCAAAAAGCACCTTCCGCTTCTCGACGCGGAAGCGGCGGCCCGCCTCTTCGATCCGTACCTCCCCCGGGCGCGGGACCTCGTTCGGGAAGCCCGCGGGAGGTCGAACGAAACGTTCCCGCGCATCGCCGCCTTGGCGCTCCGATTGGCGGGTGGCACCGGCGAAGAATCTCGGGGGACGCTCCGCCTGCGGATCACGCCCGAGCGGGAGGAGAGTCCCCTCTTCGAGGAACTCCTCGGCCCCCTTCGCGATCTCTCCCACGACCTCTCGCGCGTATCGGCCGCCCTCTCGGACCTTCTCCGGGACGCGGGCCGGGCGGCGGCGGGGGTTTCGGACGAGCGGGTGCTTGCGGAACTCCGGGGAGTCATGGTCGAGACCGCGAGCGTTCAGGGACGCCTTCAAACGCTCTGCGACGATTTTCGCAGCTTCGAGAGCGCGTCCCAGGAAGAAGTTTGCCGCTGGATCGAGCTTTCCCGTGAAAGAAGGGGAGAGACGAGGGCCCAACTGGCGAGCGCCCCCATCGAGG
>JBFLVN010000240.1:0-5723 GCA_040758475.1 Bdellovibrionota bacterium
CCCTTCTAAAGAAACGCCGAAGAATCAGGCCTTGATGCGCCGGCGGCGCTCGAAAGCGAACGCCACGGCAACGGCCATCGCCAGCGCGCCCGCGGCGCCGAAAGCCCCTCCCGAAACGGGGGAGAGCTCGCATCCGCTGCTTCCACCACCGGCGCTCCCCACCGCGCTGAAGTTCGCGAGCGGGAGGAAGTATATCCTGATCGAAGCGTCCCCGTCGCGGTAGACGTGGGCCGCCGTGCCCGCGAATTCCGAGACGTTGTAGAACTGGCCCTTGTCGTCTTCGCTGTCGTCGAAATCCTGGGCGTAGTACGGCGCGCCGATCACCCGGCCCGCCGAATCGAACAAGCCCCAGACCCAGACGCCTTCCTCTTCATTGAACCAATTTCCAAGCATCCGGCCGCCCGAGATGGGAACCAGGGTCGCCCAAACGTTGCCCCGCTGGTAGCTCGTGTCCGGGGTGCTGGTAAAGGAAATGCCGCCCGACTTCTGGTCCACTTCCCCAACGAGAGCGCCGGTCATGGTCGTGATGTCACTCCAGCTTTCGTAATCACCACCGGTGAGAAGGGTAAAGACCCTTCCACCCACGGTAGCCATGGCGATGCGTTCCACCCAAGAGCCGAAGACGATGGCCGGGCCATAGGCTTGGACACCGTTTTCAAACCGCACGTACTTGACGTGGTCCCAGCTCTCATCGAAAAGAACGTGGGCCGTCGTACCGACCACCGCCACCGCCGGGCGGACCGCCTTGTGGCATTCGGCATCATCGTAGTCGTCGTCGTAGCAGGTCCGGTGGAAGAGATGGGCGTTCAGGACCGCCCCGGTCCGGCCGTCCACCCGGTAGTAAACGCCCGTGTGGCCGCCGCCCAGGTCGTCGGGATCGTCCGGGTTGCCTTCGAAGGCGATGTGGGCGTTGCCCGCCGAATCCGCCTTGAAGTCGAAATGGCCGTTCCAGCTGAACTGGCTGTCGCTTCCGCAACCGCCCGCGCCCGAATCGGGAAGGGGCTTAGCCATCGTCACGATGTCCGCCACATCGGCGGAATCGCCGTCCTGGGCCGCTTTCGAAGGATCGATCCGGCCGATCACCATCTGGCTGCAACCACTATTATCGCCGCTCGCGGGCTCGTACGCGGCGACAAAAAGAAGCTCTCTGCCTACAGGTTGCACAATGGCGCGGCGCCAGTAGCTGCTCGTATTGCCGACATAAGGGAATGCCAAACCGATGTCCGTCTCGTCGATGAGGATTTCGCCGTCCCTGTCCAGCATGATGTATCCGAGTTCGCTGAAACCGCCGTCATCGTAATAGATGACGTGGAAATTGCCGGCGCCGTCCCGGGCCACGGCGAGGTTGTCGACATCCAGGAGGGAAATGTCGATCTGCAGCGCATCGAAGTCCGCCGGGTTGCGGGCCTCGGTCCCGTCCGTGTCGTCTTCCGTAAAATCATCGATCCCATCGCCGTCCGAATCCGCCAACGCGGGATCGAAAGGTGGGCTATTATCCGTAATCTCATCCCCATCATCGATGGTGTCGCCATCGGAATCGGCGTCGTTGTCCCGGGTACCCAAGTAGGCTTCGTCGAGGGAGCTTAGCCCGTCGCTATCGGCGTCGGTGACCGTAGCCGGATCGGCGTCGTCATTCGGATCCGTGCCCGCGAAGGCTTCGCCGCCGTCACCGGCGCCGTCGTCGTCCGAGTCCGAATCGGCCTGATCGGTTTCGCCCGCATCGACGGCACCGTCACGGTCCGCGTCCTCGAAAGCATCGGAGAGGCCGTCCTTGTCCGTATCCGGAGCGAAGGAAACACCCTGGGCCGTTTCCACGGCGCCCGGCGTATTATGAGAGTAGAGGTTCCAAGAGGTAGCGTCGTCGTCCTGGAGGCCGATCGTAGCGCCACTGCCGTCCGAACCCGCGCCGGTCATCTCGATGTAATTGAAGACGATCTCGCCGGTGCTAAGGAAAGTGATCTGGAAGGTCAGCCGGGCGTCCGGATTGTTCTGAAGTGCCATGTTCGCCCACTGAATGGTGGCGCAGGTGGCGCCGCCGCAGGTATCGCCGGTCAGGACGGAAATCTCGGAGGGATTGCCGTCGTTGTAGACCTGGAGAAGATCGTCGTGGAAGGGCATGGCCACCACGTCACCGAAGCTCAGGTCCGGAAGACCCATGTTGACGATGCCCAGGCGGCGGTTGCCGTCCACGTCCGTTCCCGTCACGTAGCCGTCTTCGCAAATATCGATGGTGCTAACCGAGGAACTATAAAAATCGTAGGTAGCGATGATGCTGTAACTTTCGTCGCAAGTGTCGGGGAAAATATCCAGCACCGTGGCACCGGTCATGTCGACGCCAGGGCTCGCATCCCCATCGGGATCGGTGATGCTGTCTCCGGCCGTGGGGGCCTTGGCCGTCGAATCGTGGTAAATCCATCCCAAATTATCCCACCGCCCGCTGGCCGCTTGCGCCGTAACGGCGCCCGCAAGCAAGAAGGCTCCCATCAAACCGGCAACGATCTTTCTCATGATTTTTCTCCTCCGCTGTCACACCTGATCTTCATGCAACGCCCCCGCACACGAGGGCGCCAAAAAGAGACAAACGTTCTCTGGAGTTCTCTCCCCCTCCAGCAAGCCCGGTTGGGCTTATGAATCAAAGGCAGATATGTCAGGCCAGGAAAAGGTTCACCCGCACTGGTGAAGTGCGAGGAGTTTAGCTAGGAGCCGAAGCTTAGCAATGCATTTGGGAGGGCAATCCAACAAATTTCGTTCTCAACAGAGAACGGATCGTCCCTGGAAAATGTGCCGAATCGACCATTTTCTCGGCTCCGCATAGTAATCGCTATAGGAAACCTGCTTAGTGGGCCAAAGGCGCCTAGAAAATTCTCCCTCTTTTTTCAAAAAACCCCGATTTTTTCTCTTCGATATTTTTCCCGTGATTTTGATCACACGGCTTTCCGGGATTTTTTTAGAGAGATGAGGATTATACTCCCGCGATGCTTTTTCCCCGGCCGCTTCGCACCCTCGCCGTTTTCATCTCTTGCGCGCTGGCGCTGTGCCTTTTCCGGATTGCCCCGGTGGAGGGGGCCGAAGTGGAAAGCCCCTCCACCGTCGCGAGGCGCTTCGCCGAGCTAGCGGCCAAGGGCGACCCGGCGGCCCTTTCCCTCGTGGCCGAGCGGGAGCGGCACCGGTACGAGCAGGGTTATCCCGCCACGGCAAAGGCCGAGTGGGGCGCCCCGGCGGGATACGCCTCGTCGTCCTATCCCGAAGTGATGGGGGAATTCTCCCGGGGGGATTGGAGTTTTGTCATCTTGCGCCGCGTCCTCGCGGCGGAGAAGGACACCGCCAAGCGGGAAAAAGCGGCGCACGAGAAAAAAATCGCGGGCTATTTTCCCGCCGACCAGCAAGCGGCGGCGAAGAAGACCGTTTTCTGGCGGGGGGATTCCCTCCACGCCATCGCCCCCGTCTTTTTGAAACGCAAGGACGAGGGATTTCCCTGGATGGTCCTGGGCGGCGAAGTGAAGGGGGCTCCCCTCCCCAGCTTCCGGGCCGCCATGATGAGGAAATGGCGCTGCAACCTGCTGCGCTGGACGGAGGGCGAAGCCGGACACCCCGTGGGGGATTTCGTTTTCGGTGAAAAGCCGGAGATCGGCCCCCAGCACCGGGCGCCGGAAATCCGGTGCATGGATCTCCGGGTGGGCGCCCCGTGCGGGCTCGACGGCCAGGAGTGCTACGACCTGCAGGGAAACCCCTGCGCCGGAACTCCGGATGAGCAGAAACTTCAAGCCAAGGAAAAAGAACGCCGGAAAAACCGGATCGAGATCCGCACCACGCGCTAGGGCTTCTGCGGCAAGGCGATCACGTTCTTTCCTTTTACCAATTCCTCGATCGTCACGCTTCGCTTGATGTCCGCGAGGGGAACGAAGGTTTTCCCCGACCCCGAACTATCGTATTCGATGACCGTCCCCTGGACCCGGAGGTAACCCGCCAGCGAGGCGGCCGAGCCGTCGCCCGCGTATTTGTCCCGGGCGAGGAGTTCCGAGAGGTCCAGCCGGTCTCCTTCGCCGGGATTGAAGTCGCTGATCGTGTCCATCTTCCCGTCGGCGTGGCCGGCCCGGTAGAGGAACGTATCGGCGCCCTCGTTTCCTTCCATCTTGTCGGCGCCCTCGCTTCCGACGAGAACGTCGTTTCCGTCGTTCCCAAAGAGGACGTCGTCTCCCGGGCTGCCGCTGGCCAGATCGTCCCCTTCGCCGGCGTAGACTTCATCGTCGCCGTCCCCGGCGTTCACCTGGTCGTTTCCTTCACCCGCGAGGAGGAAATCGTTCCCATCGCCGCCGTTTAGCGTGTCGCTCCCGGGGCCGCCGTTCATCTTGTCGTTGCCGGGGCCGCCGTGGAGGAGGTCGTCGCCCTCTCCGCCGCGCAGTTCATCGTTCCCATCCGAACCCGATACCTGGTCGTTCCCCCCCTCGCCGCCGATGACGTCGTCGCCGGGCGTGCCGGGGAAATTGTCGTCGCCTTCCGTGCCGAGGACTTCGTTGGCCGCGGGGGGTTCGTGCTCCTTCTCGGCGCTCCGGCCGGGCGGGCTCTTGCAGGCGGTTGCGGCAATCAGAAGCAAAACGATCAGCGCGAAAGCCGGATGGCGGGTCATGGGATTTTCTCCTGTAAGAGTATGGATGCCTACGGAAGCACCTTGATGGCGTTGGCGCCGATCAAGGCGCCAAGATCGGTCTTGGTCCGTTCGATGGCCACGAGGTCCACGAAGTTCCCCTGGCCGCTCGGATCGATCCGGAGGACGCCGTTTTCGAAGGATAAATGGTTCTGAAGAGATTGGAGGGAACCATCGCCCGAATAGCCCCCCTCCGCGAGGACGGCGGAAACGTCGATGACGTCCCCTTCCCGGTACTGGAGTTTCTTGATCGTATCTTTCTGCCCGTCCACGTCTTCGGGCAGGTAGACGTATTTGTCCGCCCCGCCCGAGCCGTCGAGCACGTCCGCCCCCGGGCCGCCCCGGATCACATCGTCGCCGTCCTGGCCGATGAGTTCGTCGTTCCCGGGGCCGCCGGTGACCACGTCGTTCCCGTCGCCCGCCTCGACGTAATCGTTCCCCTCGTCGCCCGAAATCGTGTCGTTCCCCATGACGCCGTCCATCCGGTCGTCCCCTTTTCCGCCGGAGATCACGTCGTCCCCTTCGGCGCCGATCGCCCAGTCGTTTCCATCCCCGCCGTCGATGACGTCGTTGTCTTCCGCGCCGACGAGCCGGTCGTCCCCGTCGCCCCCCTCCAGGTTGTCTTCACCCAGGCCGCCCTTGAGGAAGTCGTTCCCGTCTTCTCCGAACAGGGCGTCGTTCCCTTTGCCGCCCTTGACGTGGTCGTCGCCGGCCCCGGCGCGAACCGTGTCGTTCCCGTCGCCCGCGTTGATGATGTTGTCAGCCGAATCGCCGCTGGCCGTATCGTCCCCGGCGCTAAGGAAGTAAGTGGGGTTATCGTCCAGCACGACCTTGAATTCGTTCCCCGGAGGCGGCTCCTGGGTCACGGCTTTCCCATCGCCCCCGCGCTGGATGGGGGCCTGGGGATCGTCCTTGCTCCACGTCGCGTCGGCCGTGGGCGGGAGAGTCTGGGGAGGCTCGCGAAGGAGGAAATATGCCGCAACCAACGCGGCCAGCAGGACGGCTCCCAGAAGAATCAAGCGAGTCCGCTTTTCCACGGATTACCCCTTTGGTGCAATGGGTTTTAGCGCTTCCCATC
>JBFLVN010000241.1:0-5694 GCA_040758475.1 Bdellovibrionota bacterium
CGGCATAGATCGCCCGGGGGGGAAGGCGCTGGAGCCCCGGCAAGGCGTCGCGAATGCGGTAGAGCTTCGAGAGGACGGGATTCACCTCCCGGCGGTCCTTGGGATAGAGCCACACGCCCAGGCGCGATTTCTCTTTGGCAAGAGAAGCAATTGCACGAAAACCCCCGTGGGCATCGGGCGTGTGATGAAGGGAACCGATGGCAAGGGCCACGTCGAAGCGATTCTTTTTGAATGGCGGATGGAGCGCGTCCGCCTGAACGAAGCAGAGGTTATCGCTTTCCCCGTGACGCTCCCGGGCACCGTCCACCGCGTCGGTCAAATCGAAAGCCACCACCCGGTAACCGCGCTCCGAGAGAGGTCCGCCTTTATCCCCAATACCACACCCGGCGTCGAGAAGAAGTTTCCCGCCGCCACTCTCTTCTCCCAAAATCTCCCGGCAAATCCAATCGGTCTGGGCTTCTAAATCGTAGCCGTAGCACGTGCGGGAAGAATCCATCTTCCCCTCACGCTTTTTCTGCCATTGAAGGCCAAAACTCTCCCGCGTCCGCAGGCCCACCTGAGCCGAAGGGAGCAGGCGGGGAATGCCGTCGCCAATAAAATACTCTCGCCCCGAAGAAGAACGGAGCAGTCCTTCGAGGATCGTATCCCCCTCCGCCCGTTTCATTTCGAGTGAAAGGCTTTCCCCGGTCACCGGGCAGCAGAGGAGTTCCAGAAGCCAGGGCTGCATGAATCAGGAAACCTTCGCGTACTCGCGCGTGGTGACGTAGAGCGGAGAGAGCGCTTCCGGGTCGGCGGGCTTTTCGCCCAAGAGGATTTTCCGCCGGGCGAGTTCCCCGATCCACCTCGCCCGGGGGATTCCGTCGTTCTCGGGCAAAAGCGCGAAATTCTTTCCAAGCATTTCGCGGAATTTTTCCTCGCAAAGCCGTGCCCCGTCACCCGCGAAGGATATGTTCTCTCCGTAAACTCCGAGTTTTTTCGCCCATTCCTCCGGAGCAAGCGCGGCAGGGGGAAGGATCGTTTCGAGAGAGCGTTTCTCCCCCTCCCCCGCGCAGCGGTAAAGGGCGCAGTAAAGGCCACCGCTCCGGGCGTCGATCACCACCGACACGAGCCCCCCAGCGCCACAACCGAAGGCGATCGCATCAAGCGTGGAGATGGCGTAGAGGCGAAGCTTTGGAAACGCCGCCGCAAACCCCTTGGCCGTGGCAAGGCCCACGCGGAGGCCCGTAAACGATCCCGGCCCCGCCGAGACGGCGAGCGTGTTCAACGCGGACTGCTCCGTCCCCGCCTCACGGAGAACTTCGTGGATCATCGGGATGAGCCGTTCCGAGAGGGCGCGGCCCGGTTTTTCTTCCCGTTCAGAAACGCACGCCGCGCCCCGAAAGAGCGCCGCGCTCGCGTGCGCGCCCGAAGTTTCGAGGGCGAGGAGGATTTCGTTGCCGGAAGGCATCCGAATTTTTTACGACGGCCCGAAGAGGCCCGTGATCCAGGGCCAGACGATCTTGCGGATGTCGTTGTAGAAGGCGAAGAGCATGAGAAGAAGAAGGAGCGAGAGTCCCACCTGCTGGGCGATCTCACGGGCTTTCAAACTCACGGGCTTGCGATTGAGCGCCTCTACCAGGAAGAACAGGATGTGGCCGCCGTCGAGCACGGGGATGGGGAGGAGATTCAAGATCCCCAAATTGATCGAGATAAGAGCGAGCAGGAACAGGAAGCGCCCGAGCCCTTGTTCCGAAGCGCGCTTTAATTGTGCGCCGATCTCGATGGGGCCGCCGATCTGGTCCCGGGGGACATCCCCCACGATGAGCTTCAAAAGCCCCTTGGGGATCAGCACCATGAGGCGCCACGTCTCGCCGGAAGCGTTCGCCAGCGCATAGGCCGCGCCGGCCGGCTTCGTCTCGACGAAATCCTCCGTCCCCAGGATGGCGATGACAGCCCGTTTCTCGACGCGCCCCTCGCCCAGGTCCAGTTCCCGCACCTCGGGCGTCACTTCGAAATCGAGGGATTTGCCTTCCCGGTCCACCGTGAGGCGTACGGCGCGCCCCTCGGAGGCGCGGACGCGGCGGGAAACTTCGTCCCAGAACCGGACGGACTCGCCGTCCACCTTCGTGATCCGGTCACCGGATTCAAGTCCCGCCTTGGCGGCCGGGCCGTCTTTTTCAACCTTGGCCACGAAGGTCGAGAGCGGCGGGCCCACGCCGATGGAACCGATGAGAAGGGACTCGCCAAACTCGTCGCGCCCCTCTTCGGAGCGGACATCTACGTCGGCCTCTTTTGTTTCGCTGCCGCGCTCGAAGCGGATGCGGGCCATGGGCCCTTTGTGCTCCTGGATGGCTTCGAGAAAATCGCCGAGGAACGGTGTCTCTTTCCCATCCACCGAAAGAATCCGGTCGCCCATCTGGATGCCGGCCCGGGCGGCAGGGGAATTCTCCTGAACGGTCCCCACGAGGGCCACGGGTTGGGGCTGAACCCAGAGAAAGGCGAGAATCGCGAAGTATCCGAAAATCAGGTTGAACGCCGGCCCCGCGAGCGCGATGGCGATTCGCTGAGGGATGGGCTTGTGGAGAAAGCTCCTCGCCGGGTCGATGGGCTCCCGGGGTTCCTCATCCTTCTTCTTGGCGCCCAGGTCTTCAGGGGAGAGGCCGGCCTTGCCCTCCCACTCCTCGGGCACATCGCCGTGCATTTTGACGTAGCCCCCGAAGGGGACAGCAGCCAAGACGTACTCCGTCTCGCCCCATTGTTTGGCAATGAGCTTGGGCCCGAAACCAAGGGAAAAACGCTCCACCTTGACGCCAGACCACTTGGCGACGAGGAAGTGGCCGAGTTCGTGGACGAAAATGAGGATTCCGAGGGCCGCGATGGCGATGACAATCGACATAGGGAATAGCAGTATAGAGCGCCGGGCAGAGTTTTAAAGAGGCGCTTACCCCTCTTCTCCCAAAAACCCTTCCACGAGCCCCCGCCCCTGGGCGGCTTCGTAGAAGGAGAAGGCGAAGAGAAGGAGCGCCGAGAGGAGAAGCACTTCGGCCGCGCTCCGGTACCACGGACGGGCCGTCTCGATGAGGCCTTGCTCGATGTCGATGATGAAGGTGGGGCGGTCCCGCTCCCGGCGGCTTTCCGTATCGGGAACGAAGAATTGGAGAAGGCGGGCCGGGATGGCAAGCGCCAGAATGAACGATTGCTGGGTGGCGCCTGAGGCGGCGGAGGCAACCGAACGCTCGGCGCCGAAAAGGCGCCCCATGTCCCCCACCGCGCCGATCAGGGCGCGCATCTGGGGATTTCCGTTCTCGTCGAGAATGGGTTTTCCAGTAAAAGGGTCGCGCCAGATTTGGGTCTGGGGCGTCACCTTGAAATTCTGGCGAGCACCGCCGCGTTCGACGACGAGGCCGATCTCCTCGGAGGGATGGGCCTGGACGGCATCGACCACCTGGGCCCAGACCTCGACGGGCTGGCCGGCCACTTCCCGAATCCAGTCGCCCTCTTTCAAGCCCGCCTGCTCGGCCGGCTGCCCCGGAAGGACCCGCGCCACGCGCGTGAGCGATGGGGCCTCGATCCCCAGGCGATCCGAATAGAACTCGCCCGAGGGTCCAAAGCATTCGGCCGTTTCGAGCTGAACTTTCAAGCGTTTCTTCCCGCGCTCGAGTTCCACTTCCACCGGCGCGCCCGCTGAGTCGTAAATGTCCTTGAAGAGATCGAAGAGATAGACGACCGGCTTGCCGTTCACCATCACAATCCGGTCGCCGGCCTTGAGGGCCGCGTCCTCGGCGGGAGTGCTCCTCGTAACGCCCCCCACCACGCCCGCCGGCGGAGGATTGAGCAGCCCGCCCAAGAGGAGGAGCGCCCAGGCCAGGAGGCCGCACCCGACGGCCCCGGCCAGGGAAACGGCCAGCCGTGTGCCGTAACCCTTGGCGAAAAGTCCTTGCGCGGCCTCGCCTTTTTTCGCAAGCGCCTCCTGCGCCTCCGGCGAAGAACCTTTCAATCCGGCGACAAGGGAAAAGGGATAGGGGCTCAGGTGCGCCCGGACACCCGCGAGGTTGAACCGGAAGAGCGCGGGGCCAAGGCCCAAACCCAAACGGAAGAGCCGCACGCCCAAAAGACGCGCGAGAATGAGCGAACCCAGTTCCTTGGCCCCCAGAGCGACCGGGATCGTGAGAAGATAGACGAGAAAGACCACGCTAGTTTTTGCCCCCCACGAGCCCTTCGGCGCATTCCCTCGCCCAGGCGTCGGCCTCGCGCACGTGGGCGAGGCTCCGGAGCGTTTCGGCCTTGTGCCGTCCCATCACCTTGGCACAAACGTCGGGGATTCCGTAGAAGCCGATTTTTCCGGCAAGGAACGCGTCCACCGCTACTTCGTTGGCGGCGTTCAAGACCGTGGGCATGGAACCCGATTGCCGGAGGGCCTCGAAAGCAAGGCCCAGGGCCGGGAATTTCTCGTGGTCCACGCTCTCGAAAGTAAGCTCCCGCATCTTGTCCACGGTGAGGAATGCAAGGCCGCTCGGAACCCGTTCGGGGTAGGCGATCGCGTAAGCAATGGGGAGTTTCATGTCCGGCACCGAGAGCTGGGCCATGACGGAAGAATCCTCGTACTCGACCATCGAATGGACGATGCTCTGCGGGTGGATGTAGACGTCGATCTTCTCGGGCCCGAGGCCGAAAAGCCACCGGGCCTCGATCACTTCGAGCCCCTTGTTCATGAGGCCCGCCGAATCGATCGTGATTTTCCGGCCCATGCTCCAATTGGGGTGCTTGAGGGCCTGTTCGGGTGTCGCCTTTTCGATTTGAGCCTTCGTCCAGGTGCGGAACGGGCCACCCGAGGCGGTGAGGATGAGCCGGCGCACTTTGGCGATGTCGTTCCCCTGGAGGGCCTGGAAAATGGCCGAATGTTCCGAGTCCACCGGGAGGAGTTCGACGCCGTGCTCCTTTACTTTCGCCGTCACGAATTGCCCTGCTGTGACGAGAGTTTCCTTGTTGGCGAGACAAATCTGCTTACCGGCCTCGATGGCCGCCACCGTGGGCTCCATCCCGGCAGCGCCCACGATGGCCGAGACGACCGAATCGGCTTCCTTCGTCCGGGCCAATTCCTTCATCCCTTCGGCGCCGCAGAGGATTTCGACGCCGTTCCGTGGGAGCAACCCTTTCAATTTCTTCGCCGCCTCCTCGCTTTGGAGGCAGACGCGTCTGGGGTGGAACTGTTCGATCTGCCGCGCGAGCACCTCGGCGTTGGAACCGGCGCCCAGGGCCACCACCTCGAAACGGGAGGGGTGCTGGGCGACGACGTCCAGGGCCGAGACTCCGATGGAGCCCGTGGAGCCCAGAATGGTCAAGCGTTTTTTCTTTACAGTCATCGCGAGAAAACCCGGCGCGTGGACGAAGTGGCATGGTACGCCACAATGCGCGGCGAAGGCAATGAAAGTACCGGACACGAAAGAGCAGGCCCGCATTACTCCCCGTGTGAGGGGAATCACACGGACCGCGGCTGCCGGTTTCCTTCTGTTTCTCTTTTTCGCCACCGCCTGCCGCCGCTCTCCGGATAGCGCGGCCGATCACCTCACGGGCGAAACGGGGTGGATGAACGAGGCCCAGGCGGTCCGGATTGAAGGGCAACTCGAACGTCTCTCGAAGGAACGCATCCTCACCCTGTTCGTCCAGGTCCATGAGGGACCGCCCCCGGCGCAGTCCCGGGGCCGCAAAGAGGGT
>JBFLVN010000242.1:0-5676 GCA_040758475.1 Bdellovibrionota bacterium
TTTCGCCTCGGCCTCGGCGAATTTCTTCGCCTTCGCTTTGAGCGCCTTGCGCTCTTCGGGGGTGACGAATTCGAAGTAAAGATCGCGGATATTCGAGGTCGAACGCTCGAACTCCTTCGTGAAATAGATGGCGCCCGTGGGGCAGGGTTCCACGCACAGGCCGCACCACATGCATTTGGCGAGGTCGATGTTGAAGACCGTCGGGTAGAGCATCTTCTTGGAGGCCTTGCCGTTGTTTCCGACGATGCTCTGGCGTTCGAGCTTCACGTCGTCGATGTAGATGCAGGTGATCGGGCAGGCTTTTTCGCAATTGCGGCAGGAGATGCAGACGTCCATGTCCACGTTCAAAAAACCGCGGTAGCGCTCCGGGAGCTGGGCCTTCACGTTCACTTCGGGATACTGGATCGTGACGGGCGTGCGCAGGAGATGGCTCGTCGTGATGGTGAGCCCCTCGAACACGGAACTCACCGTGTCCTTGATGTTCTGCCAGTAACGGGAGAGAGCGCTGCCCGATTGGGGGCGCAGGCTGTAGGCCCCGGTCACGCCGGGCTGAGCGGCAGGCTGTTGGGCTTCCTTGGCTTCCATCTGGTGCTCTCCAGGCGCCTCAAACGTTGAGTTTCAAATCGACCGCCGAGCGGGTCTGGCGGAGGTTCCGCGCGACGCGCATGGCGAAGATCACGAGGAGTGTCACGAATCCCGCGAAGAGGGCCAGCCGGACGAGTTTCTGGAAGATGCTGTCGGGGGCGACGTACGTCATCCAGAAAGCGTTCCCCAGGACGGCGATGAACGCGGCGGGAGTAAGGTACTTCCAGCAGAGCATCATGAGCTGATCGATGCGCAGGCGCGGAAGCGTCCAGCGGAGCTGGATCACGAGGACGACGAGAATATGCGCCTTGGCGAAGAGACAGAGCATCTGAACCACGTTGGCCATGAATTTCTGGATGCCCGGAGGAACGCCGAACATGAGCGCCGCCCAGAGGAGGACGCCGGCCGTTATGGCGGGGCCCCATCCGAGGGCGAGCGAAATGATCGTCGCGGCCACGGAATTGCCGGTGCCGCCGCGAAGGCCTTTGTCGTCCCGCGCCGCGGCGATCCACCAACCCATGGCCCCGGCGCCAAGCATCGTGAGGGTGAGGAACCCGTAGGTGATCGGCGCGCCGAATTGGATGAGCCGTTCCGTGGGAAGTCCCGGGACTTGCCAGCCGCCGAAGAAGACGCAGGTGGCAATCGCACTGATGACATAAATGTTCGCCCATTCGGCGAAGAAGAAGAACAGGAACCGAAGGCCCGAATACTCGGTGGCAAACCCCGCAACGAGTTCGGATTCGGCTTCGGGAAGATCGAAGGGGGCGCGGTTGATCTCGGCGATGGCCCCCGTAAAAAAGCAGAGAAACGCGACGGCGGCGAAGGGGGAGTAGAAGAGGTTCCAATCCAGGGGATTGACGCCTTGGTCGCGGACGATCTCCTGGAGGCTTAGTGACCCGGCGGCGATTACCATGGCTAGGGTGGCGATGCCGACCGGAATTTCGTAGCTGATGATCTGGGCGGCCGACCGCATGCCGCCGTAGAAACTCCACTTGGAGTTGGACGCCCATCCGGCCAGGAGGATGCCGATGGCTTCCACCGAGGCGACGGCGAAGATGTAGACCATCGCCACGTTGAAGTCGGCGATCACCCAGCTCGAGGAGAAGGGCAGGGCGGCGAAGACGCAGAACATCCCGGCGAAGGCCACGTAGGGCGCCAGTTTGAAAAGGGCGCTGTCGGCCCCTTCGGGGATGAGGTCTTCCTTCTGGAAGGTCTTGAGGCCGTCGACCGCCCATTGGGCGAAGCCCTGGGGCCCTACACGGTTCGGGCCCACGCGCGACTGAATCCGCCCCGCGAACCGGCGCTCGAACCAGCTGTAGATGCCCGCGATGTGGGCGGCGAAGAGGAACACTATCAGGCAGCCGCCGAGCATGACGGCGACCGAAATCAGCCAGGGATGGGCGCCTTCGAGGGCGCCGCCGGGAGCGTAGAGTTTTTCCGCAAATTCCTGCATGTCAGCGATCCACTTCGGGGGCGATCGTATCGAACGCTGCGATGCACGCCACCAGATCGGCGATCATGAGGCCCCGGGAAATAAACCGGATGGCGCTCATGGCCGCGTAGGAGCCCGTGCGAACCCGGCCGCGGTGGGCCTTGGGCCCGCCATTCGTGACGAGATACCAGCCCATCTCCCCGCGGGGAGCTTCGACGGCGACGTAAATTTCGCCAGCCGGGGGCTTCAAAACGCTCGGCAGCTTGGCCTTGATGGTTTTATCGTCGGGGAGCATCTTGAAGGCCTGCCGGAGGATTTTGACCGACTCCCGCATTTCCTGGATGCGCACCCAGTAGCGGTCGTAGCAATCCCCCACCGTTCCCAGGATTCCCTGGCCCACGGGGATGTCGAATTCGAGTTCGGGATAGATGCTGTAGGGCATGTTGCGGCGAAGGTCGTACTTGACGCCCGAAGCCCGCAGGTTCGGCCCCACGAGCCCGTGGGCGATGGCGTCCTTAGCGCTCACGACGCCCACGCCCGCGAGGCGCTCTTTGAAAATCTTGTTCTGGCCCGCCAGGCGGTCGAATTCGTCCAGGGCGGGCTCGAAGTGATCGAGGAACTCGAGCGTGCGGTCGGCGAAGTTACGGGGAAGATCGTACCAGACGCCGCCGATCCGGACGTAGTTGTACGTCAGGCGCGCGCCGCAGAGGGATTCGATGATGTCGTTGACGGTTTCCCGCTCGCGGATGGCGTGGAGGAAGGGCGTCACGGCCCCCAGGTCCATGGCGAGGGCGCCCACGCCGCCGAGCAGGTGAGAGATGATCCGGTTGAGCTCGTCCGTAATGACCCGGATGACCTGGGCGCGGCGGGGCACTTCGATGTGGGCGATCTCTTCGACGGCCCGGGCCCAGGCGTGGTTGGCGTTCATGGCCGCGAGGTAATCCACACGGTCCGTGTAGGGCATGAACTGCTCGAAGGTGACGATTTCGGCGATCTTTTCGATGGAGCGGTGGAGGAACCCGATGTCGGGCTCCACGGCGCTGATCACTTCGCCGTCGGTACGGAGAATGAAACGCAGCACCCCGTGGGTGGAGGGGTGCTGGGGCCCCATGTTGAGGAGCATCTCTTCGCCGCTCGAGCTGACGGACGCGACGCTCATGAGAGCTTCTCCTCGGCAGCTTCTTCGGCTTCTTCAGCTGCCAGGCGTTTCAGGAAGAGATCGTGGGAATTCTCCCGCGACGTCGGAATGCCGCGCCACTCGGGGGCCTGCTGGTAGTCCTTGCGCATCGGGTAGCCCTGCCAGTCCTCGGGCATCAGGAGGCGCCGGAGGTCGGGGTGACCGTCGAACTGGATTCCCAGGAGGTCGAATTGCTCCCGCTCGAACCAATCGGCGGCCGGATTGAGGCTGTAGATCGAGGGGACCGTGGGGTTTTCCCGCGAGGGGATGACGACCTTGAGGTTCACCCGGTGGTTCTTCGCGTAGGAACCGAAGTGATAGGCGACTTCCATCCGCCCGGGGATTTTTTCGATTTTCTCCTGGCCGTCTGCGCTTTTGGTCTTTTTCTCCTCGGGGAGGAAGTCGCTGGCGCAGATCGTGGCGAGGTAGCCGCAATCAAGTTCAGGGTCTTCCTGGAGGTATTTGACGGCCGCGCGAAGCGTATCGGCGGCGACAATGGCCACCGGCTGCGGCACGCCCTCGGGTTTTACCCGCTGGATTTTTTCCGCCCCGAACTTTTGAGTCAGGCGGGCGATGATCTCGTCACTCGTCATGGTTCGTAGCAAACCCGTGGATACTGGATTGAAACGCCGGATCAGGCGGCGACTTTGCGCCGCAAGTAACGGTCCCGCTTCACGATTTCCTGGAGTTTGATAACCCCTTCCGTGAGGGCTTCCGGGCGCGGCGGGCATCCGGGAACGTACACGTCCACCGGGATGATCTTGTCCACACCTTTGCAAACGGAATAGCCCAGGTCGAAGAGGCCGCCGCAGTTCGAGCAGCTCCCCATGGAAATCACGTATTTGGGTTCGGGCATCTGGTCGTAGAGAATTTTGACCCGCGTCGCCATTTTATAAGTAAGCGTGCCCGCGACGATGATCATGTCGGACTGGCGCGGCGAGGCCCGGAACACGGCGCCGAAACGGTCCAAGTCGGCCCGGGGGCCGCCCGTCTGCATGAGTTCGATGGCGCAGCAGGCGAGGCCGAAGAGCATGTACCAAAGGGAATTGGCCCGGGTCCAGGCGAGGAACTCATCCACGTTAGCCAGGACGATCCCGCCGTCGATAGGGCTATAGTACGACGCATCCACGTGGATCGGGGGTTTGCTAAGTGATTGTCCGGCCATTGCCAAAGCTCCCTGAAACGCGGAATTCCTCAATTACTATGAGGACTTGCGGTCTTCCCGGCCAGAATCGGTGCCCACAGTCTTGATCCACTCGAGATCGCCGCGGCCCCACACGTAGATGAGGCCGACGAACAGGATGACGGCGAACAGGACGATCTCCCAAAGCACGGCAGAGCCGTACGGGGCGCCTTCCTGGGCACCCCGGATGATCCAGCTCTTGAGGGTTTTGGCGACGGGATACATGGCCGCCACTTCCACGTCGAAGATGAGGAACATGACGGCCACGACGTAGAAACGGATGTTGAACTGGGCCCAGCTATCACCGACCGGCAGTTCCCCGCATTCGTAGGCTGTTTGCTTGGTTTTGTTGGGGCGGCGAAGGGCGATCAGGCGCGAGACGGTCACGGCGATGAAGATGAACCCCATCCCGACGGCCAGGAAAACCAGGACGTTCGCGAAATCGAAATACATGGGTGGCTGGCCCGAATCGCCCGAACCCCTTGTCTAAGCCCCGAAAAAGGGGTTTCCGAGCGGGCCGGAGACTATGCCGGGGTTGGCGGGATGTCAAGGAAAAACCAGGGTTTGCGCGGGGCACAGGGCCCATTCTCCCGCCTTGGAGAAGGCTTTTGGACAATGCCATTGACTCACCATGGGAAAGTCTCTATCTGGCAGCGGCGTCCGATCAACAACTGACTGTGGAGGACTTGCGAAAAATGCACAAAGGAAGCCTGATGCGCGTTGTGATCGTCGCCGTGGCGTCCTTCGGGATCGTTGCGGGTTTGGGATGTGACAAGCTTCTGGCAGGAGGGAAGATGAAAGCGATCATTCACACCAACATGGGGAAGATCAACTGCACCTTGTTCCCGGACAAGGCTCCGGAGACGGTCGCGAATTTCGCCGGCCTCGCCACGGGGGAGAAGGAATGGACTAACCCCCGGACCGGCGAAAAGATGAAGGGCAAGCCCCTCTACAGCGGCACGGTTTTCCACCGCGTGATCCGCGACTTCATGATCCAGGGCGGCGATCCGCTCGGCAACGGCACGGGCGGCCCCGGTTACCGTTTCAAGGACGAGATCCACCCGGAACTCAAATTCAACCGCCCCTGGCTCCTGGCCATGGCGAATGCCGGCCCCGGAACCAACGGCAGCCAGTTCTTTATCACGGTGAAGGAAACCCCCTGGCTTGACGGCAAGCACACGATCTTCGGGGATTGCGCCGAATCGAAGGACATCGTGCAGAACATTTCCGTTACGCCCACGGCCCGCATGGACCGGCCGGTCAAGGACGTGACGATCGAGAAGATCGAGGTCGTCAAGT
>JBFLVN010000243.1:0-5634 GCA_040758475.1 Bdellovibrionota bacterium
CCGGTACGACAAACCGAAACTCAACCCGCTCGATACCTGCGCCGTGCTTTATACCTCGGGTACGACGAGCCGCCCCAAGGGGGTGATGATCACCCAGGGCAATTACGTCTGGTCGGCGGAAATCATGAGCCGCACCCAAGGACTTCGGGAGACGGATAGGCACCTCGTCTGCCTTCCGTACTTCCACATCAACGCCCAGACCTATTCGACCCTTCCCTCCCTCGCCGTGGGGGCCGACATCGTGTTGATGGAGCGATTTTCCAAGACCCGTTTCTGGAACATCGTGCAGGAACACAAGCCCACCGTGTGGAGCTACGTCCCGGCGCTAACGAAAATGCTCGTCATGGAACCGCCCGGGCCCCACGAGAAGAACCACTCTTTCCGCCTCTGGGGCGGTGGCGCCGTGGCGACGGCCCTCGAACAGAAATTCAATGTCCGGACCATCGGCTGGTTTGGAATGACCGAGACCATCACGACCCCCGTCGTCACGAGCCCTATTGATCCCGGGAAAAACCGGGCCGTGGGGTTTGTGAATCCCGGTTACCGCATCCGCATTGTGGGAGAGGACGGAAAACCCTGCGGCCCGAACGAAACGGGCGAGCTCGAAATCCTAGGCGTTCCGGGTATCTCGCTTATGAAAGGCTATCTCAAGAACCCCGAAGCCACCGCCGAGGCCCTCTCCCCCGAAGGGTGGTTCAAGACCGGCGACAACGTGACGATCGATGAGGAGGGCTATGTCTTCTACGTGAACCGCAAGAAGGACATGCTCAAAGTGGGCGGCGAGAACGTGGCATCGAGCGAAATCGAGCGCGTCCTCATGATGCACCCGGCCGTCTACGAAGCCGCCGTCATCGGCATCCCCGACAACGTCCTCCAGGAAGTCCCCAAGGCCTTCATCATCCTGAACCCCGGCAAGAGCGCCAGCGAACAGGAAATCATCGATTACTGCAAAGGGAAGCTCGCCACCTTCAAAGTCCCCCGGGCGGTTGAATTCCGGAAGGAATTCCCCCGGGCGACCTTGGAGAAAGTGGCGAAGAAGCAGTTGGCGGAAGAAGAAAGCGAAAAGAGAAGAGCGGCTACCACGTCCGGATGAGGCGGACCCTTCCCCCTTCGGTAATGTTGGCGATGAACGGGGCGCTTTGGCGAGATATTAAAGATTTGATCTCGGGTAGGGCTTTCACGATCTGCTCGGCCATGACCTCGCCTTTCAGGTTGCCGGAGCCGAAGGCGAACATCCGCACCTTGGCTTCCCGCACGGCCTCTATTTCGTTCGGGCGCTTTCGGATTTTCTTGTCGTTCGTCAGGACGATCCAGCCGTGACGGCCCACGACCCGGAGCCACGTCGCGTCGTCCGTTTCTTCGGGAAATTCGTCGGCGTGGACTTTCACCGTCTCGCCCGCTTTTCGCAGGGCTTCGGGGACGTAGTACCGCCCCACGTCGCGGTCGGTGAAGAAGACCAGGGGATCAGGCGGCGGCGCCAATGCGGGACTCGTAGCGGATGGCGTCCCAGACCGCTTCCGGCTCGATGCCGAAATCCCGGGCGAGCGATTCGGGGTCTTCGCCGGCCTTGAAGCGGTCGGCGATCACTTCCGTCCGCACGCCCTTGCGGACCACGACGGGACGCCCGAACGAGACGAACGGATCGACGACGATGCGCCGGTCCCGGGAGGGGGCACCCCGGGCGGCGTAGGGGTAGAGCCGGATGGGGAAACGCCGCTGCTCGTCCCACTCGATCCGGTTCAGGTACTGCTCCACGATTTCGCGCAGTTCGTATTGAAAGTCCTTCGAGAGATTCACGAGCAGCTTGGAAGTCTCCTCGACCAGGACGTTTTTCCCCTGGGTGGCGAAGCGGTGCTCGGCGAGCGGGTGGCGCGATTTGGGGGAGAGTTTGGATACCTTCTGGACGATTTTCCGGAGCTCTGGCAGCGGGATGTCGTGCGTCTTGCGCAGGGCGCTAAGGACGTGGGCTTCTACGAGATCCAGGAACGAGAGGGCTTTTTTATCCGGGTCCTCGACGTTCAGGATCGGCTTGTGGGAGCGCTGCCCGCAGACCCAGTAGCGCAGGGTGGAGGGCGGAACGCCCAGGACGTGGGCCGCTTCCGCGATGCCGTAGGCCGGCCGCCGGAGGATTTCGGTCTTTTCTTTCATGGGAAGCCTATAACTCAAACAGCCCAAGCACCTAGGAAAGCCATTCTAATAGGTGCTGGCCCCCAGGGCCAGCCGCCGCGTGCTTGCCTAGCGAGGGTGCGAACGGCACTCGACTGGGGCGGGAGCGGAATCCCCGGACCATCTAGCTTCAGAAAGAAATTTTAGGGGGGATCAGTTGGTCGAGAAGAGTTTATCTTCAAGATAGTGCAATATGGATTGAATGCTATTGATTGTGAGCATTGCTTCTGGTTTTTCGAGTAAATTTTCATTTGGGTGAGCAACACTGCCTTCGTTTCTTAATGGATTCAGGGTATCTACGATCACAGCCAATGCTTTTAGAATTCGTTCAATATCATTTGGGCGCGATCCGCGATCTTTGAGAGCAGGATGGTGTTGGCATAGTTCTTTAAAAAGTTTTGTCAGTGTTGCGCCCGGCTCTATGACTATTCCCGCTTTTTCACAAATAGCTCTTAGGTACCCATGCAAGGCGGTATGAGCCCGATCGACTCCACTTGTAGCGCCAGTTGATCGAATCAGTAATTCAGCATCATTTAGTGCCCGTTGTACAACTTCGCTGGTAATTGTAAGTAAGGGCTGTTTTACTGCTTGCGGTCCCCGTAATCGTGGTATCCAGTCATGCATTTCATCGTGTCGCCGCTGGGTTCGTCGCTCTGAACTGCCTACGGGATATCTTTTGAGGATGCCCTCAAGGATTTCCGCTTGAATTTCTGGAGAACTTCTTTCGAGAACTTTGACAAATTTTTCCCGATTAGTTCCATCGTACTTAGTCAAGTCAATATCAAGATTTATATCTCTATAGAATGATTCAACATCCTTATATGTTGCAAAATCTGCAAGATAACCCTGATGAACTCCCATATAATCTTCGATTACCTTTTTGATTTCGATTGGCTTTAGGGCATTTGCTGGTCGCTCAGCCGGATTCGTTTGCGATTCAGAAAGCTCGATGGCGATAAATCGAATTGGCAATCCAATTTCCAAAAATACGTCAGCAACTCCACTAAAGAGCATTTCGTTTTCAGAAGCATCGTATTTCTTCCGTATTTCTTCGTATTGCTTTAGTGGCAGAGTGGCTTCTAGTGCATAGAAATCATCTCCGAAGTCATTAAGCGCATCTCGGATGATGAATGGGGCAGAGTTAAGAAACTCTATGGCCTTGGAATTTCCACGAGCGTGAAAAAGGCCTTTCGCTTTTGTAAAGAAGGTTTGAGCCCTTTCATCGGAGATACTAATTCCAAGAGGCATATAACCAGGGGCACCAGGAGCGTGGTAAAGGACAATCATCGGTACATTTTAAATCCGAAACCATTATATACCGAAAATAAAAACCAGTTCACACCGGCCAGACCACCGAATTCGGTATCCGGAGCGTGTCATACACGCAAATCTTCTCTTCAAAGACCAATTTCCCGCCTTCGCTCACGATGGTGTCGAGATACTTTCCCGAAATGAACAAGTGGGTTTCGCCGTCGAGAAGCGTCTGCAGGATGGCGAAGTTGGACTGGGCGCGGACTCTCTCGCCGTCGTGGGAGAGAATTTTCACGTTGGTGACGAGGTGCCGAAGCACCCGGGGCGAGTAGACGCTCGCCTGCCGGAGGGCGGTCACCCGGTCCTCGCACATGGCCCGGCTCTCGGAGAGCCAGAGGGCGAGGGGCAGCTTCTTCTCGAAATTCTCCCGGGAGACGATCTTGTAGAGCCCTTGCTCGGTAAAGAACGCGGGCCATTTCTCGATCTCGCCTTCGTCGAGGACGTAGGCGTAGTCCGTGAGGAGCGATTCGATTTCGAGCCGCAGGTCGCGGTCCGAGAGGGAGGAGAGCTTCATGCTTCTTCCCCGAATCCCATGATCTCGGCGTAGTACTTGTAAAAGCCCCGGATGCACGATTCGGTGACCATGTGGTCGGCCCCGTCGCAGTCGCGGCCGCCAAGCTCCAAGACCGCCGCGCCGGAGCGGGCCGCCCGGACGCCGTCCTGGGTCATGCAGAGGGCCTCGCCGTCGTCCACGGAGACGAGCCCGGCCGGGCCCATCAAATTCGCCTGCCGGAGGCGACGCTGGGTCATCTCGGGCGAGTCGTTCTCGTAACCGAAGAAAGTCCAGACGAGTTCGAAGTGGTTCGGCCCCCGGGGGACGATCTGGCGGGTGGCAAGCGTGTTGGACTGCTGCTGGACGATCAAGTTGGGAAAGATCGTCTGCATGACGACCGTGTTGGCGTCGGGAAATTCCTTCACGGGATCGAGAAGGCGCGGGTCTTTGAGCTTGAAGTCGGCCTTGAAGGAGGCCATGTCGGCCGTTCCCTCGCCGGCCTTTTGTTCGCCCTTTCGCGAGATGAGCGCCCCGTGGCGGCCCATCGAATCCATGCGGATTTCGGATTTCTGGTCGGCCCGGAAAAGTCCGAAAGTGACGAGAAAAACGTGGAGGAGCGAGGCGTGGTAGGGGTCTTTGATGTTCTCGAACATGAGCTTCCAGTTGGAAGGAATTAACTGCCGCGAGTAGCCCAGGACCGTGAGCTTTCTTCCATCGAAAACCCGGTCGAAGAGTTTGAGCATGGTTTCGCCCAAGTAATTTGCGAACGGGACGGCGTTCTTGTCGAACGAAGCGAAGATGACGCCGCCCCGGGCGTGGACTTTGAGCGAAGTGAGCCCGTGGTTCTTGGTATCGAAATCGGCGGGCATTCCCCCCTGGCCGAGAACGCCTTTTCGAAAGGGCACGCCCACCAGATTGCCGCAAAGATCGTAGGTCCACTGGTGGTAGGGGCACTGGATCGTCGCCTTGTTCCCGAAACTCTCCCGGCAGACTTCCAGGCCCCGGTGGGTGCAGCGGTTCAAATGGACGTACAGATCGCCCTTCTTCCCGCGCACGAGGACGACCGACTCTTCCCCGATGTGGGTCCGTTTGAAATCGCCGGGGCGCGGGACTTCCACCTCCAGCCCCACGTAGTTCCAGGTGGGCCCGGCGAAGATCCGTTCGAGCTCGCGCTGGTAGACCTCCGGGTCCGAATAGACCCAGTACGGCACCCGCGCGGGGCCTTCCTTGGGCCAGAACTTTTTGAGCTCAGTCATACCTCACCCCCTGGCCCCCTCTCCGTATCGACGGAGAGGGGGTGCGAAGAATCAGGGAGATTTGAGATGCCCTTTAATTGATTCGAGAACACTTTCAAGCTGTTCTTCGATTTGCTGGTTGGAAAATCGAAGAACTTTGAGGCCGTGTTGGCTAAGGAATTCATCCCGCGCAATATCTTCTTCGATTCGAGTTTCGTGAACGGTTCCATCTACTTCGATTACAAGTCCAGCCTCTGCACAATAGAAATCGGCGACGTAGCGGTTGATTGAATGTTGGCGCCGGAACCGGGCGCCGAGCTGATGGTTTCTAATGCGCTGCCAAAGCCGATCTTCAGCGGGCGTCGGCTTTCTTCTCATGGTTCGAACGTTGTCGCGCAACGTCGACCACAATTTGGAAGAGGTCTTCCA
>JBFLVN010000244.1:0-5576 GCA_040758475.1 Bdellovibrionota bacterium
GGTTGGCCCTTTCCCGCGGCGGGAAATAACCTGGACGGCCCGGAGCCTTCATCATGCGTGTTTTCTTCTGCGCCCTGTGCTTTTTGCTTTTCCCCCTGACGGCCTTGGCGGGCGGACTTCACGACGAATGGGACTGGACGGGAAACGGCGTGGCCGTCTCCATCTCGGGCGGGCATACGAACGAAAACCAGAGCCTTCTTGGGGGCTTTGGCACCCTCTCCATCGGGCGAACTTTCAAATCCTTCGAATGGGACATCTTGGAACTGGGCGGCTACAGCGCCGACTTTCCGCAGGGGGGGAGCATGTCCATCGGATCGCGCATGCGCCTCTATCCCTTCGGCCGTACAGTCATCAAAAGCATACGAATCTCTCCCTATCTTGTAGCCGCAGCCTCCTACGGCGGCCGGTG
The DNA here is from genome assembly GCA_040758475.1 of Bdellovibrionota bacterium. Taxonomy (GTDB): domain Bacteria; phylum JAGRBM01; class JAGRBM01; order JAGRBM01; family JAGRBM01; genus JBFLVN01. The sequence goes on from JBFLVN010000244.1 coordinate 410, forward strand.
CGAAACCGACGATTCGAGCGCGACGGAAGATTTCTTCGACATCCTTTTCGATGACGACGATGATTCGGACTGCGTGCAAACCCTCTCCTCCATGGGCTGGACGGAAACGGGCGTTGGAGCGGAGCTTGGATTCGCCGACCGGGACAACGATTTCGTGATTTTCGGGGAAGCGAGCTGGGTCTACGCGAACGCTGGCGGCGCGAACGCTCCCGCGGGACGGCGCGACTGGGAAGCGGCGTCCTCCCTTCGCTTCGGAATCCGTTATCGGGTTTTCGACACCCTCAAATCCGCGAAGAGCGGACCTCCTCTCGACCGCCTCCCCGAGCCGCCGCCGGGAATGTAAGTACCCCTTACCGCACGAGAACGAGTGAAATGTTTTCGAAATACGTGATCACCGCCAGGCATCCGAGCAGGATCGCCATGAACGGCAAGGCGGCTTTCAGGATATCCGGCACGCTCTTGCGGAAATAGCTGCTCGAAATGAAGAGGTTGATCCCGAAAGGCGGCGTGACGAACCCGATCTCCAGGTTGAGGACGAAAACAATCCCCAGGTGGATGAGGTCCACGCCGAAGGCCTGGGCGATGGGAACGACGAGCGGCCCTACGATAAGCAAGCCGCTGAAAATATCCATGATGCACCCGACGATGAGGAGAAGGCCGTTGACCGCCGCCAGGAATCCAAGCGGCGTCGTCACGTAGCCCTTGATCCATTCGGTCGCGTACTGGGGAATCTGCTCGACGGCCAGGAAGTTCGTAAAGGAAAGCGCCATCAAAAGGATGACCAGGATGGCCCCCACGAGGACGAGGGAATCGACGAAGATTTTTCCAAGGTCGCTCCATTTAAGGGCCTTGTGGACGAGAATTTCGATCACGAGGGCATAGACAACCGCGACAGCGCTCACTTCCGCCGCCGTCGTGTAGCCCCCGTAGATACCGACGAGCAGCAGGACGGGGAGCAGGATCGCCCAGATTCCTTTCCGGATTTTTTCCCGCAGCTCCGGAAACGAAAACCGCTCGCGCCGAACGCCATGGGTCTCGGCTTGAAAAGCGGAATAGATGGAAAGGGCCCCCATGGTCAGAAGGCCTGGCAGAAGGCCCGCGACAAAGAGTTTGTTGATATCCGCCTTGGCGACGACGCCATAGATAATGAGCGGGAGGGACGGTGGAACGAGAATGCCAAGAGCGCCGGACGAGGTGAGAAGCCCGAGCGAGAATTTTTCCGAATACCCCTCGCTCTTCAAGGCCGGGTAGAGCATGCCGCCGATGGCGATAATCGTGACGGCCGAAGCACCCGAGATGGCCGCGAAGAACGTGCACCCCACAATCGTCGTGACGGCGAGGCCCCCGGGAAGGAATCCCACGGCCGCCCGGGAGACTTCGACGAGGCGCTTGGAAATCTGCCCCTTCGTCATGATCATCCCGGCGATCGTGAAAAGCGGGATGGCGATGAGGACGGGGGATTCGGTCACCCGGAACATCTGGATGGGAACGGAGAGGGAGTAATCGACCCCGTGGTTCCACAAATCCGAAAGCGGCGCGCCTTCGGATAAAAGGTCCGCCAGATCGCTCCCGCCTTCGCCCCAAAAAACAAAGGAGATCACGGACAGAAGGCCGATCACCAGCCACAGTGGTGCGCCGGAATTGAGGAGCGTCAGGAACAAGAGAACGATGAGGAGGGTTTTCACGACCCCTCCCCTTTGGAGAAAGCCGCTTCGGGCGCTTCTTCAAATTGTTTCTGGTAGGAAAAATCCCCCGTCAGAAGTCCCTGCGCGTCTTCGAGTACGCCGTCCAGAAACCGCAGGAACATGGCGGCAAAGCCGTAGGGAATCACCGCCTGGACGAGCCAGATGGGAAGGTGCATGGTCGTGGCCAGCGTCGCGTTCTCGCGGTTCGCCGCCACGTACCGGATCGATACCAGGAGGAGAAAAGCGCACAGCAAAATCCCAAGCCCGTTCCCGATCAACGCGGCCATCGCCCGCCCGCGGGGTGAGAGGAACTTGGTCACAACGTCGATGGCGATGTGTTTGCGGCGGCGGGTGGCGAGCGATGCTCCTAAAACACCCGTCCACAGCACGAGAAAACGCGCGAGCTGATCGGCCCAAGGAAAACCGCTCGTCACCGGCCGGAGGGCCACCTGCCCGAACGCCAAGAAGAGCATGAGGGAGACGCAAAGGACGATCACCGCCCCCTCAGCCCGGGCCAGGGCGCTATCAATGCGGCGGAGGGCGGAGAGGAGCTGGGCCACGAATTTTCCCGCTACTTCTTTTTGGCCCGCAGTTCGCTAAGGGTCTTTTTCACCCGGTCGTAGAGTTCCTGCTTGAAAATTCCCTTGGCGATGAGCCGTTTGGCGACTTCCTCCGTCGCCTTGGCCATCTTGGCTTTCTCCTGGGGCGGACAAGGGATTACTTCGATCTTCTGCTTCTGGAAATCCGCCAGGATACCCTCGTCAATCCCGCGAACGTCGGCGCGGGCTTTCTTCTGCAGATCGTCCTTGAAACCCAGGATGAGCGTCCGGTACTGCTCGGGAAGTTCGTTCCAGAATTTCAAATCGAAGACCACCGCCGCCGGCTGGTAGATGTGGCCCGTGTCCCACCAGTACTTGGTCTGGGTAAACCACTGGCCGGCGATGCCGTAGACCGGCGTCGTCGAATAGGCGTCGATGAGGCCCGTCTGGAGGGCGGAGAGGACGTCCGGCACGGCGAGCGGCACGGCCTTGCCGCCCAAAGCCTCGATCATGGCGATGGAGACTTCCGACTCCTGGGCGAAAGCCTTCTGGCCGGCGAAATCGGCCCAAGAGGAAACTTTCTTTTTCGTGAACCCGAAATCGTGCCAGCCGTTCTCGGCCCAGGAATAGAGGAAGAGCCCCTGTTTTTCGAAAAGCCCCTGCATGTCCTTCCAGAGGATCTGGTCCATGACGTAATCGATCTCTTCGTAGTCACGGAACAGGAACGGAATTTCGAGGAGCTGAAGTTCCGGGACGACGGTCGAGATGCCGCTCGAGGTAAAACCGCCGCCCGTGATCTTGTGGAAGCGCATCTGTTCGATCATGGCGCGCTCGTCGCCCAGGATGCCGTTCAAGTAGGTCTTGATGGTGATTTCCTTGTTGGTGCCGTCCTCGACCCGTTTCTTGAAATCCTGAAGGACGGCGGACCAGGGCGTGCCGTCGGGGGCGAGCGTGGCGAACTTGAGCCGGTACTTGCTCTCGGCCCGGGCGTCCGAAGCGAGGAGGAGAACGGCGCAGAGGGCGATCGGAAGGAAGCGAAGTTTCATGGGCACCTCGAAAAAGAATTTATCGCTCAGAAAATATCATCCACCTGGCCCAGCAGTTCCTTCGCCCGCCTCCGCGCACCACGGTTCATCAGGATGAACGGATCGGCGGGGTCTTCCGGCACCGCGAGCACCTCGCTGAGGAGATTTACAAAGAGCGGCCGGTCGTCCATCGCCTGAGCGTAGTACTCGGCCATCATCACCTTGCCGAGCAAGATGTGGGGCGCTTTCTCGATGGAACGCTCGAAATGCCATTTGGATTTCTCCAGATCTTTCCCGATCGGGACCTTGACCCAGTAAGCCCCGAAGAAGCGATGCACCCCGTATTCGGAGTAACTTTCGTCGAGTTCGAGAACCCGTTCATTTAGCGCCTTGATCTTGGGAATAGCCAGGCCCAATTTGAGAATCCCTTCGATCTCGCCCCACCTTCCCCAATTGATAGCCGCCCAGTACATCGCGCCCAGGTCGTCTTTCGTCGAGAAAGCGATGGCGTCCTGCAAGTCGCCGCTCTTCTGCAGGACATCCCGCATCATGCCGTTGGCTTCGAGGCCCTTGAGGGCGTAATCGCGGCCGAGCCGGTAAGCGTCCTGGCGCTCGTCCTCTTTTTCGAAGGGGATGACGTTGTCTGCCAGGAGATAATAGGCGTACCCCAATTGGCCGCCGAGGCCCGGATAATAAGGATCGATGGCAAAGGCTCTCTGAAAGAGTTCGATTGCGCGGCGCAGTTCCTTCTCCTCCGCCTGATGGCGGAACGCGCGATTCCCCTCCTCGACCAGAGCGCTCGCCTCCGCCTTGCCGGCGCCCACGGGGACTTCAATATAAGGAAGCTTGGGAGGTCTGATCCCGCATCCCACTGCCCCGGCAAGGATTACCAAGGCCAACCACGAAGCGGGGGGTTTAAAAAAAGGCATGGTTCCGTCCCTCAAAATGCGCGCAAATGCACTCATGCGCCTATTTTGCACATCTTCCGGCTAGCGGGAAAAACCAGTTGACCCGTGGGATGGTATTCCCGGCACCGCAAAGGGGTCAATCCACCCCGCGATAATCCGGCGTAAATCGGCTATAGATCGCCGGGGAGGCAGAAGAGTCCCCGTCCATGTCCCTTCTTTCCGTTCATCTTCGCTCGACCCGGGACGATTCCTACAAAATCGTCATCGAACCGGGAAGCCTCGCCGGGCTCCCCAAGCGCCTTCTCTCCCTGGCCGAAGGGAAACGGATCGCCGTCGTGACGGACCGGATGGTCGAAAAACTCTACGGCAAACGGCTTCTGCGAGCTCTCGCCTCGCACGATTCAAGGACCCGTCTCTTTTCATTTCCTTCGGGGGAACGGGCGAAAACGCGCCGGACGAAAGAGCGCCTCGAAGACGCCCTCCTCTCTTCGGGATACGGCCGCGACAGCCTGCTCGTCGCCCTGGGCGGAGGGGTCGTGGGCGACCTCGTGGGGTTTCTCGCCGCCACGCTCCATCGCGGCGTTCCCTTCGTACAAGTCCCGACCACCCTGCTCGCCATGGCCGACAGTTCCGTGGGCGGGAAAACAGGGGTGGACACACCCGCCGGGAAGAATCTCATCGGCGCTTTCTGGCAGCCCCTCGAAGTCGTGATGGACCCGCTCCTCCTCTCGACGCTTCCCCGGCGGCAAATCACCGCCGGAGCCGCGGAGATCGCCAAGCACGGTGTCATCGCGGACAAGGCCCTCTTCCACTTCGTCGAAAAGAACTTGGAAAGGCTCCTCGCCGGCGATCCACAAGTGGTGAGCCGCGCCCTGCTGGCAAGCTGCAAGATCAAGGCGGGCGTCGTTTCCAAGGACGAAAGAGAGGGGGGCCTTCGGCAAATCCTCAACTTCGGGCACACGATCGCCCACGCCCTGGAACTCGCGCGGGGATACCAGCTCCTTCATGGC
>JBFLVN010000245.1:0-5533 GCA_040758475.1 Bdellovibrionota bacterium
AGCGGCGTGTAGCGCTGGTGAGGACGGGCGGGTTCCGTGTGGACGGTGACGTCCGATATTCCCGATACGTTCTTCTTGATGGTGTTGATCACGGAATGGGTCACCTGATGGGCCTGGACGACGTTCAGGTGGGGGGCGATCTGGATGTGGAGGTCCATGTAGACGGCCCCGGGCGTCCCGCGGGTCCGAAGTTTGTGGGCCGAAGCGACCCCCGGCACGGCGAGCACCAGGGGGTATATCTGCGAGGGGCTGACCAAGGCCGTATCGGCCAGATACTTGAGGTTATTGCGGACGACCTGGATGCCGGCCCACGCGATGAAGAGCGATACGCCGATCGCCGCGATGAGATCGGCCGCGGGGTATCCGAGCCGTACGAGAAGGACGGCGAGGAGAACGCCGCTCGTCACGACGCAATCCGATTTGGTGTGGGTCGCATCCGCCAGGAGGATGGGGCTATTTAGCCGCTTTCCCACCCGTTCTTCGTAGGAAGCGACTGCTAGATTCACGGCCAGAGTTCCAAGGAGCACGGCGAAAGCGCCTCCGGTGATTTCAGGGAGGTGCGCGGCGGTCCCCCGAAAACGCAGGAACGCCTCGTGGGAAACGTCGTAGGCGACGAAGAGGAGCGAGAGGCCGATCAGCCCGCCCGCGAAGATTTCGAACTTGGCGTGGCCGTAGGGGTGTTCTTCGTCGGGAGGGTGGCCCGCCATCCAGACCCCCACGAGAGCGATCACGTTGTTCAAGGAATCGGTGACGGAGTGGAATCCGTCGGCCCGGATGGAAAGGATATCCGCCCAGTAGCCGTAGGCGATCTTCGCCGCCGCCACCAGGATGTTGAGGCCGAGTGTCGCATAGAGGACGCGCCGGACTTCGCCGGAGGCGGTGAGGGGGCGTCCCGGGGCTGTAACGGTGCCATCCATCATCGGGTACTTATCACGGCTCCCCGCGGGTTTGCAGCAGCCCGCGCCATTTTAGCGGCCTCAGTGAAAACAGTTGTCATTTTCAGGGTTTGCGGACGTCTTTGACGTTGAACTGAAGGCGCCGCGTTCCCCGCCAGAGATTCCATTCGAGGACGCCCGCGAGGTCCAGAACAAGGGTCGAAGCGAAGGCCCCTTGGGGAAGGCGATCGGCCATCCGGAACCCGATCACGTCGAGCCGTCCGCCCGGGGTCCGTAGTTGCCCCTTCAAATGGCCGCCATCCAGGAGCCGGGCGTTTTCAAGGAGCGCCGACCGGACCGCCAGGACCGGCCGGGGGTTTTCCATCCCGAAGGGAGCGAGGGATTCGATCTCTCCGGCAGCCCGGGGGGTGAGGTCTTCGGGCGCCGCTTCGGCGTCCACCTGGAGAAGGGGCTCTTCGTGTTCCGGGCGAATCCAAGCCCTCGCGTTGCTTTCAAAATCCTGGGCGAAGGCGCCGATCTTGGACGGGTCGATCGAAAACCCGGCTGCCTGGGCGTGGCCGCCGAATCCTTCGAGGTGCGCCGACGCGCTCTTGATGCCTTCGTAGACGTTGTAGCCCGGAACGCTCCGGGCGCTTCCTTTGGCTTCTCCGTTCAAGACGCCGATGACGATGGCGGGCCGGTGATAGCGTTCCACGAGCCGGGCGGCGACGATGCCGATGACGCCCGGGTGCCAGCCTTCCTTCCAGACGACGATGGCTTTCAGTTTGTCGAGGCCCTGTTCCTCCACCCGGGCGATGGCTTCCTCGGCCATTTCCTTTTCAAGGGCTTTGCGCTCGGCGTTGTGAGCGTCGAGTTGGGCGGCGAGCATCCTCGCCTCCGCGCCGTCGCTCGTTAGGAGTAGCTCGACGGCCGCCTGGGCGTCGGAGAGGCGCCCGCCCGCGTTGATGCGGGGACAAATCCGGAAAGCCACGTCTTCGGCCGAAAGGCCACCGGGGTCTTCCGTTGCGAGGGCGAGGAGGGCTGCAAGGCCCGGCCGTTTTGTCTTGCGGATTTCCTCGATGCCGAAGCGCGAAATGGCACGGTTCACGTCCCGAAGGGGGACAAGGTCCGCGATGGTGCCCAGGCACGCGAGGTCCAGGAATTCTTTGAGGTTCGGTTCTTTTTGATCGCGAAAACGGCCTGCTTGCCGGAGGCGCTGCCGGAGAGCGATGGCCAGATTGAGGGCGAGGCCCGAGCCCGCCAGGATTTTGAAGGGATAGGTGCAGCCTTCCTGATGGGGATTGACCATGGCGAAGGCGGGGGAGCCTTCTTCGGGAACCTGGTGATGGTCCGTGACGATGACGTCGATGCCGGCTTTTTGGGCGTGGCGGATTTCCTCCGGATGGGCGACGCCGTTGTCCACCGTGACGATGACTTTCGTGCCGCTGGCGAGCGCCTTCTCGATCCCTTCCTGGGAAAGGCCGTAACCTTCCTTGATCCGGTGCGGGATGTAGTAATCGGCTTTTGCACCGATGGACCGAAAGAAACTCACGAGCAGGGCGGTCGAAGAAACCCCGTCCACGTCGTAATCGCCAAAAACCGTGATGGGTTCTTGATCCGCCACGGCTTGCGCGAGCCGGTCCGCCGCCTTGAGCATGCCGGCCAGCAGGAAGGGGTCGTGAAAGTGTTCGAGCGAGGGTTCGAGGAACCGGCGGGCTTCCACCGGGGAGGAAAGTCCCCGCCGGAGGAAAAGGGAGGCGAGGAGAGGGGAACAGCCGAGGCTTTGCTCGATTTCCCGGAGGCGCTCCCGGCCGGGTGGCTCCGGAAACACCCAGCGCTTTTCCGGAATTGGCACTACCCCGATCCCCCCAAACGACAAGGGCGCAGTTTTCTGCGCCCCTGTTCTTTTATGACGAACGTCTTGTCAGACCCGCGGCGTCTTGGCTTCCAGCGTTCCGGCCCTGCTCTTCTGGAAGCGGTGGATGGCCTTGGTCGTCCACACGAAAATGGGGCTCGCGACGAAGATGGAGGAATAAGTCCCCGTCAGGATTCCGATGAAGAGGGTGTAGGCGAAATCGTGAATGACGCTCCCGCCCAGGAACATGAGCGAGAGGATGACGAGGAACGTGGTGCAGCCCGTAATCACGGTGCGGGAGAGGGTCTCGTTCACGCTCTTGTTGATCGTTTCCCAGAGTTCCCGGCTCCGGTTGCGGGAATAATTCTCGCGGATGCGATCGTAGACGACGATCGTGTCGTTGATGGAATAACCGATGACTGTGAGCACGCCGGCGACCACGGGGAGGGTGACTTCCTTGCCGGTGTAGGTGAAGGCCGCGAAGATGACGAGGAGGTCGTGGGCCGTGGCGATCACCGCCCCCACGCCGTAGCCGACGGCGGAGGCCCAATCGACCTGGGCGAAGCGGACGACGATGTAGAGGAAAATCAGGATGGTGGAATAGAAAATCGAGTCCATGCCCTTCTTGGTCAGTTCGGCGACGGCGCTCGGGCTGGCCGATTCCTGGCGGCGCACTTCCCATTTGCCCGTGGGCTGCTCGGCCGTGCGGCTGGGGCCGAATTTGGCTTCCAGGGCCGTGCGGGTCCGTTTGGCCGTATCGGCGATGTCTTCGCCCTCGACGCCTTTTACCTTGATAAGAAACTCGGGAGAGGCGGCCCCGGCTCCCAGGCCCACCGTGAGGCCTTTTTCAATATCGAGCTTGGCCGATTCTTCGATGGTCTGGACGCTGGCGCCCTCGATCTTTCCGTCTTCCAAGGCCTTGCGGACGTCTTCCGTGGCGACGGCTTCGTCGAATTTGACCTGGATGTCGGCGCCGCCGGCGAACTCGATCCCGTACTGAAGGCCCCGGGCCTTGTACATGACGAACGATCCGGCGATGAGGGCGAGGGAGACCGCCAGCCAGAAGAAGCGCTGGCGGGCGAAGTCGATGTTCGGGTTTTCGGGGAAGACCGTAAAGAACTTGTGTGTTTTTTTCTCGGACACAGCGGAAAACTCCCGGCGTACTTTAAATGCTCAACGTTTGCAGCCGCCGCGTGGCGGTGAGGTGGTCGTAGAACAGGCGCGTCACGATGACGGACGTAAAGAGGCTGGAGAGAAGGCCGATGTTCAGCGTGACGGCGAACCCCTTGATGGGGCCCGTTCCGAAGACGAAGAGCACGAGGCCCGTAATCAGGGTCGTGAGGTTCGAATCGATGATCGTCACCATGGCGCGGGAGTAGCCCGCATCCACGGCCGCCCGCACGGTCTTGCCGCTGAGGAGTTCTTCCCGCATGCGCTCGAAGATGAGCACGTTCGAGTCGACCGCCATGCCGATGGTAAGGGCGATGCCCGCAATGCCCGGCAGCGTAAGGACTGCCCCGAACATGGCCAGGAAAGCGAAAACGAAAAGGATGTTGAGCGTCAGCGCGATGTCCGCGAAGAATCCGCCGATCCGGTAGTACACCACCATGAAGAGCACCGTCAGGATCGCCCCGACGACGCTGCTCACGAAACCCTGCTGGATGGAATCGTGCCCCAAGGAAGGACCGACGAGGCGTTCCTCGGCGACGTGGAGCTTGACGGGCAGGGGGCCCGAGCGGAGCACGATGGACAGCGCCTGGGCTTCGCTCAAGGTGAAGCTGCCGGTGATCTGGCCGCTGCGCCGGATTTCGCTCTGGATGACGGGGGCGCTCTTCACCTGATCGTCCAGGACGATGGCGAGCTGCTTTTTGAGATTCTCCCGGGTCACTTTGCCGAACTGCTCGGCGCCTTCCGCGTTGAAGGTGAAGCTCACGGCGGGAAGGCCGCGCTCGTCGTGGATCGTGACGGCGTCTTCGAGAAGGGTGCCGTCCACTTCGGGGAACTTCTGGACCAGGTACCAACCCACTTCCTTGGTCCCTTCTTCCTCATCCATCTGGGGATAGAGTTCGAGGTTGTCGGGCACCTTGCCGTCGTGGGGTTTGAGCAGGAGTTCCTTGTCCGCGGCATAACTCTCGACGAGCTTGAATTTAAGGACAGCGGTTTTTTCGATGATGTTCTTGAGGTCGAGGGAGGTCGTCACCCCGGCGAGCTGGACGACGATCTTGTTGTAGCCCTGGCGGGTGATGGAGGGCTCGGCGATGCCGGATTCGTTGATGCGGCGGTCGATCGTCTCCATCGTCTGTTGGATGCTGCGCTTCTTGATCTCGTTCAAGTAGGTCCGCTGGAGCTGGACCCGGATTTTGATGTCCTCGGAGGCGATCTGGGCAAATCCGCTGAAATAGTTGTTGATTTCGGACATCGCCTGGTCGCGTTGCGCCTCATCGGCGAAGGTGAGCACCAGGGACTCTTCCTCGTAGGCGGAGGCCGTGGGTTCGGGTAGCTTCTTCTCCTTGAGCCGTTCGACGATGTTCTGGTGGCTGGTCTTGAGCTCGTGGGTCACGATGTCCTGGTCGTTGATCTCCAGGACGAGGTGAATGCCCCCCTGGAGGTCCAGGCCGAGGACGATGGGCTTTGCGGCCAGGATGGCCACGGAGCCCGCGACGAGCAGGAAAATGAAGATTGCCCAGTTTCGAACGTGTGTTGGCATGGGAATATGCTTTGGCGGAAGGAGCGGCCGCCATTAAACTCCTGAAATGCTTGTAAAATCTCGCCCTTCGGCGGGCCGCGACTCTAGTACAGGGCC
>JBFLVN010000246.1:0-5417 GCA_040758475.1 Bdellovibrionota bacterium
GGGTTCCCGGAATTCTTCGAACCAGGCGACCGCGCCCGCGTAGGCGGCAAGAGAGGCAGGCAGCAGGAAACCCAGGTAATGGGCCGTGACGAAGAGCAGCGCCCCGGCGACGGAACCCGCGATGTAACTTCCGATCGTTCCGAGCCGCACCGTCTGCGTGCGAAGCCGGCGTTCCAGCGTTTCCCGATTGGCCCAGTCCGTGGAAAAGAGTTTGGCGAGGCCGATCCCCAGGTCCGTCGAGAGGCCCGTCAGGTGGGTGGTCCGCACGGTTCCTTTGGAAGCCGACGTGATGGCCGCGTTTTGAAGGCCCATCGCGAAGCAGAGGAGCGCCAGGAGGAAGAAGTCGCTCCGGATGTGCAGGGTCTGGCCGAAAGCGCCGAAGACGCGGAATTGGCCCCCGAGCGCCACGAGCAAGAGGGCGAAGGAAGAGAGAAACATGACGGCGTCATACCGGGGTTCCTGCCGGTGATCGATGCGGTTATCAACGAGAAATCCCGAGACCGTGGAGCCCAGGATGAAGAAGAGGGGGATCGCGAAAATCCCCAAAGCGTCGGCGTAACGATGTTCGACCAGGTCCACGCCGAAGTGAGTGGCGAATCCCGTTACGTGGGTGACGAACCGCCCGCAGGCGAGAAAGGCCCCGGCGTTCACGCTTCCCGCGAGGAATGCGAGCAGCAACCAGTGAAAGATGGTTTTGGGCGGAGCCCGGTCTTTGAGGACGTGCCTGTACATGGTGCTGTTCGGTGCTGCTGAGGCCCCGTCGCAAAGGCGGCGTGTCTCAAAAAAACCGCGTGGTTTATGTAAAACCACGCGGTTAGCGGCCGATCTTGGTCATTTTGCGGAAAGCTGTCAAGCCGGGCGGGCGGGCTAGAATCTCTTCGTTGGGCCTAATTCAACCCCACCTTCGGGCATATCTTTTCCACGGCGCAATCCGGGCATTTGGGTTTGCGGGCGTCGCAGACCGCCCGGCCGTGGTGGATCATCCGGTGGGAGAACATCGTCCATTCGGAATCGGGAAGGAGCGCCATGAGATCGCGGTCGATCTTCACGGGGTCGTGTTCCTTCGTAAGCCCCATCCGGTTCGAGAGGCGCGACATGTGAGTATCCACCGTGAGCCCCGGTACTCCGAAGGCGTTTCCGAGGATCACGTTCGCCGTCTTCCGGCCGAAGCCGGGGAGGTGAATGAGCTCTTCCATCGTCCCCGGGACTTTTCCGCCGTGTTCTTCCGTGATTTTTTTCGCGAAACCCAGGAGGTTTTTCGCCTTGTTCTTGTAGAACCCCGTGGAGTGGATGACTTTTTCCACTTCTCCCTGATTCGCTCGGCTTAAGGACGCGGCGTCGGGCCACCGGCGGAAGAATTCCGGCGTCACCATGTTGACCCGTTTGTCCGTGCATTGGGCCGAGAGGATCGTGGCGACGGAAAGTTCATAGGGGGTTTTGAAATCAAGGGCGCACTCGGCGTCGGGGTATTGCTTGGTGAGGATCGCGGCGATCTTGAGCGCCCGCTGCCGGCGGGCTTCGAGCGGCTCGGCTTTCTTGGCGGCCCTGGTCCGCCGGCCGCCGGCCTTGGATTTGGCGTAAGCGGTGGTCTGCTTCTCCCGGGAGAGTTTGTTGGCTCGGCTGATTTTTGAATGGCTCTTTTTGGCGGATTTGCTTAGTTCCGCGTGCTTTCGGATGTACTTGGTCGCTCGGGCCACGGCCATTTTCCTCCGGAGGGAGTGATGTTTGCCGGGAGTTGCCGTGGGGGGCAAGGCGTGGCAGGTAAGAAGAGATGGCCATTTGGAAAAACCCGGCGGAAAGCGAGGGGGTGGGGGAAGGGGGCCTTCCCGCGGAGTTCCTCTCTCGCCGGGCCTTCCTCCGGTCGACCGTGGGAGGGGGGATCGCCCTTTCGGCCGCCGCCTGGCTGCCGTCGGGGTGCGCGTCTTATCCGCAGGCGCCCGAGGGCTTGAAAGCCCTCTCTCCCAAGCAAGCCGCCGTCCTGGGAGAGATTGCCCGGACCATCATTGGCCGCGCGGAGGGCCTTCCCGATCCCGTGGATTCGGGAACGGTGGAGCGGCTCGATGGCCTTCTCTCCCAGCTTCCTGGGGAAATCCAGACCCAGTTCGGCCTCTTGCTTCATTTCTTCGAGCACGCGCCGCCGCTTTTCGGGCACGGCTTTTCCCGGTTCACCCGGATGGGGGAGGAAGACAGGGGAAAGTATCTCTTCTCCTGGCGAGATTCTTCCATCCGTTTCCGGCAGATGGCTTTCGCCGCCCTCAAGATGTTCGTGCAACTGGCCTACTACGCGGGCGAGAAGACGTGGGATTTCCTGGGATACGACGGCCCTTGGGTAGGGAGAATTCCCATCGATCCCATCTCGCCGCCGCTCGCCCACGATCCTTCCGGGCCCAAATCCACCAGCGGTTTTCTCCTCGAAACCACCGAAGAGACGGGCGATCTGGAACTCTCTTGCGAAGCCGTGGTGGTGGGGTCTGGAGCCGGCGGGTCCGTCGTCGCCAAGGAACTATCCGAAGCGGGCTTGGACGTGATTCTTCTCGAGGAGGGTGGGCACCGGCCCAGTTCTTCCTTCAATCAGCGGGAAGAGGTGATGGCCCCGCGCCTCTACCGGGAGGCGGGGGGCCGGGCCACGTGGGACCTCTCCCTTCCCATCCTTCAGGGGCGGACGCTTGGCGGCTCCACCGTCCACAACATCTGCCTCTCCTACGGGATCGAGCCGGCCATCGTGGAACGCTGGCGCAAGGAGGCCGGCGTCGTTTTCTCGTCCGCCGATCTGGCACCCCTGCAACGCCGGGTCGAAGAGCACTTGGGCGTAAACCCCATCGGGAAGTGGCAGGTCAACCAGAACAACGGGATTTTCGCCAAGGGGTGCGAGCACCGCGGCGTTTCGTGGGAAGTGGCCCGGCACAACCGCGTCGATTGCCTCATGTGCGGTTACTGCGATTTGGGCTGCGCCTACGATCGCAAACAGAGCATGCTCATCACCTATATCCCCAAGGCCATCGATGCGGGATGCCGTGCCTTTACCGATTGCAAGGTGGAGAAAATCACCGGTGGCCGGGACAAAGCGTCGGGAGTCGAAGGTTCTTTATTGGACCGAAGCACCTGCGGCTCCAAAGGAAAATTCCGGATCAAAGCGAAGCATGTCGTCCTGGCCGCGTCGGCCATCGATTCGGCCCTTCTCCTTCTGCGGAGCGGAATCCGGGACGAAGGGAAATTGCTCGGCAACTCTTTGCATCTCCATCCCTACGCCGCCGTGGCGGGGCTCTACGACGCCCCCGTCGAGGCGTGGCGGGGGATTCCCCAGTCCGTCCTGTCGTTCGAGTACGCGGCTTTTCGGGAAAACGGCTACGGCGGCTACGTCATGATTCCCGGCTGGGCGCACCCCGGGATGGGGGCTTCCGTGATGCCGGGGACCGGCAAGGAACACGCGGCCATCATGAAAGAGTACGCGAAGACGGCGGCGGGCGGCGTGATGGTGCACGACGAGACGCAGGGGACCATCGGGAATTTTCCGGGAATGGAGAAGGCCCGCATCTCCTACTGGCCGGAAGGGGAGGACATGAAAACCCTTCTGGAGGGCGTCAAAAATCTCGCGAAGATTTACCTGGCTTCTGGCGCGAGGAAGGTTCTACTCCCCTACGCCGATGGCCCTTTCGCGTCATCGGATGCTGAAGTAGACCGGATCGTGGCGGAGCGGGAGCCAGTGCCGCACAAACTCCTTCTCTCCGCCGTTCACCCGCAGGGCTCCTGCCCCATGGGGGAAGACCCGCGCAAAAGCGTGCTTGATTCCTTTGGGAAAGTACACGGGGTGGAAGGCCTTTACGTGGCGGATGGATCGGTCTTCCCGACGTCCGTTGGGACGCCGCCCACCATCGCCATCGCGACGCTGGCCTCTTGGATTGCCAAGGGAATTTCGGAAAAGCGGACCTGACGCTCTAATCGGCGTAGATGATCGTGCCCACGTGCTCGCCCGCGAGGGCGCGCGTGAGATTGCCGGGTTCCAGGGCGTTGAAGATGTGGAGCTGCTTGCAGCTCTTCGTGCGTTTCAAATAACCGACCACCGAACGTTCGACGATGAGGTCGTCCAGGTCCTTGGCGATGAGTTCATCCACGTGGATTTTGGGGATGAACTTGGCGTTGGGGTCCTTTTTGGGATCATCGGTGTAAAGGCCCTTTTCATCCTTCGCAAAGAAGCACATGGGGCATCCAAGCGCCTCGGCCGCGAGGAAAACGCCCGCGTCCGTGCGGTTGGCCGGGATGCGCGTGCCGAGGGTGGGCTTCTCCCAGTATTCGTGCGGCGGCATGCCCGACATGATGGGGATGCAGCCCAACTTGAAGTAGAGCGGGAGTTTTTCAAAGTCGTCGAAGGAAATGAAAATCCCGCCGCTCTCGGCCAGGAGCATCTGGAGCATGCGGGCGTTCTGGCGCGGTACGGCGCCGCCGATCTTGGCCATGACGCCCGTGGGGACTTCGAGATCGATGCCGATCTGGTAGGCGTGCCGGGCTCGGGTTCCCCCGCCGGTGCCGAGCAGGACGTGGAACTTCTTCGCGCACTCGCCCACTTCCTTCATGAGGGGAAAGAGGGCCGAACGGCCCCGGTCCATGATCGACTGGCCGCCGATCTTGATGACTTTGGTTTTCGGCAGAATGGCATGGATCGGAGTGTCCTTGCCGTCTACCAGGGCTTCGATGACTCTGCGTTCGGGAGTATCGCTCATGATTTTGAATCCTTAGGGATTTGCTTTGATCGGCGCGGGGAAAATCAGCCGGCCCGGATGATCGTGCCCACGTGCTCGCCGTTCATGGCCCGTTCGAGCAGGGCGGGCTCCAAACCGTTGACGATCTGGATCTGCCGGATGTGGCGGGCGCTCTTCATGTAGTGGAGGACTTTTTCCTCGATGATGAGCTCGGGGTAATTGGCCGAGAGGATTTCGTCCGCCGTGGCTTGCGGGATGAATTTGGCTTTCGGGTTCGTAGCCGGATCGTCCGTGTAGAGGCCCTTCTGGTCCTTGAGGAAAATGAGGTTTTTGGCGCCCAGGACTTCGGCCGTGAGGTAGAGCCCCACGTCCGGGCCGTTCATGGGGATGCGGCCTTCTTCCGGGGGTTCTTCCCAGAAATGATACGGAGGCATGCAGATGACGATCGGGATAATGCCGATTTCGAGGTAAAGCGCGAGCTCGGGGAAGTGCTCGCGGGGCATTCCGATACCGCCGTTCTTGGAGAGAATCGCCTGGAGGAGCGCCGCGTTCTGCTCCTCGACGGCGCCGACGACTTGGGCGAGGCCGCCCGTCGGAAGGCCCAGGTCCAGCCCGATGGCGAGCGTATGGCGCATCCGCGTTCCCCCGGAGACCCCCAAGATCATTTTGTGCTTTTTCTTGGCGGCTACGATGGCGTCGCAGAGCGGGAACACGGCCCCC
>JBFLVN010000247.1:0-5411 GCA_040758475.1 Bdellovibrionota bacterium
CGCACAGGACGACCGAATCGGCCCAGAAGGAAATATCTTCCGGCCCCGTCTTGGCCGGGCGGCCCGTGGGCGTCTGGGGAAGCCTCCGGACGGCCAGGATCGTGCATTCGTATTCGATAGCCATGTCTCGCAGCATTTCGGCGAATTTTCCCATCTTCTTGTTCACGTAGGGGTCGATGGGGTCGATGACGAGGAGGCTTGGGCTCTCCTGGGAGAGGAAGCCCGAAAGGAGCGTCAAATTGAGGTACCGCACGCCGTCCTCTTCCGAAAAGACCCGGGAGGGCTCAATCACCTTGATCTGGGAGAGATCGGCCCCGGCGGCCTGGAGGCGGGGTTTCAAAGTACTGGCCAGGCCGCCCGGGGAGCCGATGAAGAGGACCTTGCCGAAAGCCTCCTTCTCCCGGCTCACGAAGGCGGCCAGGTCAGCGGCGATCCAGCTTTTCCCGGCGCCCCGGGGACCTTCGAGAACGACAAGGCTCCCCAGGGGGAAGTGGGGCTCCGCGATGAACGCGGGCTCCCGCTCGGGAAGATCGGAAAAGGACGGGGCGGAACAGGGATTGGCCGGAGGGGTGGAATCCATAAATACACGTCTCCTATTGAGGGTTGAAGGGCCGGGAAAGACGGAGGGTGAACGGGGTGAAGAAAGACCGGCGTGAACGAAAGAAGACGGAAACAACGCCAGTATAAAGTACCGGCGGAACAATCACAAATTAAATCGGATTAAGGAAAAGTCCGCCGGTCAGGGGGCGGTGCCCCGCTCCTGATCCCGGCACACCCGGTTGCGCCCTTCGGCCTTGGCGCGGTAGAGCGCCCGGTCAGCCCGGGCGAAAAGGCCGAGGAGCGAATCCGCGGGCGCGGCCTGCGCGACGCCGAAGGACGCGGTGATGGGCACCGGGATTTCCCCTTGCTTCCCCCCTTCTTCAATGGCTCGCCGGACGCGCTCGGCCGCCTGAGCGGCCTGCTCCAGGTTGTTTCCGGGAAGGATGAGCGCGAGTTCCTCCCCGCCGTAGCGGGCGGCCAGGTCGCCCGTCCGGATTTCCCGCTCGAGAATCATGCCCACGCGCCGGAGAACCTGGTCGCCCGTCAGGTGGCCGTGCTGGTCGTTCACCTTCTTGAAGAAATCGAGATCGAGGAGGACGAGCGAGAGGGGCTGGCCCGTCCGGTCGGCGCGGGCGAGTTCCCGTTCGAGTTCCTCGTGAAACGCCCCGGCGTTCGCAAGGCTCGTGAGCGGATCGTGCCGGGCCAGGACGGCGAGGCGCTCGTTCAATTCTTCGAGTTCCTGCCCCCTGCGGAAAAGGAGCCATCCCACGAAGGAGAGGACCGCCGTCGTGGCGATTTCCAGATAGAGGAGCGTCACGACCCGCAGGTTCGCGCCGCCGAATAGGGTGTCGATGACGAACCACCCCAGCGGCGCCCCCTGCGCGAGGATCGCGCCCCAAAGGGCCCCTCGCAGGGGCGTCACCCGGTGCCCCCACGGAGGGTTTGGATTGCGAGGAAGCAACAGGAAAACTCCTCAAAATAGTATACGCCCCCGCGCCGCCGATTCCCAAAACGGGCACTGACTTCCGTCAAGGTATTTGCGTGCTCCGTGCGGGCGGTGGGCTACACTGGGGATGAAAGCGGGCGCTCGCCATGAACCCGGTTTCCTTCACGATCCAAAAGGGTAACGGCTACGTCCAATACGCCTACGACGTGGCTTCGTGGATCCGCCTGGACGAGTGCCAGCGGCACATCGCCGCGACGCCGCAGCCTTCGGGAATCCGGCAAAAGAGCCGCGCCCCCGAGTATTTCGATTATTCGCCCCCGCCCCTGCGGGTGACGGTGGACGGGAGTTCCACCACGATCGGGAAATGGCGGACCGCTCCGGGGGTCGATCTGGTCCTCTACGATTTCGGCGCCGTGTGCGTGAATTATACGATCCCCTTCGAAGGATCGCTCGAAGAACTCCGCGAACTCAGCTACGCCATCGCGGATACGGAAGCCCTCCGGAACGATTCCCGAAAGCGCATCGAGACGCTCTTGGCGACGATCGCGTCCGCCACCGTCAAACCGAACCTCGTGGACCTGGCCGAGGACTATTTCATTTTCCAGGTCCTGGAATGGTCCGGCTCCTGTCCGGTCGCCGAAGTACCGGCCGCTTTTTCTTCCCTTCTCGCCCAAATCCTCCGCTCCGAATCCTCGCCGCTGTCCCCCGAAGAAGTCACGGACGCGATCTCGGGCAAAGTCTCCTTCAGCCCGGACGACCTCCTTCTCATCGACTGGAACGCGGCCCTGCTGTTCGATCCCGAAGCCGACGACGTGCGCGCGGTCCTGGAATTCGCCAACGTGGAGCTCGTCGAACTCCGTTTTCTCGATTCCCAGCTCGACCGTTCGCTGGACGGCGCCTACGAAATCCTCTCCCAAAACACGCTACGGACTTTCTCCCGCCCCGGAGCGAGGGCCGCCGATATGCGCCGGGTCGCCCAGTTGCAAGTGGACGGAGCCCTCCTTTTCGAGCGCGTGAGCAACGCCCTCAAGCTCATGGGGGACCAGTACCTGGCGCGCGTCTACCGCCTCGCTTCCCAGCGTTTCCGCCTGAGCGAATGGAACGCCACGATCCTGCGCAAGCTGGACGCCCTGGAGAGCATCTACCAGAAACTCTCGGACCGGGCCGACGCCAGGCAAATGGCGATCCTGGAATGGATCATCATCGCCTTGATCGCCGTCTCGACCATCCTGCCGTTCCTCCCCTGGTACCCCCATTGAAGGATTCAAACTCCACGATGCGCATTACTTTCCTGGGCGGCGCCGGAACGGTGACCGGCTCCAAGTACCTGCTCGAAGACGGCTGGGGGAAAGCGCTCGTCGATTGCGGGCTCTACCAGGGGTTCAAGCAACTGCGCCTCCGGAACTGGTCCCCCCTGCCCGCCGATCCCAAATCCATCGGCGCCGTGATCCTCACCCACGCCCACCTGGATCACAGCGGCTATCTTCCGGTACTCGCGCGGAACGGCTTCCAGGGGAAAATCTATTCGACGGCCGCGACGCGGGACCTCTGCGAAATCCTCCTGACGGACGCCGGCGCTCTCCAGGAGCGGGACGCCGAGTTCGCCAACAAGAAGGGCTTTTCCAAGCACGCCCCCGCCCTCCCCCTCTATACCCAAGCGGAAGCCGAAGCGTGCCTCCCGTTGTTTCACACGGTCGATTACGGAACTTCCTACAAGCTTCCCGGGGGCCTCGCGGTGAAATTCTTTCCGGCGGGGCATATCCTCGGATCGGCCTTCGCCGAGGTCACCACGCAGGGGAGGCGCATTTTGTTCTCGGGTGACATCGGGCGGCCAAACGACCCCATCGTGCGGGAACGGGCCCCCATCCGATCGGCCGATTATCTCCTCGTCGAGTCCACCTACGGCGACCGGCGCCACCGGGAAGCCGACCCGGAGGACGATCTCGAAAGGATCATCCGCGAGACCGTTGCCAAAGGCGGCGCCATCGTGATCCCCTCTTTCGCCGTGGGCCGCGCCCAGACGGTGCTCTACCACCTCCACCGCCTCCGGAAGGCGGGAAGGCTCCCCGATATCCCCGTGTTCCTGGACAGCCCCATGGCGGTCAAGGCGACGGCCATCCTTCATAATCACCGGGGAGAGAACAAACTCTCAGCCGAGGAATGCCGGGACGTCTGCGGCATCGCGAAGTACGTGAGCAGCCCCGACGATTCGAAAGCCATCGACAAGCGGAAGGGTCCCCAGATCATCATTTCCGCGAGCGGCATGGCCACCGGCGGACGGGTACTTCACCACCTCAAGGCCTTCGCCCCGGACCCCCGGAACACAATCCTCTTCGCCGGGTTCCAGGCGGGCGGCACCCGGGGAGCGGCCATGATGGCCGGGGCGGAATCCGTCAAAATCCACGGCGAGTACGTGCCGGTCAAAGCCCGGATCGAAATGCTCGACCAGCTCTCAGCCCACGCCGATTGGGCCGAAATCCTGGAGTGGCTCAAAGGCTTCGAAAGGCCTCCCAAGCACACGTTCATCACCCACGGCGAACCCGCCGCCTCCGACGCCCTTCGCCACCGGATCGAGGAGAAATTCGGGTGGAAGTGCACCGTTCCCGACTACCGGGATACGGCGGAACTCCGTTAAAGAGAAAGCCCACCATGAAGAACGGACACAAGAACCACCGTCTGCGCCTAAAGCGCCTGGGGATCGACACCTACCAGGAGCCCGTCATCTACATGCGGGCCGATTGCCCCGTGTGCCGCTCGGAAGGGTTCGAGGCCAGGAGCCGCGTGCTCGTCAGGAACGGCGATTCTTCCATCATCGCCACGCTCAACGTGATCCACGATCACCTGCTCGGCCCCGAACAGGCGGGCCTCTCCGAAGCGGCCTGGCGGCTTCTTGGGGCAAAGGAAGGGGATATCGTTCACCTCTCCCATCCGCCACCCATCGAATCCTTGAGCCACGTGCGGGCGAAAGTTTACGGAAAGCGCCTTGGAGACGAAGCCCTGCGCGCCATCATCCAGGACGTGGTAGCGGGAAGATATTCGGACGTGGAACTGGCGTCCTTCATCACCGCCTGCGCCGCCGGGCGGCTCGACCATCAGGAAGTGGTCGCCCTCACCCGGGCCATGGTGGAAACGGGCGAGCGCCTCGACTGGGGAAAAACGCCGGTCGTGGACAAGCACTGCGTGGGGGGCCTCCCGGGGAACCGGACGACGCTCCTCGTCGTTCCCATCGTGGCGGCCTTCGGCCTTCTCATCCCCAAGACGTCCTCGCGCGCCATCACATCTCCCGCTGGAACGGCCGACACGATGGCGACCCTGGCGCCGGTGGAACTCCCGCTCTCCAAAATCCAGAAAGTCGTGGAGCAAGAAGGCGGCTGCATCGCCTGGGGCGGAACGGCCCGCCTCTCGCCGGCCGACGACGTGCTCATCCGCGTCGAAAAGCCCCTCGACCTCGACAGCGAGGGGCAGCTCGTCGCCTCCGTGCTTTCCAAGAAAGTTGCCGCCGGCTCTACCCACGTGGTGCTCGACATCCCCGTGGGCCCCACCGCCAAGGTGCGCAGCCCCGAAGCGGCCCAATCCCTTTCAGCCAGCCTGGAAGCCACGGCGAAATCCGTGGGGCTCTCCGTCCGCACGATCATCACCGACGGATCGGCGCCCGTGGGCCGGGGGATCGGGCCCGCCCTCGAAGCCCGCGACGCGCTGGCCGTGCTCCGGCAGGCTTCCAACGCCCCGCAGGACCTCCGAAGCCGTTCCCTCCTGCTGGCCGGCGCGGTGCTCGAACTCTCCGGCAAGGTAAAAGCGGGCCTTGGCGAACGGACGGCGGAGGAAATCCTCGCGAGCGGGAAAGCGCTCTCCAAATTCGAGGCCATTTGCCGGGCCCAGGGCGGCCTGCACGAACCGCCCAAAGCGCGCCACACCCACTCCGTCG
>JBFLVN010000248.1:0-5411 GCA_040758475.1 Bdellovibrionota bacterium
ATAATCCGGGCGGTCTCATCCACCTTGATCCGCACGGGGACCCGGAGGCTGGCCCGCCGGTCCGAAGGGTCTTTGACTGGTTCGCCCAACTCCGCCTCGCCGTACAGGTTTCTCCGGCGCCACGTCCCCTGGTGGTGACCGGGATCACACTTTTTGCGATCGAACCCGACCGGCCGCCAGTGTATATCGGATCGCGTGGAGAGAAAATAACGGGGGCGGGGACCGCGTTTTTTTGACCGTGGTTGCCGGGTGCCTTATTATTGGGGGGTAGCCACACGTGGGGACGGGGGCTCTGCCGGAGCCTTTTGCGGGGACGGGCAGGGCCGGGGCCGGCCGAGAGGGTTTCGTGCTTCGCGAGCTTCGCATCCTGGTCGCCGACGACGCGAGCGTCATGCGCCGCTTGCTTGGGCATTGGCTTAACAAGATGGTCTTTTGCCAGGTGGTCGAGGCCCAGGACGGCCTGGAGGCCATCCGGAAGGTCCAGGAAGCCCAGGCGGCCGGAGTCCCCTTCGACCTCGTTTTGACCGACGTCAAGATGCCCCACGTGGACGGTATCCGGCTCGTCGAATACGTCCGCGGCAAATTGGCGAACACGCAAGTCCCCATCGTCGTGATCACGACCTTCGCCGACCCCGACCTCCGGGACAAGGCCCTCGAAGCGGGCGCCAACGGATACATTACGAAACCCCTCAAGTACTTCGAACTCCTCCGGGTCCTCATCCGGCTTTTCGGGTCCAGCTATTCGGAGATGGAAAAACCGGCCCTGGCCCATTGAGAGCGGCCTCCTGGCCCCTTGGTTTTTTCCTGACATACCTGTTTCCCCCGTGTTAAACTGAACTTCCCCGGGTAATCCGGTTGATCGCGTCTCATGGCGAAACGTTATCGAAACAAGATCGGTCCCGAATGGCGGAGCGGCAGGGACTCGGCCATGATCCGCAATCCCTTCGACGGGCAGGTCGTGGGGCGGGTGGCGCTGGCGACCGAAGAGCAATGCGAGGAAGCCATCGCGGGGGCCGCCCGGATTTTCGAGAAGACCCGGCGCATGGCGAGCCACGAGCGGGCCCGGGCGTGCTTCGACGTGGCGGGGGAAATCTCCCGCCGGGCGGAAGAAATCTCCGAACTCATCACCGCCGAGGCGGGAAAGCCCATCCAGTATTCGCGGGCCGAGGTCGAACGGGCCGTCCAGACGTTCTTCCTGGCGGGGGAAGAGGCCCGGCGTATTGGCGGAGAAGTAACGCCCCTCGACCTTTCCGCCCGGACGGAAGGGTATCTCGCCCTCACGGGCCGTTTTCCGCGGGGCCCCCTTTCGGCCATCACGCCCTTTAACTTTCCGCTGAATCTTGTCGCCCACAAGGTCGCCCCGGCCCTGGCGACGGGGACGCCTTTGATCCTCAAACCTTCCCGGCAGGCGCCGCTCACGGCCCTCGTGCTGGCGGAAATTGTCGAGGAAGTGGGGTGGCCGGGGGAGGCTTTCTCCGTCCTTTATTGCGAGGACGGCGTGGCCGAAAAGCTGGTCCTCGATCCCCGGATCAAGACTTTTTCCTTCACAGGGAGCGACCGGGTGGGCTGGATGCTCAAGGAAAACGCCCCGCGAAAGCACGTCGTCCTGGAACTGGGCGGCGATGCGGCGGCCATCGTGGCCGAGGACGCGGATTTGGAATGGGCCGTGCCCCGGTGCGCCATCGGGGCGTTCGCCTACGCGGGGCAAATCTGCATTTCGATCCAACGCCTGTTCGTCGCACGCAAGATTCACGAGGAATTTCTCGCCCGGTTTCTGGAACACGTGGGAAAGCTCCCCGTCGGAAACCCCAAGGACCCGGCCACGGTCGTGGGGCCCGTCATCGAACCGGCGGCGGCCGACCGCATCCAGGGATGGGTCTCGGAGGCCGTGGAGAAGGGCGCCAAGGTTCTCCTCGAAGGAAAGCGCGAAGGAAATCTCCTCTGGCCCACTGTTTTGACGGACGTTTCCCCGGAAACGAGCCTTTCGTGCAACGAGGTGTTCGGCCCCGTGGTTTGTGTCCAGGCGGTCGATAGCTTGGAAGAAGCCATCCGGCTCTCGAACGCTTCCCGCTACGGTCTCCAGGCCGGCGTCTTTACGGGCGACATCCGGCGGGCTTTCCAGGCTTTCCGCAACTTGGAAGTAGGGGGCGTCGTCGTGAATGACTACCCCATGTTCCGCGTGGACAACCACCCCTACGGCGGCGTCAAGGATTCGGGCATGGGGAAGGAAGGCGTCCGCCCGGCGATTGAAGAACTTACCGATGTGAAGACGCTTATTCTCAAGACGACGTAAAAAGGGCGGGGATTTCTCCCCGCCCTGGGCAATCCGGAAAAAAGAAGCGCTAGTTGTACCAGCCGAAGCCGCTGGAGATGAAGAAGCGGTTGTCGCGGCCGCTGGAGGGGAGTTCCGTCTTTTCCTGGAACCAGCCGCCTTCGAGCCGCCAGACCCACAGGCGGAGGGCGAGGCCGGCCGCGCCGCCGGTTTCGTTGAGGCCCGCGCGGAGGGTGAGGATTTTCTTGAAGGCGATCTCGCCGCCGAAGCTCACTTTCTCGCCGAAGGTGTAGTCGGGGTCCAGTCCGTTCGTATCCCGGTTCAAGTCGCGGAAATCGACGGCCAGCTTGACGTCACCGATGACGATGGACTGGATGTAGGCGAGGCCGATATCCACGGTCTGGGGGATGTCGTCGAAATCGAAACGCGTGTCGGCCACGTCCTGCCAGACCACGGCGGCCTGGAGGCGGCTTCCCTTGAGGCCGGGAGCATTCCCGAGGGCGGGAATTTCCTCGAACGGGACCATGAAGAGAGTGCCCAAATCCACGCCGGCACCGAAGGATGAATCGCTCTGGCAGTTGAGGATGGGGACTCCCCCGCAACCTCCGAAGGGCTTGACGATCTCCGCGTCGAGGCCTTCATTTCCCGCAAGTTCCTGGGCATTTTCAGTGTCGAACGAACTCCAACGGTTGAACAATTTCAGGTTGAGCCCGGCCGCCACGTATTTCTCGATCACGTCGTACGATAGACCAACGACGCCGCCAAGGTCGGTGGTTTTGCGGGTGATGACGATTTCGTCGGTCGGTGTCGCGATGTTGCTGTCGGCGCTTGAGATGGATTGCTCCAACGTCCAATCGAATACGACGGCCGCGCCGATAGCAACGGGGCCTTTCTTGATCGTAAAGTAGGAAATCGAATCGATCCGGCTGAAAATAGGTTCACCCTGGTGGTTGATGATGAGCTGGGCCGCGTCGTTCGCCGTTGATACGTCGGCCACGTCGCCGATGAATCCGAGCGTTTCCTTGTTGCTTTCCCACATGGGTGCGAGGGCCTGGATTTCCATCTCTTCGATGGTGGCGAGGCCGGCGGGGTTGTAGAAGAGGGCGTTGTAATCGCCCCCCACGCCGACGGCCGCGTTCCCCATGCCGAGCGCCCGGGGGGTGCGGGGGTTGAACGCCTTGCCCGATTGGGCGAGCAGATTCGCCGGCAGAAAGAGAGTTGCCAGCAAGAGAACGAGCCAGACTCTTTGGGTTCGCATAAGATTCCTTTCCCTAGAACGTCCCGGCCTTTTTAGACCTTCGGAAGACGCCCCCTCCATAGCACAGGGGTTTGAAGGCCCCCAGTGAGCCTTTTCACATTTCACAACGGTTCACAGTTTCATGGCCCGGGGGCCCTTATTTAGGTGCCTTGGGCCCCTGAATTCACTAGACTGCCCCCTTTCGATTACAGGTGAGGGGCAGGGTAGGCGGATTCCCGATGCCACGGCGCTGGGCCTGGAATAGCTTGTCTCTTCGGCAAAAGGCGCTCGCCGCTGTCCTGGCTTGCGATCTGCTCGCCGGCATTTTGGTTCAAGTGGGCAACCACCTGATCTGGGAAGGGGCGGTCCACCAGGCTAGCGAGGGAACCCGAAGCATCGCCCGCCTACTCGTGGAACGGATGCAAGAAGTTGCGGCGGCGGTCCCATCACCCGCGCCATTCTTTGTTCCTTCGGAAGGAGGGGGCGCTTCCTTTCCCCAAGAGCCTGCTCCCGCCCCGGCGCCCGCGACGAGGGAGCAACTGGTCAAAAGCGTCGAGGAAATCGCCCGGCAGGCCAAAGTCCAAACGCTCATTCTTGCGGGCGGCGATGAGCCAGAGGCGTCCTTCGGAGCGGGAGAGGGGGCGCTGGCGGGATTTCGCAGAGAATTGCCAAACGACGCGGACGTGGACGTGCAGGAGAAAGGCGGCCGCCTCGTTCTCGCCACGCACTACCGGGTTTCCGATCTGGGCGGAAAACCCGCCGATCTTTACCTCACCCGGGACGTAACGGAAGACCTCTCCTATTGGAAAGGCCGGATGAGGCTTTCCTGGATACTGCTTGCCTTCGGGATCGCCGTGACAATTTTCGCCGTATGGGCCGTGACGAATCACCTGCTCTCCCCCTTGCCGCCGCTCCAGAAGGCGGTCGAAGCCATGGCTTCCGGCGATTTGATGCGGCGGGTGGACGTTCAGCGTTCCGATGATTTCGGGCATCTGGCCGGGGCCTTCAACGACATGGCCATGGGAATGGCCCATCTGATCGGCCAGATCCGCGACGCGGGAGGGAACCTCGCCGCTTCTTCCACCCAGATCCAGGCGACGACGGAAGCCCTCGCGCACGGGGCGGAGGACCAGTCCCGGCAGACCGCTGAGATGGCCACAGCCGTCGAGGAAATGGCTTCGAGCGTCCAGCTCATTTTCGAGAACACCCGCCGCGCCCACGAGGCGAGCGAACGCTCGACGAACCTCGCCCAGGAGGGGGGCGAGGTCATCCGCCAGACGATCGATCACATGGGAAGCGGCGTGTCGGTGGCCGACCGGAGTTCGGGCGAGATCAAACAGCTCGCCCGCATGAGCCAAGATATCGGAAAGATTCTTGATGTAATTCGTGGAATTGCGGCCCAGACGAACCTCCTCGCCCTCAACGCCGCCATCGAGGCGGCCCGGGCCGGGGAGCACGGCCGGGGGTTCGAGGTCGTGGCCGATGAAATCCGCAAACTCGCCGACAAGAGCAAGACCTCTACCGGCGAAATCCAGACGATCCTGGAGGCCATTCAGGCGGCGGCGAGCCGGGCCGCTTCGTCCATGGAAGAACTTCGGGAGAGCGTGGTCCGGGGGACGGAACTTACGACCCATGCGGGCCAATCCCTTCAGGCGATTCTCGCTTCGGCCTCCCAGACGACGGATTTGATGGGGACGCTTACGAGCGCGGCCGAGCAGCAGGCCCGCGTTTCCGACCAGGTGGCTTCGTCGGTCACGAATATTTCGAAGATCACCCGCGCTAACGCCACGAGTTCCGAGGAGATCGCCAGCACGGCGGCCGAGCTCGCGCGCCTCGCGGAAAAGCTCCGTACCTATGTCGGCCAGTTCAAATTGGAAATTTGATTTTAGCTCACCTCACCCC
>JBFLVN010000249.1:0-5367 GCA_040758475.1 Bdellovibrionota bacterium
TCCCGTGAGTTTTTCGAGGATGGGGAGGTCCCCTTCCTTCTGGTCCGAGAGGAGCGGCACTTCGAGCCCCTTTACCTGGAAAGAGAGATTCGCCCCCCAGGCCGAAAGGGGCCCGGGGCTTCCGCCCGTGCAGGGAAGGTCGCGGCCGGCTTCCCCTTCGAGGGATAACTCGCCGCCCGCGAGGCCCGGCTCCACGTCCTTCGCGCCCGCAAAGCGCGCGAGGGGACCCAGGCGCGCCCCCGCGACGGCAAACGCCCCCTCCCCCTTGCAGAGCAAAAGGGAGTAAGCCGCCCGGAGAAGGAAATCCCCGCCCGCCCATTTCGCCTGGGCGCCCGTGAGCGAGAGGCCCGCGAGGTCCATCTGGAAACGGCCCCGGAGCTGTTCCAGCGGGACGCGGAGGAAGCCCGCCAGGGGGAAGGGCTCCGCCGCGGCGATCCAATCACTCGGGGCGAAGCGGTCGGAAAGAAATTCGAAATCGAGGCGGGGCTCTATGCCCAAACGCGCCGCTCCGGCGGCGTGGAGGTCCGAGCCGCCCGAATACAAGGACGCTTCGTCGATCCGCAAATCGAGGACCGGGGCGGACATCGCGCTCACCCGGGCCACTCCCTGGAGGACAAGCCCGGAAGGATCGGTGGCCGCCAGGGGGAAATCCCCGGCAAGACCAAGAAAACCCGAGAGGTCCGAGGCTTCGCCTTTGAAAACGAGATCGGCCGCCCGGGCCTCTTCCGGATCGAACCGGCCGGAAAAACGGACGCTCAGGCCCGCTAGGTCGAGTTCCGAAGGAAGGACTTCCCCCAAGGGCCCTTCCCGCCGCGTCCGGACCGTAAGCCGCACCGGCACGCCGGGGGCTTTTTCGAACCATCCGCCCCGGAGCACGCCGGAGCGAGTGAGGTCAATTTTTAGTTCCGAGCGCTCTTCCTCTCCCGAAGACTCCCGCCGCAAGGAAAGATCGAACCCGCCCTGCACTTTCCAGGGGAAACCCGGCGCCACGAGGGGCATCCACAAAGGAGCGAGCGAAGATTCGGGATCTTCCACGGAGAGCGAGAGCTCGGCGGCGCCTTCGCCCTCTCCCCCTATCCTTGGACCGCCCGCGTTGTTGGCAGGTTCGTCGTCGCCGTCGGCTTCCAGGGTTTCCAGAGGCTTGGAGGAAAGAAAACGGGCGCGCAGAACCGCATCGGCCAGGTGGGCTTCGAAAGAAGGCAGGAACCATTCTTCTTTCTCCCCGCCCCGGCGCAGGAGCACTTCGCCGCCCGCCAGGACGTGGCGCCGCTCGGGGCCGACGGAGACGTCCCCCTCGAACCACAGGGTCCCGGGGTCGTCCACCGCCGGAAGGGCAAAGCCGCCCCGGAAACCATCCAGCACGAGGGGGAAGGATTCTTCCGCCAGAAGGGACGTCAGGATGGCCCGGACCGAAGCGTCGCGAACGTAAACGGAATCAATCCCGAAGGAAGCCCAGAAGCCCCGGGTCTCCTGCTTCCCCCGGTGCCCGAGCGAAAGAAGCGCTTCCAAAGCCGCCCGCACCGTGCGCCAGTTGGCGTACCGGAGAAGCTCGGGGTCGGCGGGGGAAGGGGCTTTGTCCGCGAAAGCAAAGGCGAGAAGCAGGGCGGGCCCATCCACCCGCACGGCCACCGCGCGCTGGAGGCGAAGGAGCCGAAGAAGGGGCCAGTGAACGCGCATCTTTCGGACGTGGAGGACTTCGAGCTGGGCGCGGGGCTCGCGCTTTAGAAGGCGGATATCCTTGAGGACCAGGGCGGGCCCAAGCCAGAGATCGGCATGGACGGCCCCGATCTCGACGCTCCACTCGGGCGAGGGGGCGAGTTCGGTCTGGAGGCGCTCCCGCAGGCCCTTCAAGGGGATCAGCATGGCGATCCCGGATGCCAGGGCGTAGAGGAAAAAGAATAAAAGAGCGGCGCGGCGGAGGCGCCTCTTCGAAGGAGCGGGCGGCGGGGCGGATTCGCCCGGCGCTTCCTTCAGAACCGGTTCGGGGGTTTCGCTCACGTTCGCTTGGTGAACCGCTCCCCCCGATTATGGCCCGATTCGGGGCCGCAATTAAATCTTCCGGCTCTTCACCAATTCGACGAGCTGATCGAAAGCGGCGCCCCACCCGGCATGGAAACCCATGTCCTCGTGGGCCTTCCTGTCCTTGGAGTTCTCGTGGATCACGATGGCCGTGTATTTGGTCCCCTGCTGGTGGGGCTCCATCAAGACGACGGCGGTGAACAAGAACTCGCCCTCCCCCTTCGGCGCGGGCGCGGGGCGGTATCCGGGCAAGAGGGCGTTGGTCCAGGCGAGTTTCCGGTTCGGGACGACTTCGAGGTAACACCCCGGAGGGCCGGAGACGGTCTCGCCGTTCGGCCCCTTCATCACGGTGCGAAACGCCCCGCCGGGCCGCAGGTCGATCGAGCACTCGACCGCCTGCCAGGGCCGGGGGCAGAACCATTTCTTGAGAAGCTCCGGCTCCGTCCAGGCCTTCCAGACCTGTTCGGGCTTCACGTCGGTGGTGCGCTCCAGAACGAGGTCCAGTTCGGGGTTGATTTGGAAGTCCATGGGGCGCTCCTTCACTTGGCGGCGAGGAGTTCCCCCTGATTATGACCCGATTCCGGGTGGAAGTTCACCGGCCGTTGGAGCACCTTTCACGTGCTCCAACGGAAGGCACGTCCGGGGCGTCCAAGATTCGTGCTAGGTTATCCGGGAAAGTTTTGCGTGAAATGACCGCGCATAAATTTGTCCTGCTTTATTCGATTAATTCGCGAATGATGTATGTTTGTGTCATGAGTATGCACTTCTTAGGGCAAATCCCCAAAATCCAGTGGAAACCGAGAGCGCCTTGATACTTCTAAGCCGAAACAGCACCGCGAAGCAATGGACATATGGACCGCAAAACCGCTATCATTATGGCGTGAATTGGGGATATTCGTGATTGAAATCACACAAATATCTTTGGTAATAAATGCCAAGAATCATAACCCCACAATTCTTAATCCAGACTTTCTGCGATACAATAAACTGGTGCCAGAATCATGGGAATTAGCAGGTAATCCTGTCTGTTCAGACCTGGGTGCCGTTGTTCGCTATAAAGAAGGAGTCACCATACTTTCACAGCCGGAACAGATCATTTTCACGGAAGAACTTGCGAAGAAGAAATATACTGACAGCGTTGCGCCTGGCATCGCACGGCAGTACGTTCAACTTCTCCCTCATGTCTCCTATACTGCGATCGGAATTAATCCCAGTGGGTTCTACGAAATGGTATCGAAAGAATCCCTAGAAAAGAGTATGCTTGAATGGTACGTATCTGAAGGGCCGTGGATTGAGTTCCAGGGAACCAGACCACTCGTTTCTATGGTTCTCCGTTATCCACGGAAGTTAGGTGGGATTCAAGTTACGATGTCACCAGGAAATGCGCCGGATTCATCGGAGAAAAAGCGCGTGGGAATCCGATTTCAAGGAAACTTCCACCACGATATTCCAGGCGAAACACCTGGAGAGCGTATCAAATCGTCCGGTGAAATTTTGAATTCTTGGCAAAAGGACATCGAGGTATTTTTAGAGCTAACAGAAAAAGTACTGTTGGCAAAAGTAAAGTGAAATGACAATGCGAAAGTATCGATCCGAGAATGCTGAAGAGCAGGGCGTAATCGCTTCAATGATGCCGCATCACTTCACTGATGCTCCGCATGGCGCCAGCTTGTTTACGACATCTCCGTCGAGTTGCAGTGGATTTAGTGGCTTTGGTTCCGATGATCTCATCATGACGGCTATCAAGCGCGTGTCGTGTATTTCAGAATCATACCAGAAAATTATCCCTGACCCTGAAGATAAACCTATTGCAATGACAACAATGGAGGACAATACAAAGTCGGAAACCTCGGACAAATGGCGTGATTTCGAGGCAGCCCTTTTGGGGCATTCACGCAGAGAGGGAACCCTTCCGCATGTGAAGTCGGGGTGGGTGGTTAACCGCAGCCTAAGGCAAATTAGAGAGCGTACTGGGATTCATGTTTACCCGCGCGTTCTAGAAATGAGCACCCGACTTATGGGGTGCCGGGTCTTCTTGAGTGAAAAGGATTATCTAGATGATGTAATTAGGTTGTACGAAGTCCCGAATGAAGCAGAAGTGAAAAGCTTTCTGCAATATAACGATTATCTGGTTTCACTGCTCAATGATGCTTGGTTTTCGGTGAATGACTATTTTGGCTTTAGCTCGCACATACGTCTCGAAGTCATGACCGATCCAGAAGCGGAAGGTAACAGTAAGCTTGTTATGTTTATTTTGACCCCCATGCCCATCGAACAAGCACTGACAGCCTTAGATGCGTTTGATGCCGCGTGGTGGCTTGATTCCTTACCTCGGGCAAGGGGTAAATTGGTCGTCACCTTGGGCTGACTCCAATGTTTGATTGGAAGAATTTCTTAAAACTTGCAAGCGACCTTTCCACAAAAGGCGATGAAGCCTCGGCGCGAACTGCAATTAGTCGCGCGTATTATGCTTCGTTCCACTGCGCCAGGGCTTGGTTTGAACAAAAACGGCAAAAGACGTTTCCGCCGGATGGTCGAGCGCATAAAGACGTTTGGGACGCCTATTCAGATGAACCGACTCAGCAGTTCCGAAACATAGGACAAACAGGTGAACGACTGAAAGTCTTGCGGACAAAGGCAGACTATCGAGAGTCATTTCCTAATATTTCAGTGGAGTTGCGTAAGGCGCTGGAGTGGGCAACTAAAATCGATCGAGAAGTCCCAAAACTGCCGTAGCCTAGCTAGATCGGCTTGGCGTGCGAGCCGATGTTATAAAACAGAAAACTTCGTGCGCCCTTCTTCAAGCATTCTATTTGACAAATGTTGCTTTTACTCTTTTTGACATCGCCATGTATGGCACCCAGATTGATGTGCCGACCGTATCCATGATGAGAGCTTGAACGACCTCGGGAGTGAAGATTCGCCCATCCGGGACAACGAGTTCCGCTATATATGGATTAACGGCAACCCATACCAACGCGGCGAACCTAAGACCAATATAGTACGATGGAAATGTTTTCTTCGTTGCGAAAAAAAGGAAAATCGCAAAGGACCACGCGAGAACCAATCCAGAATTAACGATAATCTCTCCGATAAGGACTGGCGCCCATAGTGGCTGAAACGCGTGAGTTCCTGGTGTCGTAAGAATCTCCCAGGTTCCATCAGAGAAAATCTTTACATAGTTTGGACCTGAGGTGCCTATAATAATTAACGGGGAAAGAATCACCCCCATCCCGACAAAAGCAAGCCACCCCTTGATTCCTTTAATGTCTGTTGAGTCCTCCATGCCCCCTCCCATGACGGCAAGACCACCTTGTCAAAAGTTCTTTTCCTACAAATTTATCAAAT
>JBFLVN010000250.1:0-5332 GCA_040758475.1 Bdellovibrionota bacterium
TGGAGGCTCTTGTTATGATATTAGACATAGATGTTTAATAAATTCCTTCACTGATTCGCTCGTCATTCGAGGTATCTTTAAAATAATAATAATATTAAGTAGTTATAGATATAATCAATTTCTTTTATTTACTTGTGAGGTTGCAATATTTATGAGACAAAAATGTCTCTAAAATATGCCGCCCAGGGCGGCGAGGGGAGAACTTCCAATGAACCCGTATCAATGGAAAATCCGCGTTCCAGTGATTCTCGCAGCTTGGGCCGCCCTTCTGATGGGTTTGGCGCCTCATGCCAGCGCCGCGCCCAATATCGTTTTTATCCTGGCCGATGACCTGGATTCCGTAAATTCCCAGTATTGGGAAAAAGCCACGAGCCAGGGGGCCGACGACCCGCTCAAGAAGACCAAGGCCCTCCTTAAAAGCCAGGGGATGACGTTCGTGAACGCCTTCGCCCCGACGCCCATCTGCTGTCCGGCGCGCTCCACCATCCTGACCGGCAAGCTCGGCCACAACACAGGGGTGCTCACGAACGGCGGCGATTACGGCGGCTGGGCGACTTTCGCCGCCAATGGAAACGAAGAGAAGACCTTCGCCGTGTGGCTTCAGAATGCGGGCTACAAGACGGCCCTCATCGGCAAGTACATGAACGGCCTCGATGCCGAGCCCTATCACATCCCGCCCGGATGGAGTGAATGGTACGGCTTCGTGGGGCCCCACGTCTGGGAGTACACGGGCTACAACTACGACGTCAACGAGAACGGAACCATCAACCATTACGGCTTGTCTGCGGAGGATTATTCGACGGACTACGTTTCCCGGCAGGCGGTGGATTTCATCCGGCGCGCGGAGGCGAACGATTCCCAGCCCTTTATGCTCTATGTCGCGCCGACGGCCCCGCACCTTCCTCTTCCGCCGGCACCCCGGCATTCAAACAACCCGTACTCCAACGCGAGCCCACCTTCACCGCCGAACTATCAAGAAGCCGATCTCTCGGACAAATCGGCGTGGCTGCGCCTCACGGGCGCCATCCGCTACGCGGAAACCGCGGCTTGGAACCCCATCGACTACCGCAATCGCCAGGGTTCGCTCTACGCATTGGACGATCTCGTCGAAAGCGTAGTGAACGAGTTGGCGACGAAGGGAGAGCTTTCCAACACCTATATCATTTTTACGAGTGATAACGGGTATAACCTGGGCGCCCACCGGCTGATTCACAAGATGGCTCCCTACGAGGAATCCATCCGTGTTCCCTTCGTGATTCGCGGCCCGGGTGTTCCCGCGGGAAGCGTCCGGAGCGAGATGGCTCTTGAATCGGATTTCGCCCCTACGTTCGCCAAATTGGCGGGTCTTTCGATCCCTTCGGACGTGGACGGCCGTTCTCTCGTTCCTCTTTTCTCCGGGGCTTCGGTGGCGTCCTGGCGCAGTGATTTTCTCGTCCAGTACGTTTCGGCGGGCGCCGCCAACGGGATTGGGGCCGAATTGCCGCCCGCTTTTTGGTATTTGACCGGCCAGGAACTTCCCACGTACCGGGCCCTCCGGACGAAGGACTATCTCTATGTGGAATTTTACGAGAACGAGTACGCCCCCAACATCCACGAGTACGAACTCTATGATTTGCGGAGCGATCCGTACCAACTCAACAACCTCTTGAGCACATTCCTTGGAAGGTGGCGGTACCGCTATCTCACCGCCCAGTTCGACGACCGCCTGGATGAACTGGAAAGCTGCACGGGCGCCAATTGCCGGTAGGGAGGGGCTGGTTTCTGGAAGTGAGGGGGTGGGTTGCCACCCCCTCTTTGTTTATCCAAGAGGAGGGATCGCGTGGATTCAAAGCAGCTCCATCGGTACACTTCTGCCATGCCCGCCGGACGTCCCCAGGCCACGACCGAGCAAGTGGAGCAGCAGCGCGCGCGCCTCATCTTGGCGGCGGCGCGCACGTTTCAGCGCATGGGGTACGCCAACGCCGCCGTCGCCGACGTGATCGCCGAAGCGGGCATGTCGCGGCGGTCTTTCTACGAGCATTTCTCTTCCAAAGAAGATGCCTTGATCGCCGTGGTTGAATACGGTGCCAAACTGCTTGTCGCGGAAACGACTCGCCGCGTCCAAGGGATTCAAGACCCCGTTCGTCGCCTGGAGATTTTTCTCGATTCAGCCCTGGAAATCGCCTCCAGCCAGGATGCTCCCATGATCGGCTACCAGGTCATGGCAGCAGGGGAAGTCCCCCGCGAGCGCCGCCGCCAAATGCTCGAGCGCGTCTGCGACGTGATCGAAGCGCAGGTGGCCCTGGCCCACCGGCAGGGGGCTTTTTCTCGTCCTCCGGACCGGACCATCATCCGCCTCTTTATCGGCGGGCTTGATGCCCTTTTGCTCTCGTACCACGCCGAAGGCCGGGCGCGGGATATCCGGCAAGTAGCCCCCGTTGTAAAAGAACTCCTCTTCCGGGCTTTTCGCTAGGGTTTCGCTCGCCAGCACCCATCGATTAGACTTTTGCCCCCTTTGGGCGGGCGCCTGGGCCCATGCCCTGTTGGGGTGACGATTTGTATGGCCAAAGATTCAAATACCGCTCGCGCAAAGCGCCTTTCCCTGCTCGAAGGGCTTCTCGCGCAACGCATCCTCCTC
The DNA here is from genome assembly GCA_040758475.1 of Bdellovibrionota bacterium. Classification (GTDB taxonomy): domain Bacteria; phylum JAGRBM01; class JAGRBM01; order JAGRBM01; family JAGRBM01; genus JBFLVN01. The sequence goes on from JBFLVN010000250.1 coordinate 2,618, forward strand.
CTCGATGGGGCCATGGGAACCATGGTCCAGGCACGGAAGCTGGAGGAAAAGGACTACCGGAGCGAGCGCTTCCGGGATCACCCGAAGGAACTTCGGGGGAACACGGACCTTTTGTGCCTGACCCGGCCCGACGTGGTGGCCGACATCCACCGCGCTTACTTCGAAGCTGGGGCGGACATTGTTGAAACGAACAGCTTCAACGCCCAGGCCATCTCCCAATCCGACTACGGCCTCGAAGGGATCGTCTACGACCTGAACGTAGCGGCCGCGCGCCTCGCCCGGCAGGCGGCCGACGAGTTCGAGAAGAAGGATTCCGCCCGTCCCCGATTCGTGGCGGGCGTTCTGGGGCCTACGAACAAGACGGCCTCCCTTTCCCCCAAGGTGAGCGATCCGGGTTTTCGCAACGTCGATTTCGATGAACTCGTCACGGCCTACACGGAAAATCTCCGGGGCCTTCTCGATGGCGGGGCCGATCTCGTTTTGATCGAGACGGTCTTCGACACGCTCAATTGCAAGGCCGCCATCTTCGCTGTGGAATCCTATTTCGACCGGGTGGGGTACCGCGTTCCCGTGATGATCTCGGGGACGATCACGGATGCGAGCGGACGGACCCTCTCGGGCCAGACGGTCGAAGCTTTTTGGAACTCGGTCGCCCACGCCAGGCCCCTTTCGGTGGGCCTTAATTGCGCCCTGGGAGTCAAGCAGCTCCGCCAGTACGTGGACGACCTCTCCCGCGTCGCTTCGGCACGCGTGAGCTGCCACCCGAACGCGGGCCTTCCCAACCAGTTCGGCGGTTACGACGATACGCCCGCGTACATGGCGGAAGAAATTGCCGAATGGGCCCGCGAAGGTTTTCTCAACATCGTGGGGGGCTGCTGCGGGACGACGCCGGATCACATCCGGGCCATCGCCAAAGCCATTTCGGGAATCACTCCCCGGAAGGCGCCCGATTTGCCAAGGCAATGCCGGCTCTCGGGTCTCGAACCCCGTTCCATCTGGCCGGGTGCCCCCTTTGTGAATGTGGGAGAGCGCACGAACGTCACGGGCTCGGCCAAATTCGCCAAGCTCATCCGCGCCGATGATTACGAAGGAGCGCTCGCGGTCGGGCGCGAGCAGGTCGAGGGCGGCGCCCAGGTAATCGACGTGAACATGGACGAGGGGCTTCTCGATTCGGAGAAAGCCATGGTCCGGTTCCTTCGGCTTGTCGCCTCCGAGCCCGACATCAGCCGCGTTCCGGTGATGGTCGATTCCTCCAAGTGGAGCGTGATCGAAGCGGGCCTCAAGTGCCTTCAGGGCAAGGGGATCGTGAACTCGATCAGCCTGAAGGAAGGCGAAGCGGAGTTCCTCCGGCAGGCAAGGCTCGTTCGCCGCTACGGCGCCGCTGTAGTGGTGATGGCTTTTGATGAACAAGGCCAGGCCGACACGAAAGAACGGAAGGTTGCCGTTTGCCGCCGGGCGTACCGGCTTTTGACCGAGGAAGCGGGATTTCTGCCTGAAGACATCATCTTCGATCCCAACATTTTCGCCGTGGCGACGGGAATTGAGGAGCACAACCGCTACGGGGCCGATTACATCGAGGCGGTCCGGGAAATCCGCCGCTCGCTCCCGCACGCTCTGACGAGCGGCGGGGTGAGCAATCTCTCGTTTTCGTTCCGCGGGAACAATCCCGTGCGGGAAGCCATGCACTCGGTCTTCCTCTACCACGCCATCCAGGCGGGCCTTTCCATGGCGATCGTGAACGCGGGCCAGCTTCCTGTGTACGAGGACGTTCCGGCGGATCTGCGCGAGCGGATCGAGGATGTTCTCTTCAATCGCCGCCCTGACGCGACGGAGCGGCTCATCGAAGCGGCTTCTGCGTTCAAAGGGCAGGAAAAAGAAAAGAAAGACGATCTGGCGTGGCGAAAGCTCTCCGCCCCGGAACGCCTCCAGCATGCCCTCGTCCATGGCATCGCCGATTTCATCGAAGGCGATACGGAAGAAGTGCGAAAGGAATCGAAGCGTCCCCTCGACGTAATCGAGGGCCCGCTCATGGACGGGATGAACCGGGTGGGGGACCTCTTCGGTTCGGGGAAGATGTTCCTCCCACAGGTCGTCAAAAGCGCCCGCGTGATGAAGAAGGCGGTCGCCTACCTCGTCCCATTTCTCGAGGAAGAAAAGCGTCGGACCGGTACGGCCGGAAAATCCCAGGGGAAAATCCTACTGGCCACCGTGAAGGGGGACGTGCACGACATCGGGAAGAACATCGTGGGGGTCGTCCTCCAGTGCAACGGGTATGAAGTGATCGACCTGGGAGTCATGGTCCCCTGCGAAAAGATTCTCCACACGGCGGCCGAGGAGAAGGTTGACGCAGTGGGGCTCTCGGGCCTCATCACCCCTTCTCTCGAAGAAATGGTGCACGTGGCACGGGAGATGGAGCGGCAGCGGATCGAACTGCCGCTCCTCATCGGCGGAGCTACGACATCGAAGGTCCACACGGCGGTGAAGATCGCGCCCGCATATCACGGCACCGTCGTTCACGTGCTCGACGCTTCGCGGAGCGTGGGAGTGGTGGGAAGCCTTCTGAGCGGCACTCAGCGGGAGAATTTCGTCGCCCAAGTCCGCTCCGAGTATGAAAAAACGAAAAAACTCCACGAGGGGCGCCGGGCGGCGGAGCGGATTATCACTTTGGATGAAGCCCGGAAGAACCGGCTTTCCATTGATTGGAAGAAAGCGCCG
>JBFLVN010000251.1:0-5319 GCA_040758475.1 Bdellovibrionota bacterium
CGATGCCGCCGGGGACGCCGCCGGTTTCCAGGCCGCCCCCGCGGCGGGGGCCCTTTCCGGTGAAGCGCCTTCCCCCGCCGAAGTCCCGGAAGACGATCCCTTCGCCGCCCTGGGTGAGCCTTCCCCTGCCGGCGAGGGTCCTCCAGCCGCCGCGGTCGAAGAACCGCAAGCGGCCGGGGAAGACGCTTTTTCGGCGCTGGATGAGGCCGCCCCACCGCCGCCTCCTCTCAACACCGCGCCGGTCCCGCTGGCCTCTTCGCCCCCCACGGAATACCTAGGGGATTCTTCCGAAGCCGGAGAGCCCCAGGTCCCGGCGGCGGAAGCTCCCGCGGCACTGGAGGCCCCACCGGCCGAGGAAGAAGTCATCGACGCGGCCGACGAGTACCTTGATTCGGGCGCGGCCGCGGAGACTCCCGAACCCGAAGGGATGATGGCGGAAGCCGAACGCATCGCCCGCGAAGTGGCGAGCGAACCCGCCCCCGAACCTCCGCCGCCACCCGTGCAGGAACCGCCGCCCACCGAACCCACGATGGCGGTGCAGTACGCCCACGACGATGCCCAGTACCTGGAAGGCCTCTCCGACGAGGCGCCGCCCTCCGCTCCAGCGGAAGAGCCCATCACGGATGCCGAGGACTACATGAAGGAATCGGCGGGGGCCCCTCCGGCTCCCGCCGCCGAGGAATCAAAGCCGCCTTCTCTTGCCGCGGAGAGCCAGCCGGAGGCTGCCGCTTCCGAAGAAGTGTCCGTGCCGTTGGAGGCGGAAGAAGAAGAGAAAGCCGGGAGCGCGGAGGCTTCCGCGGCTGCCGCCGAGGAACCGGTTCCCGCCGGCGAATCCACCCCGCTGCCGCCCGTATCCGTGCCCGCTAAGCCGGAAGCGCCCCGGGTTTCCGGCGAGAGTTTCGTAGACATCACGGGAGACGACGACATCCGGCGGGCCCTCGAAGACGCGGGCGGGATCGTCATGACGCCCGTCGATCCGAGCGAAATGCCTGCCCGGCCTTCGGGTGCGCTCAAGCAACCGCCTCCCGCCGTGGCGGCCCCGAAACCGCCGCCGCCCGGCGAGGCTCCCAAAGCGCCGTCCGTCAAATGGGTTCCGTTTACGAAAGAGAGTTCCGACGAGCTCAAGGCGGCCGCGAAGAAAGTGCCGGTTTCCGAACGTTCGGCCGATAAATTGGTTTTCAGCCTGAAATTGCAAGTGAAATTTCCGCCGGACGGTTCGGAACTCCAGGGGCGCCTGTGCGTCTACCAGAAGCGTCCCGCCCTGCTGGTGGACGGGGAGACGGAACCTCGCGTCCTGACGAAAGAATGCTTTTTCTCTTATCTCTGAGCACCCGCTTTCAAGATGATTACCAGTAGATTTCCCGTCGCTCTTCTGTGCGCGGTGCTCGCCGCTGTGCCGGCTGGCCCGGCGCTTTCCGCCGACGCTCCGTCCAAACCCCCGGCGGCGCAGAAGGCCATCCGGGAATCGGCCCGGTTCCTGGAGGCGGTGGAACCGCTCGTCCGGGCCTACGCCCAGAACGCCCGCCAGTATTCGAGCGATCCGGGTCCGGGCTCCTCGTGGTACGGCCGGAAACTCGAACTGGACCTCTCAAAACTTCCGCAACCCCAGTCGGCCGAGGACAAGGAACTCCACCGGGTTTTCGGCGAATTGCTCCGCTACCGGGAATCCTTCTTCAACTCCCACCGGCTCGCTTTCGAAGAGGGCGAACGCCTGATGACGGAAGAGAACCGCTCCAATCCCGCCGTCCGTTTCGGGCTCATCGGCCTCGGAGCCACGCTCGGCCAGTCCTACAAGCGTTGGCGGGAATACCACGGCTACCTCGTGCCCATCGCGGAGAAGCGCTTCGGGCTGCTCCTCCCCCGCCTTCCATTTCCGCCGTACCTGGCGAAAATCCAGGCCTACACGAAGGAACCCGCGCCCGCGGGGGAAAAGTAGAAAAATGGCGGGGAGAACGCTTGATAGGCATTGGCATTAATTAATGCTATTCTAAAAACCAATATGCGTTTCTTCGTAACACATCCCCCCGATACACGCGCTCTTTTGATCGTGGAAACTCTCCCAGGGATTGACAGTGTGAAGAAAAGCCGTTTCAAAGAATTGCTTTATGGACGAGGGTGTTCTCACGGTCTTCTGATCGACGAGCAACAAGCGGTTCTTTTTGAGGAAACGTTTGATCGGCCCGGCCCTGAGTCCATCGTCGAGGTGCGAAAATTTAAGACCAGAGATCTTTTAGCCAGAGTCGATCCATCCAGTTTCCCTGTATTGGAACAGCGAGTTGCCCAGTGGCTCAACTCCTTGGCGGCCTATTGGCCGGACGCTCTTTCGGATGAAACGGCTCCCGGTCTGCTCTCTGACATCGTTCCCGTATTGGCTGGCGCCGACGTTCGCGCCGTGTATCCAGCGCCGGTTCTTTGAGCGGTCCGTGGCTGACAAGCACGTATTCGTAGAGACGAATTTTCTCGTCGATATTTTGCGGCCCGTGCCCGGTCCCGACGCGGAATCCCTTTATGGCCGGCATAAGAGCCGCGGTCTTGTTCTCCATGTCCCCTGGTGTTGCGCTAGTGAGGCGTTACGAACCCTTCAGCGGATCATTGACGAAGACCTGGGTTTTGACGACAAACTGATGCGTTTTGTCGTGGCAGAGTATAAGAAAGACCCGGAGAATTTCGATAAGGCGCCCTTTGACAAGTTGCGCCAGCAGTTGAAGGACGCCAAGACAGAGGCGCTGAAGTCGCTTCCACGCCGTCTTGATCAAGTAATGGCTTCCGTTGAATTGATAGAGCCTTCGAGGGCGGCTGTCGACCGCGTGATAGGCCTTTTCAAGATCAAGTCCTTGAAGCCTTGGGACGAAATGGTCGCAGGATGCGTGCTGGCCCGCATGACTGAAATCAGGGCGAAGGACGCCACGGCACAACTCTATTTTTGCAGCCTAGACAAAGGTTATGAGTCTGGTAGTGATGGGTGGAAGGCTCAATTCGCCGCTCTCAAGTGCATTATCCAATCTGATTTTGACGTTCCATGATCGATCCCGCGTAAGAAAAGCGCCGGGTTTGATTTCTGGAAGGGGTTACTCCCCCGTCTGCCGGATGGCTTCGTAGAGAGCCACGGACACGGCGTTCGAGAGATTTAAACTCCGTACGTTCGGATTGAAGATCGGAATTTTGAGCGAGGTATCCGGAAAGCGGGATACGAAATCCGCCGGGAGGCCCGTCGTCTCCCGTCCGAAGACGAGAAAATCCCCTTCCTTGAACCGGGCTTCCGTGTAAAGACGGCTCGCTTTTTTCGAGAACAAATAGAGCGAACTAGCCGGATGTTCGCTCCGGGCAAATTCGAGAAATTCTTCAATTCCCTTGTGTTCGACCAGCTTGATCCAGGGCCAGTAATCGAGGCCCGCGCGCTTGACCCGCGCCTCGGTGATCTGGAACCCGAGGGGATGGACGAGGTGGAGGACCGAGTCCGTCGCCGCCGCGAGCCGTCCTACGTTCCCCGTGTTCTGGGGGATGAGGGGATTTACCAGGACGATGTGGAAGCGGACCGGCATGGCTATGGGATTCTTGCCAGAGGGAGAAAGGTAACCACGGATGCACACAGATGAACACAGATGGAAAAGGAGAATGTTTTTCGATCTTTTTTATCCGTGTGTATCTGTGTGTATCTGTGGTTTCAAACTCTTTTCCGTTTCTCCGCCTCTTCCGCGAGAAGGACTTTCTTGGCCACCTTGTCGAGGGTCGAGCGGGGGAGTTCCTGCCGGAACTCGACGGCCCGGGGAACCTTGAAGCTCGCGAGCCGCTCCTTGCACCAGGCGATGATTTCTTCCGGCGTCGCCGTCTTCCCTTCCCGGCAGAGGGCGAAGACCTTGGGCACTTCCCCCAGCATCGCATCGGGGATGGCGATGGCCGCCGCTTCGTAGACGGCCGGGTGGGATTGGACGACCCGCTCGATCTCGCTCGCCGCCACGTTCTCGCCGCCCACTTTGAGCATGTCCTTGCCCCGGTTCACGTAGGTGACGTAGCCGCGCTCGTCGACGGAAACGTTGTCACCGGTCTTGAGCCAGCCGTCGGGGGAGATGGTCTCCCGGGTGGCTTCTTCGTTCTTGAGGTAACCCTTCATCAGGGAAACGCCAGGGACGCCCCAGATTTCGAGGGCGCCCACTTCGCCGGGGCCGCAGGGACTTCCATCTTCCCGAAGGACGCGGGCCCGGTAGCCGGGGTTTACGAACCCGATGGCGCCCGGTTTGCCTGCGTCCTGAAGACTCGTCGCCAGAGGCACGGTGAGGGTCTCGGTCATGCCGAACCAGCCGATGGTTTTGACGCCGTAGCGTTTTTCGAAATCCGGCGTCTTGGCCCCGCACCCCACGAGCCGGAGATTGTGGGATTTTTCCTTCGGGTGGGGCGGCTCGGAGAGGAGCATGCGGATCATGCTCGTCACGAGGCTCGCCACCGTGGGCTTGTGCTCGGCGCACACGTCCCAGTAGCGCCGCTTGGAGAAGCGTTCCATGAGGATCATGTCCGCGCCCGCGGCGAGGGCGGGGAGGGTGGAATAAGTCTGGGCGTTGATGTGGAAGAACGGGGCGCAGACGATGTGGCGGTCCTCTTCCCGCAGGGCCGTCGTCCGGCACATGACCTCGGAGGCCCACACGTAATTCCCGTGGGTGATCATCACCCCTTTGGGGCGGCTCGTCGTTCCCGACGTATAGAGGATGGCGCAGGTGTCGAGGGGATCGATCGCGGGGGCTTTGAAATCCGCCGGATCGCTTTCGAGCAGCTTGGAGAAGGGCGTCCGCTTCCCGGCGTTTTCTCCCGCGAGGATCACTTCCCGGATCGCCGGGCATTTTCCGAGGATCGGCTCCACCGCTTCCAGGTGTTCCGTGTGCGAGATCAGGCATTTGGCTTCGGAGTGAGTGAGGAAATACTCCATCTCGTCCGGGGCGCTTTTCAAGTTCGTCGCCACCATGACGGCCCCGGCCTTGGCGATGCCGAGCCACGCGAAGAGGAACTCGGGAACATTGGGCATGTGGAGGACGACCGTCTCGCCTTTTTTGATCCCGGTTTTCTGGAGATAGGCGGCTACCCGCGAGGCGTGGGCGTCCACTTCGGCGTAGGTGTACTTCGCCCGGGTTTTCATCTCCCGGTCTACGAAGGTGAGAAATGTTTTCGAGGGCCGGCCGGCCATGCGGGCTGCGAGCAAGTCGGGAAGCGTGCGCCGGGCGGTAGGGTCGAGGATCATGGGGTGGTTAGATGGAATCACGTGGGGAAAATTTTCCACTAGGGCGACAGAGGCGGATACGGGCCCTCTCCCCCGGCCCCTCCCCCAATATT
>JBFLVN010000252.1:0-5307 GCA_040758475.1 Bdellovibrionota bacterium
CCATCTCGTAACGAGTGAAATGGTGCTGGCCGAATTGCTCAATGACTTTTCGGCCCGCGACCCGGAACTTCGCCGCTCGGCGGCCCAGTTGGCCCTCCGCTTGCGGGAAATGCCGGATGTCACGGTGTTCCCCCAGACAACCGAAGGGTTCCAAGAGGCCCTTTCGCTGTATCTGGAACGCTACGACAAGAGTTGGAGCCTTACGGATTGCGCTTCGTTTCGGGTAATGAGAGAGCAGGGGCTTGAAGAGGCCCTCACCTACGACAAACATTTCGATCAGGCGGGTTTTAAAGCTCTTCTCCGATGAGTGCCAATTTGCCGGAATGAAGTGTCCCTGGAATTGGTCGTTCCAGATGATGAAGATGACCTGGGTGAAGAAGAACGGGCGGCGCTCCACGCGGCCCTCGACCGTGCCGATCAGCAGATTCGGGCGGGACAGGGCATTCCCTTGGAAACCGTCCGCAAGACCCTTCGAACCGCTAGGTGACCGCCTCGTTTTATTTCTTCTGCTTCTTCAGCATCTCCGCCACATACGCCCGGCAGCCCGAGAGGAGCGCTTCCTGGCTTTTTTTCGTTTTCATCGCCCTGGCGATCAAAACCGTGCCGACGGATTGGGCGAGGGCCGCCCAGGCGGCGTTGCTGTCTCCCAGGCATTCTTCCATCGCCGCGTGGGTCCGCAGGACTTCTTCCTCGTAGAGGCCTTTGGTTTCGGCATCGGCTCCCGCGACCTCCTGGCTCAAGGCGGGGAGGGGGCAGCCGTGCTCGGGGTTCTGTACGTGGGCGAGGCTCAAGTACATGTCGAGATAGGCCTTGATGCGCTCCTCGGGGGTGAGCGTTCCCGGTGTCGTGAGGATGGCCCGGCTGCATTCGAGTTCGTGTTCGAGGATGGCTTTGAAGAAATCCGCCTTCGAGCCGAAGTGGTTGTAGAAGGCGGCACCGCTCAGGCCGATTTTCTCCATGAAGCCGTCCACCCCGGTGGTGGCGAAGCCGTTTTTTTTGGCGATGGCGGCGCCTGCTTCGAGTAGCTTTTTCCGGGTTTCGGCCTTGTGCTCGGGGGAATAACGCATTTTGGAGTTCCTCTAAAAAAAACCGTTGACAGCCCATTCAATGCCGTGTAGTTTATTAACTAACGATCGTTCAGTCAACGGTCGTTCATTAATAAAAGAGGGCCTTTCCCGTGAAAAAACTGGTTTTCGTCTACAACGGCGATAGCGGCCTTTGGAACGGCGTCGTCCACTACCTCCACAAGCGCCTCTCGCCCGAAACCTATCCCTGCCAGCTCTGCGGGCTCATTTACGACGGTACGTCCCTGAACAAGGACTGGCTCGCCTTCGTGAAAACCTTGGGCCTTCCCTCGGAGTTCCTCCACCGGGACGAATACCGGAAGAAATACGGCGAGAGGGCCATGGAATGGCCCGCCGTGCTGCTGCACGAGGACGAGAAGCTTTTGTCCGTGGTGATCGGCGCCGGCGAATTTAGCGGCATCCAATCCCTCGAAACCTTGAAAGAGCGGCTCGCCCGTTTTTCAGGCCAAGGGTCCGCCGCGGTTTCGGCGGCGTGAGGAGAATGGCGATGAACGCAACAGCCCACGAAACTAAGCCCGCTCCCTTTCCCGTCCGCCGGATGGATTTCGATTTCAGCGGCCTTGAAAAATATTGGTACGACGGCCAGCCGGGCATGACGTTTTTCTGGAGCCTCATGTCGGCGCTTTTCCCGGACGGAGAGCAGTTCTTCATCGACTCCGTTCTCAACGTGCGCGACCGGATCACGGATCCCGCGCAGCAGAAAATCCTCTCCGCCTTCATCGGCCAGGAGGCCATGCACCGCAAGGAACACGGCGCCTACAACCGCTACATGACGGAGCATTTTGGCGTCGATCTGGAATCCATTGAACGCACGAACAAACGGGCCCTGGCCCGGTTCAAAGCGCGCACGAGCCCGGCGGAGCAATTAGCCCTCACGGCGGCGGCGGAGCACTTTACCGCCATCATGGCCAAGCACTTTATGAAAGATGACCGGTTCTTCGCCGACATCCGGGACGAGCGCGTCCGCAAGATGCTCTACTGGCACGCCATCGAAGAGAGCGAGCACAAGGCCGTGGTCTTCGACGTTTTGAAATCGGTCGATGACAGCTACCGGCTCCGGGCGGGGGCCATGGTCTGGGCCACGGCGTTTCTCTTCTCGGCCATCGGAATCCTCAGCGTGCGGCTCATGCGGGCCGACGGGCAGCTTTACAACTGGAAATCCTGGCGGCACTACGCCCGCACCTTGCTTGGGCGCAAGGGCTTCTTTACCTCCATGCTGGGGGATTACCTCGATTACTACCGTCCGGATTTCCACCCAAGCGACCACGACACCCGCGCCTCGGAGCGGGTGTGGAAGGAGCGGTTATCCCTATGACGACGGCGGCAAAGATTTCGAAAGCAGATTCATCCCCCATCGCGGAGGATGCCAAGGGGGCTTTGGAACGGGTCTGCTCGGGCGCGGGCCTGGACCCTGCTTCGCGCTACTACAGCCCCAAGTTCGTGGACCACGTAAATGATCTCAAGTTCCACGGCCTCCGGGGAGCCGAGCAATCGGTGGCGATGTATACGAGCGTCCTCTCCGATTTGAAGGTGACGGTGGAAGAACAAATCGTCGAGGGCGACCGGGTTACCTCCCGCTTCGTCGTCACGGGCAAGAACTTCGGCCGCCGCGTCCGGTTCAATGGAATCACCATCAGCCGCTTCGAGAACGGCCTCATCGTGGAGGATTGGTCCGTGACCGATACGCTCGGGATGCTCCGCCAACTGGGCCTCTGGCGGACTCTCCTGGCCGGTGTCCGCCAATGGCAGACATTGGCGAAAAAAAGCGCTTAGGGGCGAGCTTCAAAAGACCAGCACTCGCTCCGCCCACTGGGTCCATTGGGTGAGTTCGTCGAGCGTGCTGCGGCGGGTCCCGGTGGCAAGATCGGTTTCCGCGATTCCCCGGGCGTCCAGGCACGTTCCGCAGACGCCGATCTCTCCCTTGTGCCGGGCGACGATGCCGAGCATCTGTTCCAGGTTGTAGTACCCCTGCGGGACTTTCTGGCCCTTCTTGGCGCAGGAGGCGGCGTCCCCGATCAGGAAGACTTTCACTTCCTCCCCCTCGCGCCGGGAAAGCGAACCCGCCAGCCGCAGGGCGTTGTAGCTTCTCTCCGTTCCGTAAGGTGGATCGTTCAAAATAAAAAGGTAACGGGCCATGGCGGAGGCCCTCCCGCCTTTTTACTATCTCCGCGCGCTGCTTCTCGCCATGCGCTCTATCAGGTGTCTCCCTATCAATGGTCCCCGGCTTGGTAGCGGTTTCCGGCCATTTGCGCTAATCTTCATTCCGTGAAAACGCTCAAAGCCCACGTCGAAAACGGCCGCGTCGTCCTGGACGAACCCCTGGATTTGCCGGAAGGGACGCCCCTTCAATTGATCGTCGACGAAGGGGACGATCTCGACCCCGAAGAGCGGGCCGCGCGGGACGCCTCCATCGAAAAGGGATATGCCGAGTATCTGGCTGGCAAAGGGGAGCCAGTAGAGAAGCTTATCGCAGAACTCAAATCTCGCCGGTAAGGCAGACAAGTTCTTTAGTTTCTAACTCTTTTCATACGCCTTCAAAAATGCTTCCCGTGAAATTTGGGATTGAGTGCAGATGGTCCGAAGCGTCGGCGCCTTGATTTTTGGATGATTGGGAAGCGTGAGCGGGGTCTTGGTCCCATCGGGATTTTCCCGGAGCATGGCGATGTGTTCACGCTCGCGGATCAAGCGGAACCCCAGGCGCTCCAGTGCCTTTACGACACGCGCCTTGGGCGCATCGACCGGAAACTTGCTCATCCAGTGGCGATTTGCGCGTCGGCGAGGGTGACGGCGAGGACGGGGGATTCGTCGTCGAAAGCTTCTTTGCCGAACGTCTCGATGTGGAACCGGATGGCCGAGCGGACGTCATTCAGGGCTTCTTCGCGGGTATCGCCCTGGCCCACGACGACGCCCTTGAGGCCCACGGGGTAGGCGACGAACCCTTCGGGGTGTTCTTCGACGACGATCTTGAAACTCCGCACGTGTGGAATCCCTTTGGCTGGAAATTCTAATGGGATTTTGCCGTATTTGCCAGAGGGCATATCGACCGGCGGACTTTCTCCTCCTGAACGACTTTTAATTTTTCAATTACCCCGATTCGTTGTATAATTGCTTCAGTTCACGTTTCCCCCCGTTCACCCCCTCGGTCTAGCCAGTCTTTCCCCACCTCAACCCTTTTTAGGAGAAAATCCATGGATTCTTCCGACCGGCTGCCAAGCGGCCTCCTCACCCCTTTTTCCGACCTTTTTTCCACCAAACCCGCGCACCTCTGGTGGCCCTACGTGCCCCGGGACTGTTTCGTGGTCCTCGAAGGAGACCCGGGCGCAGGCAAGACCTGGATCGCCACGGACCTTGCGGCCGACGTGAGCCGGGGTGACCTCTACCGAGGGCCCGAGGGGCACTCTCAGGGAAAACCCGGGAAAGTCCTCTATTTGGACCTCCGGGACGACTGGGCGAGCGTACTGCGTCCCCGGCTCGAAGCAGCCGGCGCCGACCTGACCCGCGTGTTTTGGGTCGAAGGCCCCGGCGTCATTTACGAAGACGAGGACGGACGGGAAACCATCGATCTGGACACCGTGGCCCGGATGCTCGAGCGCCACAAGCCCGATCTCCTGGTCATCGACCCCATCGACCTGTACGTCGGGAAAAAGGCGGGGAATTTATCCAGGGACCTGGCCGCGCTGGCGCGCAATTATCACTGCACGATCCTGGCCGTGCGCCGTGTTCCAAGGACGCCCTCGGGGCGCCCCGCGCGGGGAAACCCGGAAGACCTTTCCTACTGGGCCGATTCCGTCGTCCTGTGCGGGAAAGACCCGGAGGAAACCGGCAAGCGGGTGGTGGCCCACGAGCGCTGCACCCACGAAGCGGAGGGGGATTCCATCCAGTTCGAGATCAAGGAGGGCCGCCTCGAATGGGGGGACTTCAAGGAAATCACGGCGGACGAGTTCCTTTTCCCCGTCAAAGAGGCCGCCGAACGCCCCTCGGCCTTGAAGGAGGCCCGGGAGTTTCTCCAGACGGCGCTTGAAGAGCGGCGCCAGGAAGCGGTGGAAATCCTGAAGACCGCCGCGTTGGAAGGGATTCGCAAGAAGACCCTGCTCCGGGCCAAGAAAGCCCTCGGCGTGAAAAGCGTGCGGGAGATTTCTTTCTGGTACTGGGAACTTCCCAAGCCGGAAAAAGAAGACGCAAAAAAAGATGGCCAACTTGGCCACCTTGACGGAAAGCCGCC
>JBFLVN010000253.1:0-5304 GCA_040758475.1 Bdellovibrionota bacterium
CAAAGAGCAGGGGCTTCCTTCCGGGATGCTGCTGACGGGCAGCGCCCGGGAGGCGGACGTGCGGGCCGAGCGGCTCCACCGCTATTTGACGGAGAAGGACGCCCCCGCCCTGCCGGGCAAGGTCATCGTGGACGTGGGGGGCCAAGGAAAACTCTCCGTGGTGCTCGAAATCCCCGCCGAGAAGGTGCCCACCCTCGAGGATTTAAGGAACATCGCCACGAACGTGACCACTTCGACCCTCAAGGCCGTCCCCGAGGCCCAGCTCCCCGACGAAATAGTGACCATCGAGGTCCGTTCCGGAAAGCACAAGGTCGGCACCTGGGAGAACGGGGGGTGGAAGCTCGAAGAACTTCCCCCGGCCGTCAAAGAATTCAAGAAGCAAATCAAGCAGTAGCCTCTACCACTTCCCCCTTTCGTCGGGTACGAAAAGCGGGCGGCGAAAAGCGCCTTCTTTGCCCATGAACGACGAAACCACACGCGGAAGCCGGACCCTGCCCACGGGCGAACGCTCGCTCTCGCTCCGGCGCGAAGGGCGCGCCCCCGTCAAGATCGACATCCTGCGCCGGATGATCCGCACGGGCGCCCACGGGCGGGCGCAAAAACTCATCGAGCGGGTCCACTCGGCCGATATTGCCGAGCTTTTCCCGAATCTCTCTCCCGGCGAGCAGCGGACGCTCATCGACCTCCTCTACAACACGGCCCGCGCCGGAAAGACCCTGCGCGAACTCCCCGAGGAGATTCTTCCGGAAGTCCTCGCCCTGATCGACGACGCGAAGCTCGCCGCCATCGTGGCGCGCGTGGAGCCCGACGATGGCGCCTATTTCATCGAGGGCCTGCCGGAAGACCGCCGCCCCTCGGTGCTGACGCTTCTGGATACGAAGAAGCGGCATGAAGTCGAGCGGGTCCTGGGCTCTCCCGAAGAGAGCGCCGGGTCGTTCATGACGACCCGCATCGCCACGGTGCTGGACGACATCACTTGCGAAGCGGCGTTAGAGCGCCTGCGAACCTTGGGCGATCAGGTGGAGGACGTCTTCTACGTCTACGCGACGAACGCCGACGGGATGCTCACGGGCGTCGTCCCCATGCGGCGCCTCCTTCTCTCGCCGCCGGGAACCCTCATCCGGGACGCCATGATCCCGGACCCCGTATCCGTCCACGAGGACGCGGACCAGGAAGAAGCGGCCGAACTCGTGGCCAAGTACAACCTGCTCGCCATCCCCGTCGTGGACGGCGAAGGGAAAATCCTCGGCGCCATCACGGTGGACGACGTGATCGACGTGATCCAGGAAGAAGCCACCGAGGACATGTACCGGATGGTGGGCCTGGGCGAAGAGGACCGGGTGTTCTCACCCCTCTCCCTTTCACTCCGGAAGCGCCTTCCCTGGATGATCCTCAATCTCGCCACCGCCTTCCTCGCCGCGAGCGTGGTGGGCGTCTTCCAGGACGCGATCCGGGAGGCGGTGGCCCTGGCCGTCTTCATGCCCGTCGTGGCCGGCATGGGCGGGAACGTGGGGACCCAGACTTTAACCGTCGTCACCCGGGCCATCGCCATCGGGGAACTGGAACTCACCTCCGTGGCCAAGGCCGTCGTCAAGCAAGTCACCATCGGAATCGGGATCGGCGGCGTAACGGGCCTCCTAACGGCCCTCGCCGGTTACTTCTGGGCCGGAAAGCCCATCTTCGGCCTCATCTTGTTCCTCGCCATGGCGATCAACATGGCCATGGCAGGCCTCGCGGGGGCGGCGGTGCCGCTCGTCCTGCGCCGCTTCCGCCAGGACCCGGCCATGGGATCGGGCGTGATCGTGACCACCTTCACCGACGTGTGCGGGTTCTTTACGTTCCTCGCCCTGGCGTCGGCGTTCATCGAACAGCTTCGATAATCTGGTTACTTGATCCCCACCAGGGCCTTGACGACTTCTTCGGCCGATCCGTAGCGGTCTTCGGGTTTCTTTTCGAGGCATTTGAGGCACACGCGCGCGAGGGCCTCGGGGATGTCCTCCCGGTGCTTGCGCGGGTCTTCCGCCGGCGTGTGGATGTGGTGGTAGGCGAGTTCCCCCCACGTGAAGGGGGGCCGGTTGCAGAGGAGTTCGTAGAGGACGCAGCCGAAGGAATAGATGTCGGTCCTGGGCCCCACCGCCTCGCCCCGGATCTGTTCGGGGGCCATGTAGTAGGGCGTCCCGGCGACGCGGGTTTTGATGTTGCCGACCGATTCGTTGTAGACGCGGGCCAGGCCGAAATCCATCAGTTTGACGAGCTTGTCCTTCGTCCAGAAAAGGTTCGCGGGCTTCAAATCCCGGTGGACGACCCGCCGGGAATGGGCGTGGGAGAGGGCCGCCAGGATCTGCCGGGCGACGTTCAAGACGCCGGGAACGGAAAGGCGGCTCTCCTTCAAGACCTTGTCGAGGGTCTTCCCTTCGATGAATTCCATGACGACGAAGTAGCCCCGCTCGTCCTTCCCGGCGTCGTAGACCTGGACGATGTTCGGGTGGGAGAGCTGGGCGGCCGACCGGGCTTCGACGAGCAGGTTCTCGGCGGCCTTGGGGTGCTCGCGCAGATCGTCGGGAAGGGCTTTGTAGGCGACGGGGCGCTTCAAAGTGTTGTCCAGGGCCTTGTAGACGACGCCCATGCCGCCGCGCCCCAGTTCCCCGTCCAGGGTGTAGCGGCCGGAGGGAGTGTTGATCGGCGCCTTCGTGATCTCGGGCCCCGCGCTCGACGCGCCGAGGATCGCTTCGCTCGAAATAGTCCGCCCGTACTGGTCGGATTGTCCGGCGGAGGGAGGCGCCCCTGTTGGCGGGGTGGCCTTCTTGCCCGCCATCGTGCCCGAAAGGGGCCGGCCGTCCTGGATGCCTTTCAAGCGGATGGCCACGTCCTTGAAGCCGTACTGCTCGGCGTTGATCTGCTCGTAGAGGCGGCGGGCTTCCTTGTGGTTTCCTTCGGCCTCTTCCACGCGGGCGAGACCGTAGAACGCGCGGACCGAATCGGGCCCCACTTGCTGCCCTTCGCAGGCCTTCTGGAAGCTGGCCCGCGCCGCCGCCCGGTCGTTCTTCTCCAGGAAAATCTCCCCGAGCAGCATCCGCGATTCGGCGTAATCGGGCGAATCGGGGCGGACCTGCTGGAAGCATTCGATGGCTTTCTCGTGCATGCGCCGTTCGAGGAGGAGCTTTCCGGCGGCCAGATGCTCGCCCGAAGCCCGGAGCATCTCGACCTGCTGGCCCGCATCCCCCGACTTGGAAAACGCTTCGGCGGCGAGCTTGTGCTCTCCCAATTTGGAGTAGATGGCCGCCGCCTTCTGGAATTCCCCCGCCGCCGCGTACATCTCGGCCGCCGGACGGAGGTCTTCTCCTTTTTCGTAGCAAGCGGCCGCCTTGGCGATGTCGCCCAGGTTGTAATAAAGGTCCCCGGCCTGGACCCACTCTTCGGCCTGCTCGAAGTAGCGAGCCGCGTCGATGCGCTCGCCCCGGCGGTGGTGGTGCTGGGCGCGCAGGAGCGCGGCCTGCCGCTTGTCACCGATCTTCTCGTAAAGGCCCGCCGCTTCGACGAGCGCTCCGGCCGATACACACACGTCCGCCGTCTCGGGAGTGGGGGGAAGATGTTCCATCGCGAGGGGAACGGCGAGCTTCCACTGCTCGCAATCGACGGCGAGACGGAAGGCTTTTTCGAATTCCCCTTCCTTCGTCCAAAGCTCGATGGCGCGCTTTAGCTTCGCGATCAAGGCGTCCGGCATGGCGGCGCCCTTCTCCCGCAGGGCCCCCATCCGGACTTCCTTGTCGAGCACCTCGGCCGCCTGCCGCCCGCCCTGCTGGGCGAAGAGTTCGGCGGCCTTGGAACTCATCCCGGCCTTCTTGTAGAGGGCGGCGGCCTTGCGCGGGTCCTTGGCGTGTTCCCACGCCTCGGCGGCATCGAGCCACTTCCCGGCTTTCTCATAAGCTTCGGCGGCGCGGGAGAGTTCGCCGTCCTCGTTGCAGGTCTTGGCGAGCATGTCCCAGACGTTTCCCTGCTCGAAGGCCTTCTTGGCGGCGGATCGATCCCCCATTTGAAGGAGGAGCATCCCCTCTTCCCGGCCGAGGCGCCCCTTGCGGTAGGCCTTGAGGGCGGCCGCCTTGTCGCCCAGGCGCTCGTGGATATCCCCCACGCCCCGCCAGTTGCCCTCTTCCTTGTGGGCCTTGAGTTCGGCCAGGAGGAGTTTGGTTCTCTGCTTTTCGGCGGCCCGGCGCTGGCCGGAGGCGCTCCCGGAAAGGAGCGAACGGATCACGAGGAAGATGAAAAAGCCCGCCCCGCCGATGCCGATGTAGAGGCCGGGCGGCTCCCGGAGCCATTCGATGGCTTGCGCGAGCAAGGAGGAGGAGCGGACCTGATCGAGCAGATCCTTGGCCGGGTTCGTTTCGTTCACGGCTCTTTCACCTTGCGGGCGTAATAGAGGATCACGGAAACGAGGACGAGGGAAATCCCCCACTGGGCCAGGACGAAAACCGATCCCAGGAGATCGGCCTTGGTCAGGAGGAGCGCTCCGAGGCCCAGGCCCGCGGCGATCAGGTAGAGCGTGACGACGGCCATCGTGCGGGACATCCCCATGGCCACGAGGCGGTGGGAGAGATGGGACTTGTCCCCCACGTAGATGGGGCGGCCCTCTTTTAGCCGGATGACGATCACCGAAATCATGTCGAATACCGGAACCGTGAGCGCCACGAGGGGGAGGAGCACGGGGAGGAGCGTGGGGGAATCCCGGGTGACGTACGATTCGAAAAGCGCGAGCACGGCGAGCGTGTAGCCCAGGAAGAGCGAACCCGCGTCCCCCAGGTAAATGCGGGCGCGAGGGAAGTTGTACGGCAAGAAACCCATCGTCGCCCCCCCCAAGGTCAACAACGTGATCCCCATGAAAAACTGCCCCTGCTGCGAGGCGACCGCCCAAAGGATGAGGCTGGAGATTACGACGAGTCCGCCCGCCAGTCCATCCATGTTGTCGACGAAGTTGAAGGCGTTGGTAATCGCCACGATCCACAGGAAGGAAATGAGGGCGTTGAGCCACGGCACTCCGAAGGCGCTCGTCTTGGCCCCGGCGCCGATGGCAAGCGCGGCCGCAAGGGCCTGGACGGCGAGCTTCGCCCAAGGGGAGAGGCGCGCCCCCAGGCGGTCGTCCAAGAGACCGACGCCCACGCACAGCCCGCCGCCAAGCAAAAGGAGAAGGACTTCAGAAAGCCGTGCCCGGGCGAGCGGGATCAGAGGGGGGAGTTCGGGGCCTCCCGCGCGGCCGATCCATTCATCGGCCAGGCCACCGATGACCGCTCCCAGATGCCCGCCCAGAAC
>JBFLVN010000254.1:0-5296 GCA_040758475.1 Bdellovibrionota bacterium
GTCTTCGGGCTTGATATAGAGCGCTTCCTTGCGCGAGAGGCGGATTCGGCCCTGGGCCTGGTCGATCTCGATGCACTTGACGACCATTTCCTCACCTTCGGCGCACACGTCGGTCACGTTCGGCACGCGCCGGAAGTCGAGCTGGGAGACGTGGACGAGTCCCTCGACGCCGGGGAGGATTTCGATAAAGGCGCCGAAATCCATGATCCGGGTGACACGCCCTTTGTAGACCATTCCCACTTCGGCGTCCCGGGTGAGGTCCTGGATGATCTTGATCGCTTCGGCAGCCGCTTCCGGATCGGCCGAGGCGATGTGGACCCGGCCGTCGTCTTCGATGTTGATGGAACAACCCGTCTTGGCGATGATTTCCTTGATGACTTTCCCGCCCGGGCCGATGACGTCGCGGATGCGGTCGGTGGGGACCTGGATGGTCGTGATGCGCGGCGCGTAAGGCGAGATGTCGGGCCGGGCCGCCGGGAGCGCCTCCCGCATCTTGCCGAGCACGTGGAGCCGGGCGTCCTTGGCCTGGTCCATGGCCTGCTTCATGAGGGCGGAGGTGATTCCCTCCACCTTGATGTCCATCTGGAGGGCCGTGATGCCTTCTTCGGTACCGGCCACCTTGAAGTCCATGTCGCCCAGGTGGTCTTCATCGCCCAGGATGTCGGTCAGGATCGCGTTCTTGTTGCCTTCCAAAATGAGGCCCATCGCCACGCCGGCGACGGGGGCCTTGATCGGCACGCCGCCGTCCATGAGGGCGAGCGAGCCCCCGCAGACCGTGGCCATGGAGGAGGAGCCGTTCGATTCGGTGATGTCCGAGACGACCCGGATCGTGTAGGCGAATTCCTCCATGCTCGGAAGCACGGCCTTGATGGCCCGTTCGGCGAGCGCGCCGTGGCCGATTTCCCGGCGCCCGGGGGCGAGGCGGTTGCTCGTCTCACCCACCGAATAGGGCGGGAAGTTGTAGTGGAGCATGAATTTCTTGAAGGCGATGCCATCGATGTGATCGAGCTTCTGCTCGTCTTCGGTCGTTCCGAGGGTGGCGACGACGATCGCCTGGGTCTCGCCGCGGGTGAAGAGCACGGAGCCGTGCGTGCGCGGGAGGAATGCGGGCGTGATCGAGATGGGCCGCACCGTGCGCAGGTCCCGGCCGTCCACGCGCTTCCCTTGATCCAGAATCATGCCGCGCATGTGAGCGCTCTTGAGGTTTTCGAAAAGCTCGCCCAAGGCGCCCGCTTTCTCGTCGCGTCCCTCTTCGGGAAGGACGGCGAGGGCGTCGTCGAAGGCCTTGCTCAGGCGCGCGTAACGGGCCTGCTTTTCCGTAATGGCATAACCTTCCGCGATGCCCGCCTTGGCGGCCTTCGTGAAGGCCTCCTTTTCAGAAGCGCTGACGGCTTCGGGGGGCGTGGGAACTTCGCGCTTTTTCGGGGCGATCTTGCGCCGGAGTTCTTCCTGGAGGTCGAGGATCGGCTGAATGGCCTTGTGGGCGTACTCGAGGGCTTCGAGCATCATCGCTTCGGAGAGCTGCTTGGCGCCCGCTTCCACCATGACGATGGCGTTGCGGGAGGCGGCCAGGACGAGATCCAAATCCGAAGCGTCGAGCTCCTCGGGGGCAGGGTTCACGATGAACTTGCCGTCCACGCGCCCCAGGCGGATGCCGGCGATGGGCCCGCGGAAGGGGATGTCCGAAACTTCAAGGGCGGCCGACGCTCCCGCCATGGCGGCCATGCTGGGCTCATTCACGCCGTCGAAGGAAAGGACCGTGGCCATGATCTGGGTCTCGAAGTGCCAGTGGTCGGGGAAGAGCGGGCGGATGGGGCGGTCGATCAAACGGCTCGTGAGCGTTTCCCGGTCGGAGGGACGCGCCTCGCGGCGGAAGAAGCTGCCGGGAATCTTGCCCGCGGCGTAGAACTTCTCCTGGTAATTCACGGTGAGGGGGAGGAAATCGGCCCCTTCCCGGGGATTGGGAAGGGCGACGGCGGTCACGAGGACCATCGTGTCGCCGTAACGGACGACGACGGAGCCCGAGGCCTGCTTGGCGACTTCGCCGGATTCGATGGAAAAGGGGCGTCCTCCGAAATCGGTACTGACGGTGTGTTTCATGGGTTCAATTCTTCTTTCTTGATCTGACGTTTCGTCGAAATCTTGGGAGGGGAAGTGAAAAGGGAAGCGCGCGCTAACCCGGGCGTTTCATCGCGCAAGAGCGCGAGGACCGGCGAGCGGCCTCGGCTCTTGCTTCGAAGAAAGCGGGATGAGCGTGTGCATGGCGGCTGGCGCCCGGCGTCCCGCGCCCCTGTGCGCGGAAAAACGCCGTTCCCCAGAACGAAGCGACCTAAGCCCTACTTGCGCAGGCCCAGGTCGTCGACGATCTTGCGGTAACGATCAAAGTCGGTTTGCTTCAAGTATTCGAGTTGCCGCCGCCGCTGGCCGACGAGCTTGAGAAGACCGCGCCGGCTGTGGTGGTCCTTGACGTGCGTCTTGAAGTGGTCGGTGAGGCCGTTGATCCGCTCCGTGAGGAGGGCAACCTGCACCTCGGGTGAGCCCGTATCCTTTTCATGGGACCGGTGGCGCCCGACGAGTTCCTGCTTGCGTTCCTTGGTGACAGCCACGAGTTTGAAAACCTCCATTCCGCAAGGCTTTGCGGGAGGGGCCGCTCGCGTCTCCGTCACCCTGAGGGAAAGGAAGAGCAAGTCTTCGTTTCGCTCAGAATGACCCTGGAGACCTGATCGAGGGGCTTTGCCCGGTATCCTCGCTGTCCGTGGGCCCGGTTTATCCGGTCCCTATGGGGGGGCGACCCTAACACGGGACCCCCGGGAAGGCAAAAACGGCCTTTGGCCCCTTTTATGCGGACCATGCCCGGAGGGGCTTAAGGAGCCAGGGGACTTGGGGGCCTTCCTCACTGGGCGTGCATTCGGCGACCACGAATCCCCGCCCCGTGCGGTCGGTAAGCCGCACGAGGGAGCCTCGCGGGAGGGTGACCGGAGCGGGGGCGGCTTTTTCGACCGCGTCGGCCGTCCGGATTTTCCCCTGGGAGAGTTCGAGGAAGTCGGCCCGCGAGACGGCGAATTCGGGAATCGCGTCCATGACTTCTTCCCACTTGCGGAGGACTTCGCTCTCCCGGGATTCCTTCACGATCTCGCGCAGCTCGTCGAGGGAGTAGGCGTCGTCGATCGAGAAGGGGCCCACGCGCGTGCGGACGAGGGAATCGAGGAGCGCGCCCGTTCCAAGGTCCTTGCCGAGGTCTTGAGCCAGGGAGCGGACGTACGTCCCCTTGTGGGCCCGGATGTAGACTTCGAGGAGGGGCGGCTCGTAGGAGAGGATTTCGTAGCGTTCGATCGTAATGAAACGCGCTTTCTTCTCCATGTCGTAGCTTTCGCCCTTGCGGGCGAGCTTGTAGAGGGGCTTGCCTTCCACTTTGATCGCGGAGAAAAGCGGCGGCGTCTGGGAGATGGTCCCGATGTATTTCTGGATGGCCCGGTCGATTTCTTCCCGCGCCGGGAACTTCGTGATGCCGTGGTCCTGCACCTTTCCCGTACGGTCGTAAGTGTCGGACGAAACACCCAGGCGCATGACCGTTTTGTATTCTTTCACAAGGCCGCTCACGAGCCCGGCGATCTTGGTGGCGCGGTTCAAACAGATGGGAAGAACGCCCGTGGCGAAGGGGTCGAGCGTTCCCGTGTGGCCCGCCTTGGCGGCGCTGAAGATGTTCTTGACGGCCTTGACGGCGGCAAAGGAAGTGATGTCGGCCGGCTTGTCCACGATAACGATGCCGTGGATGTCCTCGCGCCATTTGCGCTTGGGCGGCCTGGCGCTCTGGGTGGTTTGGGTTTCAGGCGTCACGTTGAGTTTCCTTAGGAGAGGCCTTTTTCGAGGGCTTCGATCACGAGACGCGTCACGGCCTCGCGGGTTCCTTCGACCGAAAGACCGGCGGCGAACTTGTGGCCCCCGCCGCCGAAGGAATTGGCGATGGTCCCCACGTCCAGGTAGCGCTTGCTCCGAAGGCTCACGCGCCATTTGCCGGCTTCGGTTTCCTTGAAGATCACGGCCACTTCGACCGAACCAATGGAACGGGGGAAATTGACGAATTCATCGAGAAGGTCGTAGCGGTTCCCGTGGGCCTGCATCACGTCCTGGGGCGCCCAAATGGCGGCCCACTTCCCCTTGGAGTCCACTTCAAGGCTGGCCAGGACTTTTCCAAGAAGCTGCACCCGCGCCGCCGGATAGGACATGTCGAGGGCTTCGGTCACCTGGAAGGGTTTGATCCCGAAGCTCATCAGGTGGGTCGCGATCTCCATGGTCTTGTGGGTCGTGTTCGAGTACCGGAACGACCCCGTATCCGTGACGATGGCCGTAAAGAGACACAGGGCCACGTCCTTGTTTAGAGGCATCTTGGCCGCTTTGAGGACGTCGTAGACGACTTCCCCCGTGCTGCTGGCCTTCAGGTCGATGTAGTTCAGATCGCCAAAGAGCTGGTTGTCTTTGTGGTGGTCCAGGTTGAGGATGGCCTTCACGCGCCCGCTCTTGCGGAGGGCCGAGAGATCCCAGGCGAGCCGCGAGAGGCCGCCCGAGTCGGTCGTGATGGCGAGGTCGAACGTCCCATTGGAAGGCGGCGTCTTTTTCACTTTCTTGGCGCCGGGAAGATAAAGAAGATTTCCGGCGACGTCGGTCGCGTTCACCGTGACGGCCTTTTTCCCGGCTTTCCGGAGGGCATTTTCGAGCCCCAGGCACGAGCCCAAAGCGTCGCCGTCGGGCCGCTCGTGGCAGGAGAGCAGGACACTCTTCGCCTTGCGGAGCGCCTGGGCGGCGGATTGGATGGGATCGGATTTCATCAACCCCGCCCCTCCTTTTTCGCGATCCGGGTGAGGAGTTCGTCCATCTTGGCGCCGCGGTCGATGCTCTCATCGTAGTGGAACGTGAGTTCCGGCACCTGCCTCATGTCCATCCGCCCCTTGAGTTCCCGCCGCAGGAACGGCGCCGAGCGTTCGAGGGCCTTCTGCACTTCTTCCGGGGCGCTTCCGCCCAGGCCGGCGGAGAAATAAACCCGGGCGTGCCGCAGGTCTTCCGAGGGGACGACCTCCGTCACCGTGGCGTCCCGGCAGAGGGGGTCCTTTGCCTCCCGCTGGAGGATCTGGGCGATCTCTTGCCGGAGGAGTTCGCCCACCCGGTCGCTTCGTTTGTAGCCCTTCTTCATGGATAGAGGAGGATTTCCCACTCCTGATCGGTCACTTCCGCGAGGCCCAGGGATTCGACGTACCCCGCGATCTTGTCCAGGCAGCCGTTCAAGAATGATTTCTCGTTT
>JBFLVN010000255.1:0-5261 GCA_040758475.1 Bdellovibrionota bacterium
CGCATGGAACGGGTATCGGCCAACGAAACGGTCGCCGTCGAATTCGCGCGGAGTGTGGACTGACGTGAAAAATCTTCTTTCTCACACTGTGCGGCTGACGTCTCGAAAAAGTGTCGCGAGCCTTGCGTTCGTGGCGGGGTTGTTGTTGGCCGCCCTTCCGGCCTTTCCCGTTTTCGCCGGAGAAAATTCAGCCAAGCAGCAGGCCGAGTTCGTTTCCAATTTCCTCAGTTTCGTCGAATGGCCGCGGGGGGCGTTCCTGGATGAGAAGGCCCCCGCCATTGTGTGCGTCTTGGGCGACGCCCCGGTGGCCGCCGCCCTCCAGAAAGATGCCGCAGGAAAGAAGGGCATGACCCACGAGCCGGTGATCAAAGCGCTTTCGTCCACCGAACTCACTCCCGCCTGCCACATCCTCTTCGTGTCGTCCAAGGAGATGGCGCGGTGGGACGCCATCCAGAAGACTTTCGGAATGTCGAGCGTGTTTACCGTGGGTGACGCGCCCGGCTTCTCTTCCAAGGGCGGAATCGTCGAGTTTTTCGAGCAGGGCGGCCACACCAAGCTCAAGATCAACCTGAAGACGGCTACCAAAGCCCGCTTTAAGATCAGTTCCAGACTTTTGAAGATCGCCGAGATCGTCGAGCAATAGATTCTTCGGAGGGGGCACGCAGATGCTGGGCAAGGGAGAAACCACGATCAAGGCGCGGTTGACGCGCTCGATCATGGTGACGAGCGCGCTCTCTTTGCTCGCCGCTTGCGTAGTGATCTATTCCTTCGACTACCAGGACCAGCGCCGGGAGCTGGGCGAGCAGCTCGGGCTCCTGGCGAGCATCGTGGGCGAGAACAGCACGGCCGCCCTCCAGTTCAACCAGCCGGATGACGCCGCCGAATCGCTCTCCGGCTTGCGGGCGAACCCTGCCATCCTCGTGGCCTATCTTTACGACGCTGAGGGAAACGTCTTTGCCAAATATGTTCGCAGTGACGTAGCCGATCCCGGCATCCCGCCCCGAGCGGGTCCCGACAGCGAGCGCTACGCTGACGACAATCTGTCCGTCTACCGGCAGATCAAGCTGGATGGGAAAAAGGCCGGAACGGTTTATCTCCGGTCCGACCTCGAAGCCCAAAAGGCCCGCTCGCGCCGCTTCGCGGGAATCACGGCGGGCGTCCTGGCATTCGCCATCCTTTTCGCCTACGTCCTGGGTTCCATCCTTCAATCCGGTATTTCGAAGCCCATCAAGAATTTGGCCGACACGGCGGAGCGGGTTTCGCAGGACAAGGACTATTCCGCCCGCGCCGAGCGGACGGCGGGCGGCGAGATCGGCCTCCTGACCGATACCTTCAACACGATGCTCGGAAGCATCCAGGAACGGGACGCCGAACTCGTCAAAGCCCGCGAAGAAGCCCAAGCGGCCAACGCGGCCAAGTCTTCGTTCCTTGCCAACATGAGCCACGAGCTCCGGACACCGCTCAATGCGATCATCGGTTACAGCGAAATGCTCCAGGAAGACGCCGAGGACCTGGGCGAGGAGAGCTTCGTCGGTGATTTGAAGAAAATTCACACCGCAGGCAAGCACCTCCTGGGCCTCATCAACAGCGTTCTCGACCTCTCGAAGATTGAAGCCGGCAAAATGGACCTTTATTTGGAGGACATCGAGACCAGTATCCTTCTGGACGAGGTGCTCGTCACGGCGCGCCCCTTGATCGAAAAGAACGAGAACTTGCTCAAGACCCAGTTCGGCAAGAACCTCGCCGTCATTCACGTGGACGTGGTCAAGTCGCGCCAGATCATGCTCAATCTTTTGAGCAACGCCAGCAAATTTACCGATCACGGGACCATCACCCTCCACGCCGACCGCGTGACCCAGGATGGCCGGGAGTGGATCGTCTTCAAGGTGCAGGACACGGGCATCGGCATGACGCCCGAGCAAACGGCCAAATTGTTCGAGAGTTTTACCCAGGCCGACGCTTCGACCACCCGCAAGTACGGAGGGACGGGCCTGGGCCTGACGATCAGCCGCCACTTCGCCCGCATGATGGGCGGCGACGTGACCGTGGAGAGCGAGCAGGGGAAAGGGACTACTTTCATCGTCCGCCTCCCCGCCGAAGTGATCGATCCCAAGAAACCCAAACCGGCAGTGCAGACCCCGCAACCGGCCCTGGCGGCGGCGGAGGCCTCCGCCTCCGACGGCGCCGACGCGCTCACCGACGAGGCCGCCAATCCCCTGGTGCTCGTCATCGACGACGATCAGACCGTGCGCGAGCTCATGACCCGCATTTTGACGAAAGAAGGATACCGGGTGATGACGGCCCAGAACGGCGAGGAAGGGCTCGCCATGGCCAAGGAACTCGTTCCGGACCTCATCACCCTCGACGTCATGATGCCCGAGCGGGACGGCTGGTCCGTCCTCTCGACGCTCAAGGCGGACGCCGATCTCGCGGGCATTCCCATCATCGTGCTCAGCATGGTGGACGACCGGAGCAAGGGGTTCGCCCTCGGGGCTTCGGACTTTCTCGTAAAGCCCGTGGACCAGGACCGGCTCTCGGCGCTCCTTCGGCGCGTCGAAGCGGGCGTCATGGGCCGGCCGATCCTCGTCGTGGAGGATGAAGACACCGCCCGGGAACTCATGATCCGCCCCTTGAAGAGCGCCGGGTGGTCCGTGGCTGAGGCGCGCAACGGCAAGGAAGCCCTCGATTTCGTGGTCAAGGAACGGCCTTCCGTGATCCTGCTCGACCTCATGATGCCCGAGATGGGTGGGTTCGAGGTCATCGACGCGCTCCAGAAGAACGAGCAATGGAAAACGATTCCCGTCGTCGTGGTGACGGCGAAGGATTTGACCGAGGACGAACTCGTCCATCTCGCCGGCAAAGTCGACCAGGTCATGCAGAAGGGGGCGTTCGAGCAGGACCAGCTTTTGGAAAACGTCCGGGACCTGATCGCCGAGCGCCTGCCGGCGTCAGCCCGCAAGCGCCGGGAGGCTTCGAGCCATGCCTAAGATCCTCCTCGTCGAGGACAACCCCATGAACCGGGACATGCTCACGCGCCGGCTCGTAAAGCGCGGCTTTGAGATCGTCGCTGCGGAGGACGGCCAGACCGGCATCGACATGGCCCGCTCGGAAAAACCGGCCCTCATTCTCATGGACATGAGCCTTCCCGTGAAGGACGGTTGGACGGCGACCAAGGAATTGAAAGCGGCCGAGGACACGAAGAAAATCCCGATCATCGGCCTTTCGGCCCACGCGATGGAATCGGACCGGCAGAAGGCGATGCAGGCGGGCTGCGACGATTACGACATCAAGCCCGTGGAGCTTGCCCGCCTCCTTGGGAAGATCGACACCTTGCTCAAGAAGAACGGAGCCCTTTAAGATCCATGCCTCCCGCCGGCGAACTCAAAGGCCACGTCCTCGTCGTGGACGACAACCCCACGAACCGGGACCTCCTCACGCGGCGCCTCCAGCGCATGGGCCTTACCACCGACGAGGCAGAGGACGGCGCCCAGGCCCTCGAAAAGATGAAGCAGACCGAATACGACACGGTCCTGCTCGACATCATGATGCCGAACATGAACGGCTACCAGGTTCTCGAACACCTCAAGGCCGACGGCCGGGTGGCGGACATCCCGGTCATCATGATCACGGCGGTGGATTCGATCGAAAGCATCGTGAAGTGCGTGCAACTCGGCGCCGTCGACTATCTCTCCAAGCCATTCAATCGGGAAATCCTCCAGGCGCGGCTTTCTTCCTGCCTCGAGCGGCGGCACCTGCGCGGGGCGGAAAAGCGGTACATGTCCCAGATCGAGGCCGAGAAGAAACGCTCGAACGAGCTCCTCCGCGTCATCCTGCCCGACAAGATCGCCGAAGAGTTGATGACTACCGGAAAAGTGAAGCCCCGCCGCTACGACGACGTGGCCGTGCTTTTCTCGGACATCGTGGGGTTTACTTCTTACTGCGACAAGAACCCGCCCGAGCTGGTGGTCGATTTCCTCCAGCACCTGACGGAAGCCTTTGAAGAGAAGGCCCTCCAGTTCGGAGTGCACAAGACCAAGACCATCGGGGACGCCTTCATGGCGACCAGCGGCCTTTTGCATCCCGACGAGAACCCGGTTTTGAGCTGCGTGCGCTTCGGGCTCGAAATGGTGAATATGACCAAGAAGATCGCGCCCATGTGGCAGCTTCGCGTGGGAATCCACGTGGGGCCGGTCATGGCGGGGATCGTGGGGAAGCGGCAGTACCTCTTCGACCTGTGGGGCGATACGGTGAATACCGCCCAGCGGGTCGAGAGCGCGAGCGAATCGAACACGGTCTGCCTGTCGGCCGCCGCCTGGGAGAGGGTCTCGAATTACTGCAAGGGGACGTCCCTTGGCCTTCGCGGCGCCAAAGGGAAAGGCGATATTGAAGTCCACCGGATCGATGAAGTCCTGGCGGGGTGATTTCCCCAAAGACATTATTCAGATCGGCGGGCCTTCGGGGGACTGTTTTAGGTCCTTGTAAAGGTGCGCCACCTCGGGGCCGTAGCCGTTGTAGATCACGGTGGGATTTTTCACCAAGTCCCCCAGCCGCCGTTCGGATTTCTGTGACCAGCGGGGATGGGGGACGTCGGGATTCACGTTCGAGTAGAATCCGTATTCGTCCGCGGCCGCGTCGTTCCAGAAAGTAGCCGGTTGCTTTTCCACCAGTTCGATCCGCACGATGCTCTTGGCGCTCTTAAAGCCGTACTTCCAGGGGGTGACGAGCCGGAGCGGCGCTCCGTGCTGGTTTGGAAGCGAATGGCCGTAGATGCCCACGGTGAGGAGGGCTAGCTCGTTCATGGCCTCGTCGGTGCGGAGCCCCTCGCGATAAGGCCAGGGGGCCCACAACCGCCAGCGTTGGCTTGGCATCTGCCCGGAATCCTCCAGAGAAATAAACCGGACGAATTTCCCTTCGGGTTTGGGTTCGGCGGCCGCCAGGAGTTTGGCGAGTGGAAAGCCGATCCAGGGAACCGTCATGGCCCAGGCTTCCACGCACCGGAAGCGGTAGACCCGTTCTTCGAGCGGAAAGGTTTTTAGAAGATCGTCGATGGCCCAGGTTTTGGGCTTCGAAACGAGCCCGCCGATTTCCAGCGTCCAGGGGCGTACCCGGAAGTTTTTGGCTTTTTCCTTTACGTCGTCCTTGTCGGCGGAAAATTCGTAGAAGTTGTTGAAGCTCCCGGCCAAATGTTCGGCGGTAAGCGGTCTTCCCGCGTCGCGGAATTTTGGATTCTTCGTGAAGGGGGGGAGCGAGGGGAGTTTCCC
>JBFLVN010000256.1:0-5238 GCA_040758475.1 Bdellovibrionota bacterium
AAATCCGCGCCCCTTTTCATTTCAAGATTGCAGGATGATCTAGACGCCCCCCGGCACTTCGAGCTGGGAGACGCCCATGAGGAATTCATCGACCGCGCGGGCAGCCTGACGGCCTTCCGCGATGGCCCAGACGACAAGCGACTGGCCCCGGCGCATGTCGCCGGCCGCGAAGACCTTGGGAACGCTCGTCTGGAACCGGGCGTCGCACTGGACGTTCCCGCGTTGATCGAGCTGGACGCCCAGTTGCGCCAGGATGCCGTCCTTCTCGGGCCCGAGGAACCCCATGGCCAGGAACACGAGGTCCGCCGGGATTTCGAATTCGGACCCGGGGATTTCTTTCATCTGGGGCGGGGTGCCGTTGGAGGATTTCACCCATTCGAGCCGCACGAGGCGGATTTTCTTAAGGACGCCGTTTTCGCCCACGAACTCTTTCGTCGAAACCGAGTAATCGATGTTCCCGCCTTCGGCCAAAGCGTAGGAGGGGCGGACGATCCGCGCCCATTCGGGCCAGGGGTTGTCGGCGGCGCGTTTTTCGGGCGGCTTGGGAAGGAGTTCGAGTTGCGTGACGCTCTTGGCCTTCTGCCGGTGGCTCGTCGCCACACAGTCGGCCCCCGTATCGCCGCCGCCGATCACGATGACGTGCTTTCCTTCGGCGCTGATGCGCGTCGAGGGGTCGAGCTGATCCCCCTCGCAGACCTTGTTCTGCTGGGTGAGAAAATCCATGGCGAAGTGGACGCCCTTGTTCTCGCGGCCCGGAGCCTTCAAATCGCGGGGGAGGGTGGCGCCCCCCGCCAGGACGATGGCATCGAAATCCTTGAGGAGCTGCTGGCCCGAGACGTCCTTGCCCACGTTGCAGCTCGCGCGGAACTGGACACCCTCGGCCTTCATCTGGTCCAGGCGCCGGTCCACGACTTTCTTTTCGAGCTTGAACTCGGGAATGCCGTAGCGGAGGAGTCCCCCGATCCGGTCGGCCCGCTCGAAGACGGTGACGTCGTGTCCCGCGCGGCAGAGCTGCTGGGCGGCGGCGAGGCCCGCCGGGCCGCTCCCCACGACGGCGACTTTCTTCCCGGTCTTCATCCGAGCCGGTTCGGCCTTCACCCAGCCTTCCTTGAAAGCCCGGTCGATGATGTTCCATTCGATCGACTTGATCGTCACCGGGTCGTCGTTGATGGCAAGCACGCACGAATTCTCGCACGGGGCGGGGCAGACCCGGCCGGTGAAATCGGGGAAGTTGTTTGTCGCGTGGAGGCGGTCAATCGCGTCCCGGTACTGGCCCAGGTACGTCAGGTCGTTCCAGTCCGGAATGATGTTCCCAAGCGGGCAACCCGTGTGGCAGAAGGGCACGCCGCAGTTCATGCACCTCGCCGCCTGCTCCTTGAGCTCGGCTTCCGAGGGGTTGACGTACATGTCCCGGAAATCGTTGATGCGCTCCTCGGGCTTTCGCTCGGGAGGCTTCTTCCGGCGGTATTCGAGAAACCCGGTGACCTTGCCCATCTACGCGTCCGCTCCAGTTCCTTGAGAGATCAAGCCGCGCGCTGCTGGAGGACGCGCTTGTAGTCGTGAGGCATCACTTTGACGAACTTGGGCCGCAGGGATTCCCAGTTCTCCAGCACCCGCTTGCCCCGGGTGCTCCCCGTGTAGCGGACGTGCCGCTCGATGAGGGATTTGACGAAGTCGACGTCACCGGCCTGTTCGAAGGGTTCCAGACCCACCATTTCGAGGTTGCAGCGCTTTTCGAAATCGCCCGATTCGTCGAGCACGTAGGCGATCCCGCCGCTCATGCCGGCGGCGAAGTTCCGGCCCGTGGGGCCGATCACCACGACCCGGCCGCCCGTCATGTACTCGCAGCCGTGGTCGCCCACGCCCTCCACGAGCGCGTGGGCCCCGCTGTTGCGGACACAGAAGCGCTCGCCCACGAGGCCCCGGATGTAGCACTCGCCGCTCGTGGCCCCGTAGAGGAGCACGTTTCCGGCGATGATGTTTTCTTCCGCCACGAAGGTCGCTTCCCGGGGCGGGTAGAGGAGAATGCGCCCGCCCGAGAGGCCTTTGCCGAAATAATCGTTGGCGTCCCCTTCGACGGAGAAGGTAAGGCCCGGCGGGAGGAACGCCCCAAAGCTCTGGCCCGCCGATCCCTTGAAGCGGATGCGGATCGTATCGTCGGGAAGGCCCTTGCCGCCGTACTTTCGCGTCACTTCCGCCCCCAGCATGGTTCCGACGGTCCGGTCCACGTTGCGGATGGCGCAATCGAACTCGACCTTCTTTCCTTCCTGGAGGGCCGGGCGGCAGCGCTCGATCAAGACGTTGTCGAGAGCCAGGTCGAGGCCGTGGTCCTGGGGCATCTGGCAGTAGATGCCCACCCCCTCGCCCGCGTCGGGGCGGTGGAGAATGGGGGAGAGGTCGAGACCCCGGGCCTTCCAGTGGTCGATGGCCCGCTTCATGTTGATCTTGTCGGTGCGGCCGATCATCTCGTTCAAAGTTCTAAAGCCCAAACGCGCCATGTGCTCGCGGAGTTCTTCCGCGATGAAGCGCATGAAGTTGACGACGTGTTCGGGTTTGCCTTCGAACTTCTCCCGCAGGCGCGGGTCCTGCGTGGCCACGCCCACGGGGCAGGTGTTGAGGTGACATACCCGCATCATGATGCAGCCCATGGCGATGAGGGAGGCGGTGGCGAAGCCGAATTCCTCGGCACCCAGGAGCGCCGCCACGGCCACGTCGCGGCCGCTTTTCAGCTGGCCGTCGGTTTCCACGACGACGCGGCTCCGGAGGTTGTTCATCACGAGAACCTGATGGGTCTCCGCGAGGCCCAGTTCCCACGGAACGCCCGCGTGCTTGATGCTTGTTAGCGGCGAAGCCCCCGTGCCGCCGTCGTGTCCGGCGATGAGGATCACGTCCGCGTGGGCCTTGGCGACGCCCGCCGCCACGGTTCCTACGCCCGCTTCGGCCACGAGCTTTACGTTGATCCGGGCGCGGTTGTTCGCGTTCTTAAGGTCATAGATAAGTTGGGCCAAGTCCTCGATCGAATAGATGTCGTGGTGGGGCGGGGGGCTGATGAGGCCCACGCCCGGCGTCGAGTGGCGGACCGAGGCGATCTCTTCGCTCACCTTGTGCCCCGGGAGCTGGCCCCCCTCGCCGGGCTTGGCGCCCTGGGCCATCTTGATCTGGAGTTCGTCGGCGTTGACGAGGTACTCGCTCGTCACGCCGAAGCGGGCGGAGGCGACCTGCTTGATGGCGCTGCGCTTCAGATCGCCGTTCGGGAGGGGAACGTATCTCCCCGGATCCTCGCCCCCTTCGCCCGTGTTGCTCTTGCCGCCGATGCGGTTCATGGCGATGGCGAGCGTCTCGTGGGCCTCGCGGCTGATGGAGCCAAACGACATGGCCCCCGTCTTGAAGCGCTTCACGAGGCTCTCGACCGATTCGACTTCCTCGATCGGGATGGGGTTTTCCAAATACTTGAGATCGAAGAGACCCCGGAGCGTGCAGAGTTGCTTGCTCTGGTCGTCGATGTGCTTGGAGTATTCCTTGAAGAGCTTGTAGCTCCCCGAGCGGACCGAGTGCTGGAGCTTGGCCACCGTGTCGGGGTTGTTGAGGTGGTACTCCCCGTTGCGGCGGAACTGGTACTCGCCGCCCCATTCGACGTGGGGCATGACGACGTTCCCGCGCGGGTAGGCCCGGTCGTGGCGGTTTTGGGCTTCCTTGGCGATCTGGTCGAGACCCACGCCGCCGATGCGCGAGACCGTGTGGGTGAAGTAACGGTCGATCACGTCCCGGTTGATGCCGATGGCCTCGAAAATCTGGGCGCCCCGGTAGCTCTGGATCGTCGAAATGCCCATCTTGGACATCACTTTGACGAGCGCTTTCCGCATGGCCTTGCAGTAGTTCTTGACGGCCTTCTTGTGGTCGAGGCCCGGAAGCTCCCCGCCCTGGATCATGTCGTCGATCGTGTCGAAGACGAGGTAGGGGTTGATGGCCCCGGCGCCGTAGCCCGTAAGCAGGCAGAAGTGGTGCGGCTCGCGCGGCTCTCCCGATTCCAGGATGAGCCCGGCCCGCGTGCGCGTCCCTTCCCGCACGAGGTGGTGATGCACCCCGGCGACGGCAAGGAGGCTCGGGATGGGAAGCTTCTTCTCGTCGGCCGCCCGGTCCGAAAGGACGAGGACGTTGAATCCCTTGCGGATCGCATCGCTCGCCCGCTCGCAGAGTTCGCCCATGGCCTTTTCGAGGCCCTTGGCGCCGCTGTCCCGCGGGAAGAGGATCGGAAGGGTGATGGCCCGGAAGTTCTCGTCGGCGAGGTTCTTGAGCTTTTCCAATTCCTCGTTCGTGAGGACCGGGTTTTCGAGCCGGATCTGGCGGCAGTGGCCGGGGGCGGGTTCGAGAAGATTTCCCTCCGGGCCCACCGTCGTCTCGACGCTGGTTACGAGTTCCTCACGGATGGCGTCGAGGGGCGGGTTGGTCACCTGGGCAAAGAGCTGCTTGAAGTAATCGAAAAGGGGCCGCGTCCGTCCCGAAAGGACCGCAAGGGGCGTATCCGTCCCCATGCTGCCGATGGGCTCTTCCCCCGCCTGGGCCGTGGGGCCGATGAGGACGCGCTTGTCCTCGACCGTGTAGCCGAAGGTCATCTGGCGGCGCACGACCGTCTCGTGGTCCGGCGTCTTTTCGTGCGGGGCCTCGGGAAGGTTCTCGATGGCGGCGAGGTTCTGCCTGATCCACTCGCCGTAGGGTTTTTCGCCCGCGATCTTGGATTTCAGCTCCGCGTCGGGAATGAGGCGCCCTTCGACCGTGTCGATCAAAAACATGCGCCCCGGCTGGAGGCGGCCCTTGCTCGTGACCCGCTCCTGCGGGATGCTCAGGACGCCCACTTCCGAAGCCATGATGCAGAGGTCGTCCTTCGTGATCCAGTAGCGCGAGGGGCGAAGGCCGTTCCGGTCCAGGACGGCGCCGATGTACCGGCCATCGGTAAACGCGATGGAAGCGGGACCGTCCCAAGGCTCCATGAGGCAGCCGTGGTAGGCGTAGAAAGCGCGCTTGGCCGCGTCCATCCGGGGATCGCCGTTCCACGCTTCGGGGATCATCATCATGATGGCGTGGGGGAGGGGCCGTCCGGCCATCACGAGGAGTTCAAGGGCCTGGTCGAAAATGGCCGAGTCGGAAGCGCCTTCGGTCAAAATGGGCTTTAGCTTCTGGATGTCCTCGCCAAAGAGGGGGGATTCAAAGAGCCCCTCCCGGGCCCGCATCCAATTGATG
>JBFLVN010000257.1:0-5183 GCA_040758475.1 Bdellovibrionota bacterium
GATTTCCCGCCTGCCCCACGTCGTTCCATCCCCAGCACCAAAGCGATTCGTCCGCCTTGACGGCGCACGTGTGGAAATGGCCCGCCGAGACTTTCGCCCAATCGGCCGCCAAGGAGAACTCCTGCACGGGGACGAGGCTGGTAAATTCCGAATTGTCGCCGAGCTGGCCTTTCTGGTTCTGGCCCCAACACCACAAGGTACCGCCGGTCTTGACTGCGCAGGTGTGGGTGAGGCCTGCCGAAACCTGGGCCCAATCGCTGGAAAGAGAGGCTTCCCGCGCGGGCGAAGGCGCGGGCACCGTGCCGTTGTTTCCAAGCTGGCCCGAACCGTTCGTCCCCCAGCACCAGAGGGAACCGCCGGTCTTTACGGCGCAGGAGTAATTCCTTCCCGCCGAAACCTGCGCCCAATCGGTGGCCCCTGTCACCTCCTGAGAGGGGAAGTTCGTATCGAACGTCCCGCTGCTCCCGAGCTGCCCCTGCCCCCCTTCGCCCCAACACCAAAGCGAACTGTCCGTCTTGATGGCGCAGGTGTGGTTGGCACCGCCCGACACCTCCGCCCAATCCGATGTCTGGGCGAATTCCTGCACCGGGACGAGACTTGGCGCATAGGCCCCCTGCCCGAGCTGGCCAAAACCTCCCTGGCCCCAGCACCACAAGGTGCCGCCAATCTTGACGGCGCACGTGTGGTTTTCGCCGGTCCCCACGAAGGCCCAGTCGTTTGCCGCGCTGAACTCCTGGACGGGCACGTTGTTATCGGTGGTCGAGTTGTTTCCCAACTGCCCCGAGCCGTTTTCCCCCCAGCACCAAAGCGTACCGTCCGTCTTGATCGCGCACGTGTGATTGAGTTCCGAGGAAACCTGTGCCCAGTCCACGTCCGTTTCGATGAATTCGATCTCGAAGGGGAACAGGACCGTCCCTCCCGGCTGATCCTCGATGGTGCCGGATTTAAAGCCGACGGCGCCGCCCGGCGTGCATTCGAAAGTGGCCTCCGTGGAGGTGACACCAAGCACGGTAAGACCCGCGCAATCGGTAAGCGTGGGAGCGAGCGTCCCCGGCAGGCCCGTCCCTACCACCGTGAAGACCGTGCTCACTCCAAGGATCGCCTGGGCGGGAGAAACCGAAGCGACCGATTCACTCACGGTAACCGTGACCGTCGGCGGCGTGGGATCGGCCACGCCCAAGGCGTCCGTGCAGGTGTACTCAACTTCGTAAACGCCTCCCGCATAGAAGGCGAGAGCGCCGGGGTCTTCCACCAAGGAATCCTCCATGCCGCCGTCAAAAGTCCAAACGTGGGCAAGAGGGAGCGTGCCGTCGGAGTCCGTGCAGGTGGCCTGGAAATTCACGGCCTGCCCCTGGCTGACGAAAACCGGCCCCACGGGGGAGTCGATCGCCCCGGCGGGTGGCGTATCCACCAACACGAAAGCCGCGCCCGCGAAGGGAAGGTCGCTCGCGCCCGGGCAAGAGGCCCCCACGCAAGCGCTCACGAAGATCGGCTGGCTTGCTCCATAGGAAACATCGTCAAAGAGGGCGGTCCCGCCAACCGCGCTCTTGGAGAAAGCGCCAGAGAAACTTCCGGGGCCATCCTCTACAAGCGAAACGGCCAGCGTGGAATCGGGTCCGGTATCGACCACGTTTCCAAAGGAATCCTGGATTTCGACGGTGAACGGCGGCCAAGTCTCTCCGTTTCCGGCAAGAGGAAACGGCGGCGAACCGAAGGCAAGTTCGGCCGCCGGGCCGCTAGTAACGGCAAGGGATAGATCGGCTCCTGCGAACGGGGCTGCATGGGTGTCCGTGGCCGCAAGCATCACATCCCCCGCCACCGTGCTCCTCGCGTAAAAAGCGGCCGAAGAGGTGCCGTCCGAAATGATCACTTGGGTGATTTCGGTTCCTCCCGTGCAGGCGAGGTCGTAATAGAAGGTGAAGCCGGCGCCCGAAAGAGCGATCACGTGGTTCCCGTCCCGGCTTGCGGCGGGTTGGCCCAGGCTGTCCCAACTTTCGAGCGTGTAGGCCGCGCACTCTCCGGCGGCGATGGATGAAGACCCCACAAATGCCAGTTGCACGGGACCGGTATATGGCGTCACCTCGATTTCTTGTAGTTGAGAAACCGGACCACCCGGCCCCTGGCAGATAAGCGTGTAAGTGGTGGTGACGGCTGGAGAAACGTCCGCCGT
This sequence comes from Bdellovibrionota bacterium, assembly GCA_040758475.1. Classification (GTDB taxonomy): domain Bacteria; phylum JAGRBM01; class JAGRBM01; order JAGRBM01; family JAGRBM01; genus JBFLVN01. The sequence goes on from JBFLVN010000257.1 coordinate 2,171, forward strand.
GCCGCTAGCCGCCACTTCGCCCACACCGTTGATCGAACAAGCGGTGGCGTTCTCGCTGCTCCAGGAGAGCGTTGCGCTTTCGCTCTCTTCGATCGAGTTGCTCGATGCATTGAAGAAAGAGATGGCGACCTTCGCTTCCACTTCCACCATGGCGTAGGCCTTGGCATCAGGGCCCTGCCCCTCACAGGTGAGGCCGTAGGTCGTTGTAACGGCTGGCGAGACGATCTGGTTGCCGTTCACGGGGACGGGCCCGATGCCGCCAATGGAACAACCATCGGCCACTTGCGTGCTCCAAATAAGAGTCGTTGATTCGCCTTGATCGATCGTCTTGGGGTCGGCCTTGAATTTGAGGATTTTGACGTTCGCCGGTTCTCCGGTCTCGCAGTCCATGTGATAGGTCTGGGCGATCGTCCCCTGGCTTCCATCGATCACCACATCGTGGAGGGTCAGGACGTCGGGCGTGATCTTGAGGCCGAGGGGCCAGTAGAGGACGTCGTACGTCCCGATGGGGAGGTCCTCTACGATGCCCGACTGCCCCTGGATAACGCCGTGGGCGGCGAGTCCCACGCCGTCCTTCCAGAATTCGTATCGGAAGCCAGGAACAAGAAACGGCCGCTCCGCGGGTACGCAGCTGCCAAGAATCTCCACCGGCACGTCCACGTGCGGCGGTGGCGGGAAATCAATGTTCATGGAAAGGGGCGAGCAGGTAAAATCGAGCGTGGCGTTCATCTCGCCCACGGGCACGCCGTTGTGGGATGCCGTAAACGTGAGGGGAACGCCCTGCGGGATGCGGTAGAAGTCGATTTTATTATCCGAGATGAGACTCGAACTTGTGATGTACCCGGGGCCCTCCTGCCATTTGAGGGTAAAAACCAGGGGAAGGCCCTGCGTGGCCGGGCTCCGGTTCAAAGTGAGTTCAAAAGGAGCGTTGGGGAAACTCCAGAGGCTCCCGCAAACGTTCCCCTTCCAATCCAGGTTCCAGTACGAAAAATGGGTGGCCTCGAAGGCCACCTCGAAGTTGCCATCCCCGTCGGGGCCGCTGACGGTACCGCGCTCTTCAAAACTCCATTGCCCCGTCTCCGTGTCGTAACTCCAAACCGGAATCGTATCGCCCGCCTGGAGAAGCTCGCCCGTCTCCGGGTTCACCGTGCCCGCCGCGATCTGGATGGAGAGGGAAACGGGCTGGCTGAAATCCTTGGCCTCCCGCCCCGTTTCGTCCTTGATCTCGGCGGCCAGAAACCCTCCCGAGAGGAACACCGCATCCAGCTCGGGGCCCCCGCCCTCGTCCTGGGCTATCTCGACCCCCAATCCGCCCGGGAAAGAAAGAAGAGAGCCCGGCGTCGTGTTGTTAAAGAAGGTGATTCGAGCCGTGAGCTGGCCCGTAAGGGGAAGCCCCTCGGCGTCGGTCAAGACCGTTCCAGCCGGAACTTCGAGGGAGGCCGAGGCCTGCGCCTCGCTATCCGGTGGCGTGTCGATCCGGAAAGGGTTTTCAAGAAGGCCACTTTCATCGGCTGTTCCGGCGCCGAAAGCGGCCGTGGCGGTTCCCCCCGGAAGATCACCGACTTCGACCGTCGAAAGATAAACGACGTGATCGCCCTTCTGGGTAAGCTGCACGAAGGTGCTCGTTTCAAGAAGCCCCTCGCCCCCGGCCAGGACCGTAAGGCGCACGGGGTCGGAGGAGGAGGGAATGCGACCCTTTTCCAGGGCGAAAACGGCGAGCCCCGCGCTCACCTCAAACTCCGTCACCGGATCGCCCGCGAGGCTGGTAACGCTCCCTTCGTCGGCGCCGAGAACCCGCACGGTGGCCGGGACGGCGTGGTCGAGGCCAAGCGCCTTTCCCGTGGCGCTGCTCACGAGCCGCACGGAGACGGTAGTATCGTTCTTCGAAAACGCGTTTCCCGTCTCCGTTCCTTCCCGGCACGCCGGGAAGGAAAGCAGGATGGTCCCCAACGCCAGGAGCGCCAGCCGTTTCATGAACCCTTCCTCCCTGTCAAAGGCACCACGTGAAAGCCGATCGTGTAGATTTCCCGCGGGCCACCGTGCTTGGACTCGTCGATCTCGTGCAGGAGGCGCCGCCGCACGGCATCGATGTCCTTGCACACGGATTCGTATTCTTCCCGCGTGAGCGAAGTCGTGATGGCGGTGACACTCCGCTCCTCCTGCGGCACGCCATCGAGACTCTCGATGGTCTTTTCGAGCATGGAACGGTGGTAGTTGCGCGCGGCGAGCGACCGGAGAGTGGGGGGCGAGGTGATGGTCGCGGAGGTGGGATAGAGCCGGTTCTCACCGTTCCGCGTGGCGAGGCCTGTTTCTTCGAGAAGCGTGAGGGCCTTTTTGATCTCGGCTATCGTGACGGGTGTCCGGAAGCGCGCGGCGATCCATCCCGGGTCTTCCTGGAAGTCGGCATGGAACATCATCTCCCGGATGGGAATGGCGCACCAAAGAGTGTAGACGTCGTACTGAGCGCGTTCGAGCTGGACGGTGGGGGTGCGAAGACGCCTCAGGCGCCGGAGGCGCGCGACGCAATCGTTCCGTTCGGCGTCGCTCTGCGCCAGTCCCAGGAGCACGAGGCACTCGAACGCTTCCGCTTCCTTGGGGGCCAGACCCAGACCGTGGGCGAACCGGGGGATGGAGCTTCGCGAGAGATTCCGTTTCCCATCGGCAACCAGTTTCAAAAAATTGCAGGAAGAATAGCCCGCCTTCTGGGCGAAGCGCCGATAGGAAAACCCCTGCTGCGTCCCCTTGAGATGGGCGATCATGGCCCGCAAGTAGGCGTGGTAATCGTCGAACTCCTCGGGCACGGGCCGGGAGGGCGTGTTCTTAGGAGGTACCACTTGATACTTATTATATTGTTAAACCATTGAAATTAAAGGATTTTTTTAATTATCCGTATTCTAGCAGTAAACAGATTTTGTAACTAACTGAATTTACAAAAGAAACACCGGCAAGCCCTGTGAAGCTCGAAAAAGCTTCCTTCGTGTGTTTATCCAGAGAAAGTACGCCCGAAACTATT
>JBFLVN010000258.1:0-5179 GCA_040758475.1 Bdellovibrionota bacterium
AGGGCCGGACACCCAAACGCCGGGCCTCGTCGAGCGCCTTGCGGGTATCGGCCCAGGCGTACTGCCCTTCGTAGCCGTCTTCGTCCTGGGGGCGGGCGTCACTCAATAAGAGAAGGAGCCGGTGGCGGGCCGGCCGCTTGGCGAGGGAGGCGGAAGCGTGGCGCAGGGCCGCTCCGAGGCGCGTAAAGGCCTGGGGCCTGGCTTGATCGAGACGCCCCAGGACGGCCTCGTCCAAGCGCTCGTCAAAACGCTTGAAGTTCGAGATCCAGACCCGCTCGGGACCCGAACCGGAAAACCCGAGGATTTCCACTTCATCGCCCAGAACCTGCTGCCCGAGCGCGAAAAGCGCCGCCGATTCGATACCAACCTCGAAGGCCCGCCGCCTCCCCACCCAACGCTCCGTGCTAGCGCTCAAATCGAGAAGAAGCGTCGCAGCCACGGAGCGTTCGCTTTTTTCCATCTTCTCGTAGAGGTTCTCGTTCATGGCGCCGCCCAGGCGCATCTGGACCGCCTGATCCACGTAGGCATCCAGGTCCACGCTATCGCCGTCCATCTGGCGGCGAGCGCGCCGGGGAACGGGGCGGAGCGAATCGAAGAGCCGTACCACCTCGCGCACTTGCTGGCGGCGGCCCGCCAGTTCTTCCCGAAGGGGGCTTGGAGCAGTGGCGTCAAAAAGAGGGGTCCGGGTCTGTACGCGGCAGTACTGCCGCCGGTAGCGGGCCTGCGTGCAGTCCCACTCGTCGTAACGGAGGCCGCCGTCAGCCGCCGTCAGGTGTTCCTCAGGGCGGCCTTGCGGACGGACGACGCGGAGGACGGGCGTTTGGGACCGTACGAGGTCCATGCCCGATTCGGGAGGAACGTCCTCGGGCGAGGCCGAGCGCTCGTCGCGCTGCTCCCCCTTCCAAGGGCGGCTCGAATCGGGTTCCGATTCGACGCGCTCGATCGAAATGCCCCGGTCCTTTTCCGTACGTTTCACGCGGCTCTGGGCGCGAACGCTCGAATTTTCCCGGGATTTGGCTTCCGGTAAAGCAGGATTCCCCGCGCCATCCGGTACGGCCACGGCGACCGGGAGTTCCTTGACGAAGAGCCGGGGATAGAGCGGGACGTCCAGGGACTTGAGGCGCTTTAGCCTTGCGCCGTATCCGGGCCATTCGCCGCAGAGGCGGGATTCGATCTCTACCGCCTCGGGCCAACGGACTTCTCCGAGCCGCGAAAGACGCCCCCCTCGCCAGGCCTCCGCCAGGGAGAAAATCTGGTGGGTGTGGAGCGCTTTCCGTGTTTCCGGGGGAAGGGCGCGGGAACCGGCCAAGGGCAAGGCCAGGCGCTCGGGCTCAAAATGCCCATCCGCGGCCGCGGAGGCCAGGAGATCTTCTCCCGACTGGACGGGAAGCTGGCGGCCGAAGGCCACGGTGGCGAAGGGCGAGAGCTCCGCAAGGAGCTCGTCGTCGCGAAAAGCCAGTTCGTCTTCCTTGCTCTTCCTCCCCTTCACCTCGGCCAGGGCCCGGTAATAGAAGTAAGCGCCCGTCCAAGTAAAGAGAAAAAAGCCGATGACGGCCCAAATGGTCATGGCGCGTTAGGCCGCAAACTCGAAGCGGGCAAGATCCTGGATAGTCTTGAGAACGGCCTCGTCCTCCGTGAGCGGCGTGCCCATGGCGATCTCGGCGGCCCGCTGGGGCTGGAGGCCCGATACGATGAGGCGCCCCGCCTGCACGAGGGTCCGGGTGCTGGGCACTTCTTCGAGCCCTTCGTTCTTGAGGGGCCGGATCTTGTGGGCGAGGTGCACGAGCCGGCGGGCAATGCGCTCTTCTACGCCCGACTCGTGGGCCACGATGGCCGCCTCCCGCTCCTCGGCGGGCCAGTCAAATTCCAAGGCGACAAAGCGCTGGCGCGTGCTGGGTTTCAAGGTCTTCGTCGTGTTCTGGTAACCGGGATTGAAAGAGATCACGAGCTGGAACGAGGCCGGGGCCTTGAGGGTCTCCCCCGTGCGCTCGATAAAGAGCTGGCGCCGGTCGTCCGTGAGGGGATGGATGACGACGACCGTGTCCTTGCGGGCCTCGACCACTTCGTCGAGATAGCAGATGCCGCCGTGGCGGACGGCCCGGGTAAGGGGCCCGTCGATCCACGAAGTATCGCCACCCTTGATCAAGTAACGGCCGACGAGGTCGGAAGCGGTCAGGTCGTCGTGGCACGGGACGGTGTAGAGGGGAACGCCCAGGCGCGCCGCCATGTGCTCGACGAGCCGGGTCTTCCCGCACCCCGTGGGGCCCTTGAGCAGCACCGGAATCTGGCGCCGGTGGGCGTTCTCGAAAATCTCTACCTCGTCCGTCCGGGCGACGTAATACGGAAGATCAGGCACGGCTGGCCTCCTTGGCTCCGATCCCTAAAGGAATCCGCGCTTCTTCTTCCCCGGCGAGGCCTCTTTCCGGGAAAATGAAGTTGTAAGCAAAGAGGAGCGAACCCGCGAGGAAGATCAAGCCGAAGAACATCCAGAGCTGGTAGGACGTAACGATGCTCGGCATCTCCTGGACGAGCATGTAGGGCCGCCCCAGGAGCCGTTCGAAGACGACTTGCGTGATGCCGCCGATGGTCGTGGAAGTGGTAATGCCCAGCATCCCGAGAAGCATGATGTAGAACGAAAGGCGGTTGTACCCCTGGTTCCAACGGTCCACTTCGATGTCGTGGATTACGGGGATCATGTAAGTGAAGAACGAAAGATTGATCATGGCATAGGCGCCGTAGAACGCCAGGTGCCCGTGGGACGCCGTCGTGTGGGTTCCGTGGGTGTACTGGTTTACTTCGGGAAGCGTTTGGGCCATTCCGTGGAGAATACCGATCGTGGCCATCACCGTGCAGCTGATGGTCCAGAGCATGGCGGCCTTGTTGGGATGCGGCGCCGTTTCCTTCTTCTTGGCGAAGAGGGCGTAAAGGATCATCCCGATGAAGGCCAGCGGCTCCATGGCGCTGAAGAGCCCGCCGATGAGGAGCCAGTAACGGGGCGTGCCGATCCAGTAGTAGTGGTGGCCGATGCCCAAAAGCCCCGTGAAAAACGTGAGCGAAACGACCACGTAGAGCCATTTCTCCATGATCTCGCGGTCCACGCCGGTCATCTTGACGAGGAGGAAGGCGAGCATGGAACCCATGATGAGTTCCCACACTCCTTCCACCCACAAGTGGACGGTCCACCACCAGTAGTAGCTCTGCATGACCTCGTTATCGATGTGCAAGTTGGCCGGGATGTAGAGCGCACCTGCGAGCGTAAACCCAAGGATCATGACGCTCTGTATGCTCGTCCGGCGCTTACCGCTGAAATACGTCGCAAAGACGTTGGCGAGGAAAAGCCCGACCACCAGGACGACGGCCACGTCGAGCTGCCAGGGGAGTTCCACGAATTCCCGCCCCTGCCAGTACCGGAAGAGGTAGCAAACGAGGCCCGCCACGCCCCCGGCAACGAAAAGGGCGAGATTTACGAGGGCCAGTCTCGGCCATTTGACGTTCACCTGCCCCTCGTCGGCCAGGAGGTAGTACGTCGCCCCCATGAAACCGATCAGGAGCCACACGATGAGGAGATTCGTGTGGTAGGTGCGCGTCACGTGAAAATCGAACAAGTGGTTATAGAAGAAATCGCCAAAGACGTAATGGGCGACCGACATAAGACCGAAAATCACCTGAAGCTGAAAGAGCGCGATGGCGGCGATAAAATGCCATTTCGCGACGTCGCGGGCTGTGAGAACTTTGGCTTGCGTGTTCATGTTTATTTTCCTTCCCCGGCCGCCGTCTGCACGGCGGACCCCTTGATCTCAACGCCGCCCAGTTTTTCGTTCGTGTAACGGAAATACTCGACGAGCAGATCGACCTTCTCGGGCGGCAGCAGTTCGGGACCGAACATGGGCATGACCGTTTTGGCATAATCGGCCGGAGGATTCGTGATTTCGGTCCGGATCCAATCCTCCGGGAGGCGGGACATCACGAAAGTAAGGTCGGGGCCCTGCGGCGTTCCGGCGAATTTCCCGTTCATGGCGTGGCAGATGCCGCATTGCATCTGCTCGAAAACTTCCTTCCCTTGCCAGGCCGGCGTCCCCGGCTCGACGTAAGTCCCGCGCACGTAGGATTCGGGCGGGGGCCAGTTGTTCGTATCGATCTGGCCGAGGAATTTGAGGAACTGGACGGCGTCGTCGGCTTCCTGATCCGAAAGACCGAGTTTGGGCATCTTGCGCCGGCCTTTCTGGTTCCACTCGGGCCCCCAATAGGCCACCGCCGGATCGGCCAGCATGTGCTTCATCCACGTTTCGCCCATGCGCTGATAGGCCTTCGTAAGGTCGGGAGCGTAGTAAGCCCCCTCCCCCAGCCGGCCGTGGCAGTTGATGCAATTGTATTTTTCCCAGACGTCCTTGCCGCGGACGACCGCCTCCGTCATGGCTTCCGCTTCGTGGGTCCGCTCTCCCACGACTTTGTGGAAATCCGCCGTGAGCGCAGCGAGCGCGACAAAGCAGATGAAACTTCCTGCTATGAACATGTTCCGGGCTGTTTTCCGTTGGAGTGCCACTATTTCCTCCTCCCCCTTCTCTCCTCTTGGTCTCGCTAGAATCCCCTAAAAGCCCCATTCGGACGCGAAAGTTCACACGTTTCCAGGCCGCGGAACATGACGGCCGTCAACCCCGCTCAGCAAGAAAACAAGATTTTTGAAAATCGATGAGAATTACGAAACAGCAAGAGCCAATCCAGAAGCAAAAAGCCCCGGCGGCCGCGCGTTTTCCGTTCACGGCTCAGCCGGGGCTCTTGCAAGCCCCTTCGGGAGGCGTCGGACCGTCCCGAAATCCCCTTGTTACTTCCGAACCACTTCCGGAATGATCATTTCAGGCCAGCAACCATCTCGTTATGAGATGGCTCATAGGCCTTCTCGGCCCGATCACCCGAAGTTGAACGGCTTTCATAACCCGGCGGCTGGTAGGCACAGCAAGGCTCTTCGGCCAGGGGGTTTCCGCTAAAAGCATAGGCCCTGGCCCGGGAGCCCCCACAGATCGTTTTGTAAGGACAAGCCCCGCATTTTCCTTCCAAAAGATCGGGGTTGCGAAGTTTCTTGAATAACTCGCTCTCCCGGTAGATCGCCGCCAGGGATTCCTTCCGGACACTTCCTGCCGAAACGGGAAGGAAACCGCTCGGATAGACCTCCCCCGTGTGA
>JBFLVN010000259.1:0-5165 GCA_040758475.1 Bdellovibrionota bacterium
CCCCACGAACTTCCCCCCAACGCCTGATTTCAAACTGGAAAGAACTGCCCCCTCAGAAAATTCACGACGGGGAAGGGCGAGGATTTACACTCAAGGCGCCAGTGCCTAAGGAGAGCTTCATACGTCTTTAAGGTTACACGGGTTGCGGAGCACTTTGAGGAATCAAAGTGAGAGGCGTTTACCTCTATTTCGGTAGGCTACAGAGTGGGCGATGGTTCAAAAATAGAGGTGCTAAGAGAATGCCAGCGCACGGAGATGCCCAGGGGTTTCAGCGCTTCGGATAGTCGACTTATTTCGCGGGTGATTAGAGTATTCGGTTTACCATCCATCGAAGCGAAGAGCAGAATATCTGGTAGCAAACGTCGTGCGATCTGTTCCATCTTGGAGAAGGTCGCTTGATCAAAAAGGTCGCGTGATTGTTTCACCTCGCCGATAATGAATTGACCATCAAGAATGGCTGCGATATCGACATCGCCGACTGGCCCTTTTTCATTTCTATCAAATAAATCTAAACATGGGGCGAATAGAAGTGCGCTTCGACCTTCGAACAAAAACAATTCATTTAAGAGAAGGACAACCGGGAGTAATCCATGATCCGCATATGCAGCTCGGACAAGGCTGTTTAATCTATAATGCCAAGGTGATTCCGGTGGCATGGGAAACTCGGCATTACAGCCACCGCATTGCAAAATTTGCTTTGTGTCATTGATATGATGCCATGCGCGATAGCCGCATGAAGAGCATTTTGCTTGAATCCCCATCAATAAAATCCCACGTTCGGTTAGTCCGGCTAACGCATTTAGTAAATCCTCCTCGGAATAAACCCATGATTCTCTGTCGGGACGGCTGGTGTTGAAATCATCGATTTCTTGTCGAGCTTGTTTCCTGAAAGTTTCAAAATCCAATTCTCTCGACGGTGCGGGCAAGCTACGAGCTACTCGCAGTACAAGTTTTGTCAGCCAAGTGATTGCCTTATCGTTTTCATAGAATTGAATGCCATTTGATCGAATATGCTTTCGTAAAGTATTATCGACAATCTCCAATCGTTGGGCGTCGGTGTGGGCGGTGCGTCCCGATAGTAGATTAAACATGCGGCGCCAGTAGTGATTCTTAAAGATGTGATGCGCTGAATCCAAACCCCCAAAAAGTTTAAGTAAACCCGAAAGATAACGTCCCTTATCGGAAGGCCATGCCTCATCGTACGGCAGTCGGCCAGCGAACAACTTTTTGCGTTTTTCGTTTGAGGCATCGAAGCAAGATCGATTTTGCAATCCTTCAACTACAAGTCCGGTTAAGATGTTCGTATCATCGAAAAGTGTAATGTTCAGGCGTGGATTTTCGCGCATCACAGCTCGTGATGGATACCGATTTCGAAGAATTCTTGAAGGCCCTCCAAACATTTGAAAAGCCAATCCATTCAGTCGTGGAAGCTGCCACCAAAGGTGGCGTCCCATCATGCCTAGATGGTGCTTTGATCGAAATTCGATATACAGGTCTGCCATCCAACGCTCGCGCCCATGAGCTCCTTTGGGAATATCGGGCTCATTAAGGGTAAGGCTTTCCCTGGCGTTGGTCGCTCGGTAATGATCCATTTTTTCTAAGCCGATAGGCCAGGGCGGGAACTCGTTTAGGTGTGGTGGTTCTATTGTTTGAAGCGCACTTACATATCTCGATATCCGAAGTTTGCTTGTAATCGGTTCGACTATTTGATTGAGACGCTCTTGGGATAAACTCAACGAAACGAACCTAATTCCACCATCGTAGCTGCCGGTCGGATCTCCAACTCGCTGTAGCCAAGCAATAAGGGCGTCTCTCAGTTGGGGATTCGTGGCTATACTAATTGGTAGCCAAACTTGATTGAGCCGTGTCCGCTTCCACTCAGGGACAGTTGCCGCAAGATTCCAGAAATAGACAACATCTATTGGAGCGTCTCCGATAACCACTTGAAATGTTTCGCAAAATTGACTGCGATCAGTTGACGGTAATGCTTCTTTTGGCACCGCGCATAGTTGGATGGGATAGGTGTAAGCTCTGTACGTGCTGAGTTCCGTAAGAGGTTCCGTGAGACTCGTTGCATCAGTTATTTGGAATGGTTGTGTGCGAACGCCGGTTAGCGCGCGGTTTACGGCATGAATAGGTCTTGAGTATTCACCAAAATTCCACTCTACGAATCGTTTAATCGATAAATCGATAGCTTTGTTCGCATCGAAAAGAACTAAAATTGGATCACTGAAGCTCTCGCTAGCCATACGAATCATGGGCAGCGTTGGTAAAAATGATAAGCCGTTATCCCCTAAATCAATTCGCCGATGTTCCTTCTCTTCATCACGAAGATTTGGGCCCTGAATTAGATATGGCGCGATTCGTCTTTCAATATTCGTGATTAGATCATCACTTAAAGTAACAAAGGATTTAACAATGTCGGGATCAATTGTTTCGAGTAGCGTCCACCAATCTTCCGTTAGAGTTTGCCCGTCTGTGAAAATGATGGGATTGTAACGCCCACCCCAACGTTCACGATTATATGCAAGAATATCATTGATCAGAGAAAGTGATTCCGGTTTGTCTTCTACCAAGAAGGCGACACGAAGTGGTCGCTTGTTAACATAGATTGAATACGGATTGTCCTGCATCTCCTTGGATCATCCTGTCAACGCATGGTTTTTTGGAATCAACATTGTTTTCCTACTCCCCCGGCTTCTTCCACGGCGCGTCGGGGGTTTTGCTCGTGCGGTTCAGGTGCCGGGCGAGGACGAAGAAGTAATCCGAGAGGCGGTTCAGGTATTCGATCACCAAGGGGCGGACTTTTTCGGAAGCGGCCATGTGGACGACCGTGCGTTCGGCCCGGCGGCCCACGGTTCTGCAAACGTGCAGGGCGGCGGCGCCGGGGGAGCCCCCGGGCAGGACGAAGTTCTTTAAGGGTTCGAGCTTTTCTTCCATCCGGTCGATTTCGGTTTCAAGGAAGCGAACCCGGTCTTCTTTTAGGAGCTGGGCCTGGGCCGTGGCCTTTTCGTTCCCTTCGGGGGTGGCCAGCTCCGCCCCGATGTTGAAGAGGTCGTTCTGGATGCTTTCGAGCGCTCCCGATTCGCGGGGGTCCGCCTGCGTCCTAGCCCATCCGACGAAGGCGTTGAGCTCGTCCACGGTGCCATAGGCTTCGATGCGGGGGTGGCTCTTGGAAACGCGCCCGCCGCCAAAGAGCCCCGTCTCCCCCCGGTCGCCGGTCTTTGTATAAATCTTCATGGGGGGAGCATAGCGCCCGAAGATCGGAGCGAACAGACTGGTTTATTGAGGAGAATCGAGTTATAATAAACCGGCTTCCTGGGCCCTATAATTGGCGGGCCCCTTCCTTCCGTTCCTTCCAGTCCGTAGCCGTCCAATCCCGTCCAAATTCGTAACCCCAGGTGACCCAGATGGCCCAGAATTTCAGGAAAATCAGCTTACCCCACCCCGGCCTCCGGCCACCCCTCCGGCTTCAACGACCTCTCCCCCTGCTCCCCCTCTCCGTTTACGGAGAGGGAGCCGGGCCTTGGACCGGGGGTGAGGTGTGCTTCGCAAGCACCGAGGGGCTGGGGGTGGGGTCGAAATTCGCATGCCCTCCCCAGATGACCCAGGTACCCCAGATTTCCGGAAAAATTTCCGCAGGGGCGGTTCATGAATCGCCCCTGCCGGACTCTCGAAAAAACAATGATCACCTTGCCGGGGGCCGGAAAAACTTTGGCACTCTTGGCACCCTTGACCGGTTGGCGGGTTTCGAGTGGTTTTATGGGCAATCTAAAAGAATCACGGCGGCCAGTTGAACCGGGCCATCTGGGCCCGGTGGTCTTCGCCCGGGTCGGTGAGGAGGTAGAGGGACCCCTCCAAGAGGGCCATTCCTTCCACGTTTCCGAACTGGGCGTGGAGGCCCTTTTCCTCGAAGACGCCGGAAAAGCCCCAGCGTCCCTGGACGCGGAGGGATTTGTCCTGATCGATCTCAATCCGTACGACTTCGCGTTTCAAACGATCGAGGAGAAGGTGGACGCCCGGGTCTTTCGTCCACACCGCCGCCGAGAGGGAGCCGATCTGGCCGTCCGGGGAGGAGCCGGCAAAGGCTCGCAGGGCGTCGTCCAGTTCTTTCCGGAGAAAGAGCTTTACGGGCCGGCCCGATTTTTCCGAAAAAAGGGCAAGGGCCGGGGGGCAGCGCTCGTGGGCCGCGAGGACTTCCCCGCGCGCGAGGTCGAAGGAAACCCCTTCGAGGCCGTGATTCCGGGAGGGGCCGGCGCACTCGCCGATGGCCCCGTCGGGCGCGATGACGGGGAGGCGCCAGAGCCCCACCACGGCGCGAAGTTTTAAATCCACGTCCCAGACTTCGTTGTAGTACTCGGAACCCAGGAGCACGCGGCCCGCCCGGCCGGGGGCCGTTCCTTCCAAATCCGGCGCGTGCTTGGGGATGCTATCGGGATCGTGGGGCGGGTGCCGGAGTTTTTCCGTGTCCAGCCACACCGGGTCCACTTCGAGCCGATCCCCTTTGATCTCGATCCGGTAGACCATCCCCCGGCCGCCGTCACCCACGGAGAGGAGCGAGCCGTCCGGCAGGGCGGCCAGGTCCGAGGGCTCTTCGAGGAGAAGGTCCCAGATGATTTCCGGCTGGAGGGCGGGAAGGGCAGGGGCCTTGGCGGAGGGGTCCGCAGGCGGCGGCGGAGGAGCAGGGGCTTCCCGCGTGCAAGTGGGGAAAAGGACGAGCCCCGCCAGGACGGTCTTTTTCGCCCAGTTCCGAAGAGCGTTCCCGGCCCCGGTTCTTACCACGTCAGCATTACCCGCACGTCGCTCACGTTCGTCCCGGTGTTTTTCGCCGGAAGAAGGGCGCCCATCTCCCGGAAGAAGGAATGGGAATCGAACTGCTCCAAGTACCGCTCCGGCCGCACCCCGGCCTTTCTCGCCTTGGAGAGAGTCTCGTGGGTGAGGAGGGCCCCGGCGGCCTCGCCGCTTCCGTCCCGGCCGTCGCTCGCGCCCGAGAGAAGGACGTACGGAGAGAGCCCCGCCCGCTCGGCTTCCAGGGCGAATTCGAGGGCGAAGTGGGCCGCCCGGCCCCCCTGGCCGGGCTTTTCGGGGATAGGCGATTGGCATTCGCCCGCCGAGAGAACCGCCAGGGGGAATTTCCCGGCCTCTTGCCTGCGCCGCAGGAGTTC
>JBFLVN010000260.1:0-5158 GCA_040758475.1 Bdellovibrionota bacterium
GCCGTGACGTTCCCCTATTCCGTCCCGACGGAAGAGAGCCTCGAAATGCTACGCCCCAACCAGGGTGTCTCCTTCCACGCGGGCGACCTCGCGGAAGACCGCAAATCGGCACGGGGTATCGGCCGGGGACGGCTCGAAGAGGCCCTCTGGGGCCACCTCGTCCAGATTCCCCTGCGCGCGAGCCCCCGCTACGTGGGATTTCATCTTGGAAACCGGATGGACCGCTACCATCTTGCGATCGAAATGAACGAGATCGTCCCCCTGCTCTCCCGCCTTCAGGAAAGCCGGTACCGCCCCTCGCGGGAAATGGCCGATTACCTTCTCTACCACCGGCCCCAATCGATCGAACTGATCTACACGTGCCAGCGATAGTTACTCCCGCCGGAGCCCCAGTTCCTTCATCTTGAGCTGGAGGCCCTTGCGGGAGACGCCGAGTTGGCGGGCCGTGCGCGTCACGTTCCAGTTATTGTCCTGCAGCGCCTTCAGGATGATTTCCTTTTCCACCTGGCGGGAGGCTTGCTTTACGACGTCCTTGAGGCTCCCCGGCGAACCGGCCCCATCGCCCCCCGACGCGGCGGCGGTAGGCGGCAGCGAAGCACCCGGGGTATCGGGCCCCTTGAGCGGAGGGAGGTCTTTGGCGTCGAGGGCACTCCCCTCGCAAAAGAGGATGGCCCGTTCCATCACGTTTTCGAGTTCGCGGATGTTGCCGGGCCAGTGGTAGGCCTGGAGTTGGGTAACGGCCTCCGGAGAAACACTCTCCACGTTGCGGCCGAGGCGCTTGTTGAATTTCTTCCGGAAATGCTCGACGAGGGAGGGGATGTCCGAGAGCCGTTCCCGCAGCGGCGGCAAATGCATGGGAACGACGTTGAGGCGGTAGAAAAGATCTTCCCGGAACCGCCCGGCCTTCACATCGGCCGCCAAGTCCCGGTTCGTCGCCGCCACGAGGCGCACGTCAACCTTGGTCTGGGTCACCGCCCCTACCCGCTCGAAAACGCCTTCCTGAAGAACGTGGAGGAGCTTTACCTGCATTTCGAGCGGTATTTCGCCGATCTCATCCAGGAAAAGCGTCCCACCATCGGCCAGCTCGAAGCGGCCCGGCTTGCTCGTCACGGCCCCCGTGAAGGCGCCCTTCTCGTAGCCGAAGAGTTCGCTCTCGATGAGCGTGTGGGGGATGGCCGCGCAGTTGATCTTGACGAAGGGTTTTCCCGCCCGGTCGGAGGATTGGTGAATCGCCTGGGCGACGAGTTCCTTGCCCGTGCCGCTCTCCCCCGTGATGAGGACGGTCGAAGGGCTCGCGGCCACCTTGCGGACGACTTCGAAGACTTCCTGGATGCGCGGGTGCTGGCCCACGATGGCGGAAGCGGGCGCAGGCTCTTCCGCGGGGGATTCGTCCCGTCCGCTCCGGTCGTAGGCCTCGACGGCCTTGGCGATCACTCGCCGGATTTCGTCCCGGTCGAAAGGCTTTGTGAGGAAATCGAGGGCACCGCTCTTGAGCGCCTCGACGGCCGAATCGATCGTCCCGTGGGCGGTGAGCATGACGCAGGAGAGGCGGGGCCAGCCCTTGCGGACTTTCTTGAGGAGTTCGAGGCCGCCCATGCCGGGCATCCGAAGGTCGCTTACGACGACCTGGACATCCTCGTTCTTGAGGACTTCGAGAGCCGCCTCGCCGCTCTCGGCCTCGAGCACTTCGTAGCCATCCTTCGAGAGAAGGGCGCCCAACACCTTGCGCAGGTTGGGCTCGTCGTCGACCAGGAGGAGGGTGTAGTCCCTCGGGTCGGGCTCGACGCGCTTTTGTTGAGCGGGCGGACTAGCCATCGGGAAAAATCCTGGCCCTCGGCGGGGCAAACATGGCACAGAATTAGTGGAAGATTACAGAGGGAAAAGAAAAGACACAGCGAATTACCTCACCCCACCGGCCCGGCGGACGGGTTCGGCGGGCGCCGCTTCTTCCTTGGTCCCGGGCGCCGCGATGGGCAGTTTCACGCGGAAGGCCGTGCCCGCGCCCCGGCTGCTCCGCACCTCGATCGAGCCGCCGTGGCTCTCGACGATCCGGTGGGAAATGGCGAGCCCCAAACCCACGCCGTCCTCGCGGGTCGTGAAGAAGGGCGTGAAAATTTTCTCCATCGTGTCCTTGTCCATTCCCGGGCCCGAGTCGGCCACCTCGATCCACACCGAATCCCCATCCTGCCCGGTGGACACTCGGATATCCCCTCCCTCGGGGAGAACGGCCACGGCGTTCTGAAGAAGGTTGATGACGACCTGCTTGATCCGGTCGGGGTCGGCCTGGGCGGGCGGCAAGTCCGCCGCCAGGAGGGTCACGATCTTGAGGCGAGGATCTCCCGCCCCGAGTTCCAGCTGGCGGAGCGTTTTTTCGGCCAGGGCGCCCAAGTCCAGGGGCCGGATTTTGAGGACCGGCTTTCGCGAGTAATCGAGGAAATCGGAAACCACCTGGGAGAGGCGGTTCGTCTCCTCCACGATGATCCCGAAAAATTCGCGGGACTTTTCCGAAAGGCCGGGCTCGTCCTCCAGGTACTGGACCGCCCCCTTGATGGAGCCCAGGGGGTTTCGGATTTCGTGGGCGAGGCCCGCCGCCATTTCGCCCAGAGAGGCGAGGCGTTCCCGGTCGGCCAGTTCCTCGACGGCGCGGAAGTTCTCGAGAAGGACGCTCGCCGTGCTGACGACCGACTCGAAGGAGGCGATCTCCGAATCCGTGTAGGTTTCGATGGCCCGCTCGTCTTCGATGGCGATGAATCCGAGGCAGCGGTCCGGCCCCACTAAAGGGAGAACGAGCTCGGCATGGAGCGCCTCCATCTGCTCCAGGAGGGCCCTCACCTCCTCCCGCGAGGCGGGCGAGAGATCGCCCTGCTGGCGGCTCTCCAGTTCTTCCCGCAGGAGCGGCGCCCGCGTCCGGTCGAGCGTCTGGATGAGGGGCTCGGCCGGGATCGTGTGGGAAAGGCGCCCGGCGTTCGTCCCGGCGGCGCCGGTGAGGACGTATTTCTCGACCCACGGGTTCCAGAGATAGGCGGAAACGGAGGTCACCCGTTCGAGGCGCGAGAATTCCCGGATGAGGAGCGAGACGAGTTCCTCCGGCCGCCGGGTCTTGAGCATCTGGTGGCCGATGACTTCCGCCAGTTCCTTCACCCGGAACGTCTGCTCGAAGAAAAGGCGCTCCAGGTTCCGCGCGAGGTAGCGGCGCACGGGATCGTAGAGGAGGAGGAAGACGAGCGAAGCGATGAGGGCGTAGAGGTAAACGACGCCGAAGGAATCCCCCGCGAGCCGCGCCAGGAGTACGTAGAAGAGGGCGAGCAGTCCCCCCGCCGCCCCGACGATGGCCGTCTTGCCCAGAATCTCCTGGAGTTCGAGCAAGCGGTAATCGAGGATCGAGAGATAAACGAAGTAGGCGTAACCCGTGAGCGCGATGGCCGCGATGCGCGTTTCCTGGAAGCCCATGCCCCAGGGGGCGGAGGCCACCATGTCGGTCACCAGGGCGGCGAGCACGCCCAAAGCGCCGTTGCGCAAGTAGCGAAGGCGCGTCTTTTCCACCGTCCGCTCCTCCCGCTCCTGGCGGAGGTGGAGGAGGTAGCTGCAATAAACGAACGTCACGACGAGGTAGAAGCTCGAAACGGCGAGCAGGAAGTTGACGACCGGCGTCCCCAGAATGGGAAGGGGCCGGTTCGGGACCAAGAGGGCAATAAGGCCCAGCAGGATGCTCGTCCAAATGACGAAGCGCCTTAGCTCCCGCAGGGCGGGGAGCTCGGCGTAGAAGAAGCGGCGCAAGAAATGGATCGCCGCGGGCGGAATGCAGAAGGAAATGACGAGGAGAATCCTGAGCGGAATGGGCCGCCACGTGAGGAAGTAGGCGAAAGAAGCCCCGTTCCAGCCGCCGATGGCAAGCACGAGGAGGAAAAAGGCCCGGTGCGTCAGGTGGACCCGGTGCCGGGTGGCGACCGCCACCGCGAGCGCCAGGGAAAGGACGCAAGAAAGGAGCGACGCGTGGGCGGAAAAGTCCATTTGGGGAATTGTGCCACAGCGGCGGGCCGGCCCGCAATCGGAAGTCCCTGAAATCGTTACTGAAAGGGAGAGACCCGGAAAGGCGCCTGCCTAGGCGGCGGGCGGCGGCCCCAGGAACTTGGCGACCGTGGTTTCGACCATTTCGATGGTGACGGGTTTCCGGAGAAAGCCGTTGCAACCTGCCTCCAGGGCGTTGGCCTGCACGTCGAAGGCCGAACACATGACGATGGGAACGCTCTTGCCGGTGTCGAGGGTGCGGATCTGGGTGACGGTTTCGAGACCGTCCCGGCGCGGCAGGTGGTAGTCCATGATGATGAGGTCGAACTTGTCGGAAGCGACGATTTTCTCGGCGAGTTCGCCGGTGCTCGTCGCCTGCACGTCCACGTCCTTGCGCCGCTGGAGAATCCGGCGGAAGAGGAGGCGGATCGTCGCGTGATCCTCGACGATGAGAACTTTTTTGAGTCCCTCGGCCATCTCCCCTCGCGCCGCCCTTTTATTACCTGTCTAAGACTTATCCACCGCTGACCGGCCCGTCAATGGCCGGGCCGCTTAGAAGCGGGCGGGCTTGGCGGGCGCGGCCGGGACGATCCCCATGATCCGGTCGATTTCCTGCTTGAGCTTGTCGGTCGAGCCAGGTTTCTGGATGAAGCCGTCGGCCCCTTCCGAGCGGGCCTGATTTTTGAGGTCGAACGCCGAGTAGAGGAGAATCTTGGGCTGCTTCTGCCCCGCCGGGCGGGCCTTGATCTTCTGAAGCGCCTTGATCCCGTCCATCTTGGGCATCATGTAGTCCAGGATGATGAGGTCGGGGCTTTCCGAATCGGCCATCTTGAGGGCGTCCTGCCCGTTGGTGGCCTTCACCACGGCGGCGTTGTACGTCTTCTCCAGGAACGTGGAGAGAAGCTTGAGGAGAATCGCGTCGTCGTCGCAAACGAGGACTTTCACCGGGCGGCGCTCCGTTCCTCACCGGGAGAGACCAAGCGGCGGGCGATTTCCTCGCGGTATTCGAGCGAGGGGACCTTCGCGGTCCGAAGCCAATGAAGCAGGCAGTACTGGAAGTCGTTGCCCTGGCCGGCCGCTTCGTAGCGCTCCCGGAGCGAATCGAGCCGGATTCCAAACTCTTCGGCCGAATGGGAAAGCTCGGTCGCCT
>JBFLVN010000261.1:0-5156 GCA_040758475.1 Bdellovibrionota bacterium
ATTAGCGCGGGAGCCAGCCAATCGTTCGGAAGACGAATCAAAACGACCCCCGAATGGGATTTCCCCTCAAATTGAGAAATATCGGAAAAGTCCGTGTCTGCCGTAATCACAGTCAAAGCATGAGACTGCGCGTAGACAAATATCTCTTCATCCGGCTTTCCATCCAAATCGACATCCCGCACGTCAACAGCTTCGTGACCGGCATCGCGCAAAGCGCGCGCGAGTCCCCGAGGGAGGTCCTCATCGACGAGAAAACGGAATTTCAAGCGGATTTTGCTTCCAAAAATCGTTCTTCGGCTACTCGCATAGCGGCATAAGAAATGGCCGCCAGAATATCTTCTCGAACCACGCCGTACTCGCGTTCAATCTCTTCAAAAGATGCTCCACCCGCAATTTGGCCCAAAATTATGTACACGGGTATGCGAGTCCCCTGAATAACGGGTTTTCCGCCTTTGATTTTCGGATCGGCCGCGATCCGGGGAGCGACTTCCGCCATGTTCGCGCTCTCCTTGCGGGAAATACTATACCATCTTGCTGCCCTGGGCGGAAACTCACCCCGAATGGAGGAGCCCCGCCTTGCGGGCCCAACGCCCCCGCAGGACGGCGGCCAGGAGCCGGTGCCTCGGAAGCGCCAATTCCGGATCGTCCTCCAACAACTTGGAAGCCATTTGCCGGGCTTTCTGGAGCGCCGCATGGTCCTCCACGAGATTCAGGACTTTGAAATCGGGAAGACCCGACTGGCGCGTGCCGATGAACTCGCCGGGCCCCCTAATCCGCAAGTCTTCTTCCGCGATGCGGAAACCATCCGTCGTGCTTTCCATGATTTTGAGGCGTTCGCCCGCCACCGATCCCGCTTCGGGACTGGAGATGAGGAGGCAAAAGGAGCGCTCACTCCCCCGCCCCACCCTTCCCCGAAGCTGATGGAGCTGCGAGAGGCCGAAGCGCTCAGCGTGCTCGACCACCATGACGGTGGCGTTGGGAACATCGATCCCCACTTCAATCACGGTGGTCGAAACGAGCAGGTGAATCCCGCCGGAACGGAAACGGGAAATGACCTCGTCTTTCTCGTCGGCCTTCAGGCGCCCGTGGACGAGCCCGATGCGGAAGCCCTCGAAAACTTTTTCCAGATCCTTGGCCGCGGCGATGGCATTTTGCAGGTCGATCTTCTCCGATTCCGCAACGAGGGGATAAACAACATACGCCTGCCGCCCGGCTTCCAGTTCCCGGCGCACGAGGTCCCACGCCTGGCGACGGAGCTTTGCGGGAAAGACCTGGGTGCTGATAGGTTTTCTTCCGGCCGGAAGCTCGTCTAGCACCGAGACATCCAGCTCCCCGTAGACCGTAAGCGCGAGCGTCCTCGGAATGGGCGTCGCCGTCATTACGAGGACATGGGGCTCTTCCCCTTTCCCCTTGAGCTCGGCCCGTTGCTCGACGCCGAAGCGGTGTTGCTCGTCGATGATGGCGAGCCCCAGGTTGGCGAACTCGACTCCTTCCTGGATGAGGGCATGGGTACCCACGGCTAGTTGAATTTTCCCGGAGGCGAGGTCCGAGAGGAGCCGCCCGGCTTTCACCGTCTTGGTGGAGAATTTCCGGGAGCCCGTAAGGAGCGCGACTTCCACGCCAAGGGGCGAGAGGAATTTCTGCAAGGTGGCAAAGTGCTGCTCGGCCAGGATTTCCGTGGGGGCCATGAGAGCCGCCTGGGCCCCCGCCGCGATAGCGACGACGCAGGCCGCCCCCGCCACGACGGTTTTTCCGCTTCCCACGTCGCCTTGCAGGAGCCGGTGCATGGGGCGGGGTTTGGAAAGATCTTCCGCTATTTCGGCAAGGCTTCTTTTCTGTGCGCTTGTCAGTCCAAACGGCAAAGACTTCAAATACCGCTCCAGGAGTTCGGGCGAAGCGGGAAATGCCTTGGCCCGGGCACTCGCATACCGGCGGCGGACCTGGGCAAGGGCGAGTTGGAAGAAGAACGCCTCGTGCCAACGAAGGCGCTGGTGGTAGAGGGTCTTTGCGGCGCCAAGACGGGTAACATCGTTTCCAGGGTCGGGCCGGTGGAGTTCGAGGAGCGAATTGCCGAAAGAAGGAAGCGGCTCGCCCGGAATCTCCGGGATGCCATCCTCGACCACCATGCCGAATTTCGTCAGCGCGCTTCCAATAATCCCCCGGAGGCGCTTGGGGTGGAGCCCTTCCGTCAGCGGATAGATCGGCACGATGGGCTCACGGGGCCCCGAATCATCGTCCTCGCCCAAGAGCTCAATTTCCGGGTGGTGGATTTCCAAAATGCCCCGGTAGTCCTTGATGGTCCCCGCCACGATGACGGCCTCGCCCAAGGGGAAGCGGTCCCGGAGCATTCGCTCGTTGAAGTGGAACCATTTGCCCCGGACGCGGCCCGTCTCGTCCTCGAAGAGCGCTTCAAAGGTCCGGCGCCCCGAGCGCCCCGCCCCACCGATCTTCGCCCGGAACACGGCGAACTCGCCCGGGGTAAGTTCCCGGATTTTCTTTAAATGCCTGCGATCCTCGTAACGGACTGGGAGGTGCCAAAGGAGGTCCCCCACCGTCTCGATCCCGAGGCGCGAGAGGACTTCGGCCATCTTGGGCCCGACCCCTTTGATGTACGTGGCTTCGGTCCCCAGGGCTTCAAGGACCTTGTCGGGGGAAGGATTTCTCGCCAGCGCCTTGGCGAGTTCCCGTTCCCGGGCCGAAGGGGCCGAGGAAACACTTGGTTCTTCCGCCACGGGGACTTTGGGCACTTCCGTCCCAGGGAGTTCTTTTTGCCGGTATTCATCCAGGATCGCCAGGGCCTTCTGGATTCGCTCCTGGCGCTTGGGAAGGGGGAGATCGTCCAGGCCGGTGAAGATCGGATCGAGGGAATCCAAAAGCGCCGCGATGGGCGGCACGAGATCGGTCCCCGCCCGGAGGCGCTTGGAGATTTCCAAAAGGCTCTTCCCAAGCCCCCGGAAACGGGAGAGATTCTTGAAATCGTCTTTCGCCGCCGAAGAGAGCGGTCCCTCGATGGCCAGGACCGGGTCCTTCACGCTTTCGCTCCGGGGAGAGAGTCCATGGTCTTCCGTGCCAAGTCGGGCTTGTCTGTAATAATCGCCGCCACGCCGCTAGCGGCGAGGCGTTTCATGGCCTCCGGGTCATTGACCGTCCAGACGGCCAGTTCCCTCCCCTTCCGCCGTTCTTTTGATGCCAGAACTTCCGTCGCGCGGGATTGCTCGGGATGGATCGTCACGGGATTTAGGAACGGAACGAGGAGGGATTTCAACGCCGCCATGCGCCACTTGGGTTCATAAAGGTATCCAAGCGGCACATCCGGAGCGATCTTCCTGCACGCGAAAAGAACGCGGGGATGGAAGGAACTTACGACCAGCTTTCCTTCCAAGAGGAACCGGCTCCCTTCCAGTTCCTTTAAAACCTTGGCGGCCAACTTCGCCGGATCGCCGCGCTCGTATTTGATTTCCACGTTGACGAAGAAAGAAGACGGCAGGACTTCGAGCACTTCCTTGAACAGCGGAATCCGTTCTTTCGACAACTCCTTAGAAGGCCCCCGGAGATGGAGTTCCCGTAATTCCTTCCAGGGGATTTCGTCCACGAATCCACCGCCGTCCGTAAGCCGGTTTACCTTCTGGTCGTGGAAGACGACGATCTCTCCCGACGCGCAGGGGCGGACGTCGAACTCGACCCCCTCGGCGCCTACTTTTCCGCACTCCCGGAAGGCCAAGAGCGAGTTCTCCGGAAAAAGCGCCCGGCCGCCCCGGTGGGCGAGGATAAGGGGTTTTCGGGCGTCCGCCGCGCGGCGGAGGATTTCGAGACCGGCCATGACTTGCCCCAAAGTGCGGGGACTCTATCCCATGGGAAAGGCCCGCCGCCACGGCGGAAAGAATGGAAAGAACCGAATGGACTGGAAGGAAACGATCAGACCCGCTGGAAACGCTTGAACTCGGGATCGGCCCGGACAGCGCCCTTCTGGGCGAGGATTTCCAGGTGTTTCTTGACGTGTTTCTTTTCGAAGTAGAGGAAGTTCTCGAAGCGCGCGAGCTGGTCCGGGCGGTAAACGACGCCCAGGTGGAGGAGTTCGTCCAGGCTCTTTTCCCCCTTGGCGAGCGCGTCCATCAAGATTCCATCGCGCCGCGCGAAGTGGGCGTAGAACGAATCGATCAAGGGGAGGAATTCCTCGCGCGTCAGCGGATAGTCGATGTGGGAGGTGAAGTAGTAATCGCACTCGAAGGCCTTGGCCTTTTCGACGCTATGGATGAAATCCGGAAGGTCGGAGACGTCGTTCCCGTACCAGGGGCCAAAAGAGGTCAAGTCGATGTCCGTCAGGAACAGGAAGGATTCTTCCGGCATAAAGAGCCCGGCATGGCCCGGCGTGTGGCCCGGAAATGCGACGATCTTCGCCTTCGTGCCGCCAGCTTCGATCGTCTCCCCCTCTGCCATCTCCCTAGCGACGGGACGATCCGAGATGCGGAAAACCATCTTCAAATTGTTGAACATCCGGCGGGAGTTTTGCGTTCCCTGCTTGTCGATCCGGGTGACGAAGTTGTCCATGTTCCGGATGGCGGAAGCGTCCTGGGCCGGCGCCCAGACTTCGGCGTCCATCGGGTAGCAGTATTCCGATGCCCGGTGGTCGGCGTGGTAGTGGGTGTAGAAGAGTACGGGGCTTTCTTTGGAGAGGGCCTGGTGAACGTTCTCACCCCCGGCGGGGTCCACGACGATCTTGCGGGGCCCGTGCAGGACGAGCGAGTTCGCCCGAAGGAGCTGGCCGCGCCCAGAGGTGCCTAGGAGCGCCTCGACGCCGCCAACTTTAAAGCCGGTCTCTGTTCGAAGGATTTCCGCAGCCATGGGCCGTCGGGGTTCCTTATGCGCCGTTAGCCCCTTCCCTTCCCCCAAGACCCTAGAATCGGGGTTACCGACGCGACGCGTCAAATACTAGAACGGCCGTTCAGTGGAGGCAAGGTGGGCCTTCCCGGCTGGACCTTCGCCGGGCAGCCCCCTCGGACGCGGGCGGGCAGACGCCCCGCAGCGTCCGCTGGGGCAGACCCGGCTCGGCCCTCTGCCCCAATAGAACACGGACGAACACCGATCACCCACGCGGGACGCGGACGGACACACACCTCACCCCCGGCCATCGGCCACCCCCTCTCCGTCCGCGGAGA
>JBFLVN010000262.1:0-5149 GCA_040758475.1 Bdellovibrionota bacterium
GTCTGGGGTTTTACGGGGTCCATCACCTTGATGTCCTTGAAGGAGAGATCGAAGGTGCACTTTTCGGGTTCCACCTTCTTGTTGGTCGCCCATTGCTGGAAGTGGCTGGTCTTCGTCGGCTGGTTGTCCACGATGATGGAAATAAGCGGAATCGAACATTTACCCGACGCGGTACCCTTCACCGTATCGACGTCCAGGGCGCAATCGATCGAGGAGCTCACGGCGTTGATCCTCTCCCCCAGGGGCGCGTCGAAGACAGCCCCCATGGTGGAATTGCCTACTGTGGGGTCCACCCGGAACGGCTCGGCCAATGATGCTTGAGCGGATAAAAGAACCAAAACTCCCGTTAAAACCACTTTATTCACGGTTTTGCTCCTTGAATTCGCTCCCTTCCCTCTATCCGGCGGTGGGAGCATTTATTCCTGAAGTTTCCCCAGAGCCGCTTCGAAATGCTCGTAAGTCGTCCCATCGAAGAGGCAAAACGTTACAACTTCCAGGCTTCCGGCATCTCCCCGAAGAAACGCCCCGACTGTCTCTATCGCCAAAGGGGCCGCTTTCGCCACGGGAAACCCGTAAACCCCCGTGCTGATGGAAGGGAAGGCGATACTCCGGCAAGCCGCTTCGGCGGCCAGTTCCAAACTGGAAAGATACGCGCCATGAAGGAGATCGGATTCCCCCTGGGTTCCGCCTCCCCAGATGGGCCCGACCGCGTGGATGACGTACTTGACGCCTCGCTTCTCCAGGTCGAAAGCCGGCGTCAGCACGGCGCTCCCCGTCTCGCAACCGCCGATTTTCCGGCAAGCGTCCAGGAGCCTTGGGCCCGCCGCCCGGTGGATGGCCCCATCCACTCCGCCCCCGCCCCGAAGCCCCGCGTTGGCCGCCGTTACGAGGGCGTCGGCCCGGTGTTTGGTAATATCCCCCTGGACCAGGGCAACCCGGGCTTTGGCAATGGTCCGCTCGCAGGGCATGGCGGGCCTTCTTACCACAGGCGGGGAAGCCCCGCTTGACATGATTAGCGTCATATGGAAAAGTGGTCGAACCACCCGATCACTCGATGGGTGGGGAGCCCCCGATGGCCCGCGCCGCCGCCACCTTCCAGCCGATCCGCAACCAGAACATCTCCGAAACCCTGGCGGCCCAGATCCGCAAGGAAATCCTGCGCGGCACGTACAAGCCCGGTGACCGTCTCCCTTCCGAGCGGGAACTGGCCCTGGCCTTCGGCGTGAACCGCATGACCGTGCGGGAGGCGCTCTTAAAGCTCCAAGCCCTGGGGCTCGTCTCCATCCGCCAGGGGGCCGGTGTCGAGGTGCAGAGCTACCGGGACACGGGCAAGCTCGACCTGCTCATCCATCTTCTCACCACTCCCGACGCCGAGGGGCGCTACGACGCCCGGGCGCTTTTAAGCCTCGTTGAAGTGAGCCGCACGCTCTATCTCCAGGCCGTCGAACTCGCTTTCGAGCGGATGAAGCCAGAAGACACGGCGAAAATCCTCGAACTCCTGGACCGCCAGATCACCCTCGTGGACGACCCGGACGCCTTCGCCCGCAACAGCGTCGCGATCCACAAAACCATCTTCACGGCGGCCCATTCCATCACGCTCCGACTCCTCTTCAACACGCTTCAGGAAATCTTCGAATCCGAATCCTCCCCGTTCCGCGCCGTGATCCGGGAAGAACTCCGCGGGGTGGAACACGAACGGCTGCTCGGCTGGTTCCGGCAGGTACGCAAATGCGTCGAGAAGCGCGACGTCGCGGCTATGAAGAAACTCGTGGAAACGGTCTATCAACCCGAGAACCGGCGGCTCTTCGCCGAGTTCGTAGCGAAGAAGACTTTTTAAAAGTACAGGGAAGGAGGACTCTAAAATGGCGGTAAAAATCCCCCAAGATCCCACCTTCGATCCGTACAACCCGGAAAATCTTAAAAGCCTGGACCAGTGGGCCAAGCTGGCCAATTCCATGGAAGGCTCCAAGCGCCAGTTCTGGAACGACGACGAAATCTTCGAGCAGATTCTAAAGAAACACGGCGGGATCAAGGCGAGCCGCGAACAGAAGGAAGCCATCGCCGGCCTCATGAGCGTCATCTACTACGGCGAGATCGTGGCCATGCATACCTCCAGCCAGCTCGTCGGCATGGTCCCGGACCTTGCCGCCCAGTTCGTCGCCGCCTTCCAGACCATGGAAGAGGCCAAGCACGTCACGAGCTTGGGAAAATACTTAAAAGCCCTCGACATCCCCCTTCCCGAGATCAATCCCAATATCCGAAAGCTCCTGGACGACGTCCGCAACACGGCAGACCCGGCGGAAAAGCTCGTGGGCATGAACCTGCTCGTGGAGCTTTCGGCTCACTCCATCTTCCAGGGCCTTATGGCGAGTTTCGACGAGCCGGTGCTCAAGGAACTTCTCCACTACATCGATCTGGACGAAGTAAAACACGTGGCCCTGGCCAGGAACTACGCCGCCGAGATGCTTCAGCGGGCGGGGCCGCTTCGCCGGGCACGGATCATGCTCAAGCAGTTCTACTGGATGTCGCTTGCCTTCCGGGCCCAGCAGGACCTCTTCCGGCAGTACAAGGCCCTTCGGCTGGACATGAACTCCCACATGAAGCGGAACTTCGAGGACATGCGGAAAGTCTACAAAGACGTCCCCGGAAGCGTACAGCGCATCTGGATGATCAAGCCGCCCTCCAAAGCCTGGGGCGACCGGATCGCCGACTGGATGTTCCCACCGGAAGGAAAACCGGGCCAGGCGGCCACAGGAGCGCCGGCGGCCTCGTAAAAGGGTTTCTTTGGTGACGCAGGCGTCACCGATTTACAATTGCGTAATCCGCCCATCCCGAAGGGAGGGCGAGAAGGAGTAGAGGAAATGAGCGCCTACAAACGTCCCGAAACCATGGAAGTCGTCAAAACGCCACTCGATATCTGCTGGCAGTGGCGGTACGAAATCGACATCGAGAAGTTGCGGCGCCTCTACTCCATGGCCAAGCGCGACCAGTGGAACGCCGACGTGGAGATCAACTGGGACCGAGAGATCGACCCTTCGGCCGACGTACTCGATGTGGAGCGCATGCCCATCAAGACGACCAAGTTCTGGCAAAAGCTCTCCAAAACCCAACAGGAATCCTTCGGCGCCCACAACGCCGCCTACATGCTGTCCCAGTTTCTCCACGGCGAGCAGGGCGCCCTCATGGTGGCCGCCGCCCTCGTCCACGCGGTGCCGGACTACGAAGCCAAGCTCTACGCCGCCACCCAGGCCATGGACGAAGCCCGGCACGTGGAAGTCTTCGAGCGCTATATCAAGAAGCTCGACAAGATTTATCCGATCGACAACTTCCTCAAGCAGCTCCTCGACGCCACCCTCACCCACAAGCACTGGTGCGGCATGCTCGTAGGGATGCAGATGATCGTGGAAGGCCTCGCCCTTGGCGCCTTCGTAAACATGCACGAAGCCACGAGCGAGCCCCTCTTCCGCGAAATGCTGGGTTACGTCATCAAGGACGAGTCCCGTCACGTGGCCTACGGGAACGTCTACGTCCAGGAAGCCCTCCAGGACATGCACCCCGACGACAAGGCCGAGATCGAGGACTTCGCCTTCAACTCGCTCAAGATCATGCGGCAGGCGCGCTTCGGCGGCTCGGGCAAAGGCGCCCAGGTCTACGAGAGCGTCCTCAAAGATTCGGGCATCGATCCCAAGGACTTCATGAACGCCATGATGCAGGAATACATGTCCGGCTGGCGCCCCAAGGCCCTTCCGGGGCAACTCCACACGTTCAAGGACATCATGATGCCCCAGATCGTGCGCGTGGGCCTGTGTTCGACGGACCGCATCCGGAAAAAATACGAAGAAGCCAAGGTGAACATGTTCGATGACTTCTCGGCCCTCGAACAGATCGAGGTGAAGCTCGAAAGCGACGGCGCCACGGCGTAACGCGTTCGAGTTACTCTTCTTTTTTTAAAGTTCAAACAGGACTACGGCGATGATCGTCCATCATCTCTCCGCCGCCACGCTTTGCCCCGGCACCGCCCGTCTCGTAAACGGCAGGGGCGGCCTCTTCGAACCGGGCCGCATGGTCTGTCACTGCTGGCTCGTCGAATCGAACGACGGCCTTGTCCTCGTGGACACGGGCCTTGGCACCGATGACATGCGGAACATCCGGGGGCGCCTCGGAATCTGGTTCGAACAGATCGTCCGCCCTCTGGCGAACGTCGAGGATACGGCCATCCGGCAGATCGCGAAAATGGGCTTTAAGCCCAGGGACGTGCGGCACATTATCCCCACTCACCTGGACCTGGATCACTCGGGCGGCATTCCCGATTTCCCCGACGCGCTGGTCCACGTTTTCCGGCCCGAGTACGAGGCGGCCATGCGGCGATCCACCCTCGCGGAGAAAGGCCGCTACCGGCCCATGCACTGGAAGCATTCTCCCAAGTGGAGCGTGCGGGAGCAGGAAGGCGAAAGCTGGTTCGGTTTTAGCGGCGTGCGCGCCCTCGATTCGAGCGAGGAAATTCTCCTCATCCCCCTTGTAGGACACACGCGCGGGCACTGCGGCGTCGCCGTGAAAACAAAGACCGGCTGGCTCCTCCATGCAGGAGACGCCTATTTCTTCCACAAGGAGATGGATACGCCTCCCAAGTGCACGGTGGGCCTAAGGCTCTTCCAGCGCGTAGCCGCCATCAACAACCCCCAGCGGCTCGCCAATCAGAGGCGCCTTCGGGAACTCGTCGCCCGCCACGGCTCGGAAGTAACCGTCCACTGCGCCCACTGCCCGGTGGAATACGACAAGCTCCGGGCGAACGGCGCGTCCTAAATCCCATGCCGGCAAAACCCCTTACTCCCTCCGGTGGCTGGTTGGGTACCGCCTCCCCTCGGATCGCGCCCGACAAAGACGGCTTTTTCACCCGGCTGGTCACATCTGCAGTCCGCAGGATGGGCCGGGCCGAACCACCGAACATTTTCCTGACACTCCATCGAAATCCCAGCATCTTCTGGCCCTGGCTCCTCTTCGCCTCCCGCTTCATGCCCCGGGGGACGATCGCCGAACTGGACCGGGAGCGGGTCATCCTCCGCACGGCCTGGAATTGCCGCTGCCGTTACGAATGGGAACAGCACGTAGACCTCGCAACGAAAGCCGGCCTCACAAAAGAAGAAATCGC
>JBFLVN010000263.1:0-5136 GCA_040758475.1 Bdellovibrionota bacterium
AAGCTTTCCGCTTCTGGCTGAAACTCGGGTTCGTGAGTTTCGGCGGCCCCACGGGCCAGATCGCCCTCATGCACCGGGAGCTGGTGGATAAAAAGCACTGGGTGGACGAACCCCATTTCCTGCACGCTTTGAATTACTGCATGCTCCTGCCGGGCCCGGAGGCCCAGCAACTCGCCACTTACGTGGGCTGGCTTCTCCACGGAACCAAAGGAGGGCTGGCGGCCGGAATTCTTTTCATTTTCCCGTCCATCTTCATTCTTTGGACCCTTAGCTATGTCTATGCCGCTTATGGAGCCATTCCCTGGATCGCCGCCGTTTTCTACGGCCTGAAGCCCGCCGTTCTCGGCCTCGTGGCCGCGGCGGTCCTTCGCATCGGCCAGAAGGCCCTCAAGAACGGGATCATGTGGGGCGTCGCTGCTGCGGCCTTCGTCCTCATTTTCTTTTTGCGCGCTCCTTTCCCGCTGATCGTTTTAGGAGCGGGGCTTCTTGGCTTTGTGGGAGGGAAATACTGGCAGGAGAAATTCCTGGTGATCAAAGGCCACGGCCCGGATGGGACTCTCATCCGGGATGGTCTGGAAAAGCCTTCCTGGGGAAGATCGGCGAAGATAATCGCCGTTTGCCTTGCTTTGTGGGCGGCACCGGTCGTTCTGTTAGCCCTCGCAAGCGATGGGTGGCGGGGGACTTTCGCCAAAGTGGGCCTGTTCTTTAGCAAGGCGGCGATGGTGACTTTCGGGGGCGCCTACGCGGTCCTTCCCTACGTGGCCCAGCAGGCCGTCGAAAAGCACCACTGGCTTTCGGCTCCCCAGATGCTCGACGGCCTTGGCCTTGCCGAGACGACGCCCGGGCCCCTCATCATGGTGGTCGAATTCGTGGGGTTCATGGCCGGGTGGAATCATCCGCCGGCGGGTTTTCCTTTAACTGTTTCGGCAACCATTGGGGCGCTTCTGGCTGTGTGGACCACGTTCGTTCCGTGCTTTCTTTGGATATTCCTGGGCGCGCCTTACATCGAGCGCCTGCGGGGCGTGGCCCTTCTCTCCTCGTCCCTTTCAGCCATCACGGCGGCGGTGGTGGGAGTTGTCTTGAACCTCGCCGTGTGGTTCGGCCTCCACGTGCTCTTCCCGGAAGCGGGTGGCTTTGATTGGTTCGTCGCCGTCGTGGCGGCCGTTTCTTTTGTTCTGCTTCACCGCTTCAAATGGGAAGCGGTGCCGGTCGTTCTGGGAAGCGGGCTGCTGGGGCTGATTTACAAATTCGCCGTGTCTTGATCAGGCGAGCTTTGCCGCCGGGTCTTCCATGATTTCTTTGAACGTCGTTCCGAATTTCCCCGCCTGAAAGCCATCGATCAGCCGGTGATCGAACGTCCCCGTCACGCGCAGGATGGGCCGCACGGCCACCTGACCGTCGATGACGACAGGCTTGTCCTGCAAAGCGCCAAGCAAAAGGAGCACGGTCGTCCTCGTAAAGGGCGTGATAGGGGCGAACCCTTCCGTGATGCCGAACATGCCGACGCTCGTCACCATGGCGCTGCCGAAGGGATCACGAGGGAAGCCGAGCCGCGAGAGGTCCACGTTCCATTCGTACTGGACGTGGGAGACGCCCCGGAGGATCGCTCCCAATAACCGGGGCGGAAAGTTGTCGAAGAAATCCTTGGCGCCTTTTAATTGCTTGTCGTTCCCTTTACGGACTTTGCCCGCGCCTTTTCCGATTTCGGCGGCGATTTCTCCAACTCCCTTGTGATCGGCGCCCTGGATTTTAAGGCCCGTCAAATCCGCTTTGCCGGCGCCTTCGCCGTCCTTGGGGGGCACGGCCACGTGGACGAAGATGTCCACGTCGTCCCGAAGGAAAACCCTTCCGCCCCGGATGTAACCGTTGCACTCGGGGTGCTTGCGCAGGGCGCGGGCCGCCGCCGCTACGGCGAGGTGGGTAACGGTGAGTTTCTGGCCGCTCTTCTTGGAGACTTCCTCCAGGTAGGGGAGGGCCTTCGAGACGTCGATATCTAAAGAGCCGTAGATGGTGGCGTCGTCCGGCGGCTTCCAGGCGATGGCGGCGATCTTCCGCCAGCTCGGGAGCTTCGTCGCGAATTTTCCCCGGACGTTCGGCATGGGAGCCTCACCCACCCGGCAAGGTTACTTCTCGCCGGGCCCTTTACAAACCTCAGACCCGTTCCTTGCGCGGCTCGTATTTGGCGACTTCTATTTTTCCGATCTGCTCCCGGTGCACTTCGTCGGGCCCGTCGGCAAGCCGAAGCGTCCGGATGTTCGCATAGGCCGCAGCGAGGCCGAAGTCCTCGGAAACGCCGCCGCCCCCGTGAATCTGGATGGCCCGGTCGATAACGCGCAGGGCCATGTTGGGCGCAATCACCTTGATCATGGCGATCTCGGCCTTGGCGGCTTTGTTCCCCACCGTGTCCATCATGTAGGCGGCTTTGAGCGTCAGGAGCCGGGCTTGCTCGATCTCCATCCGGCAGTCGGCGATGATGTGCCGGTTCACGCCCATGTCGGAGAGTTTCTGGCCGAAGGCGACTCTCTTGGTCGCCCGCTGGCAGAGTTTTTCCAAAGCCCGCTCGGCGGCGCCGATGGTCCGCATGCAGTGGTGGATGCGGCCGGGCCCCAGGCGCCCCTGGGCGATCTCGAAGCCCCGGCCTTCCCCCAGAAGGATGTTCGAGCGAGGCACGCGCACATTCTGGAAAAGAACTTCCCCGTGGCCGTGGGGGGCGTCGTCGAAACCGAAGACCGGGAGCATGCGCTTTATCGTGATGCCCGGCGTATCCAGGGGGACGAGCACCATGGACTGCTGGGCGTGCTTGGGGGCCGCGGGATCGGTCTTTCCCATGAAGATGGCGATCTTGCAGCGGGGATCGCCGGCGCCGCTCGTCCACCACTTGCGGCCGTTGATGACGTAGAAGTCCCCGTCTTTTTCGATGCGGGACTGGATGTTCGTGGCATCGGAGGAAGCTACCTCCGGCTCCGTCATGGCGAAGCAGGAGCGGATCTCGCCGTTGAGAAGAGGCTTTAGCCATTTCTCCTTGTGCTCTGCCGTTCCGTAGCGGACGAGCACTTCCATGTTCCCTGTGTCGGGGGCCGAGCAATTGAAGACTTCCGGCGCCAGGAACGAGCGGCCCATGATCTCGCAGAGGGGGGCGTATTCGAGGTTCGTCAGTCCCGCCCCCAGGTCGCTTTCGGGAAGGAAGAGGTTCCAAAGGCCCGCTTTCTTCGCTTTGGCTTTTAGCTCCTCCATGATCGGCGGGAATTGCCAGCGGGTCTTCTGGGCGTCGAGTTGCTCCCGGAATGTGCGTTCGTTCGGATAGATGTGTTCGTCCATGAACGCCGTGAGCTTTTTCTGCAGCTCCTTCACCTTGGGCGAGTAATCGAAGTTCATTTCTTATCTCCCCGGACGGCGCTCATTCGGAGGCGCCGTCCTTTTGATCGACGAGGTAATCGAGGGCCAGGGCCACGGACTTTCTAACCGGGAGGCTCGCGATAATGAATGCCGCCAGGATTGCCGCGATGACCGGCCCGGAAAACCACCGGCCTCCCTGGCGAAGAATGAGCACCGCGAAGGCCACGGGCGCTACGAAAGCAGCGGTCGTGAGGTAAAGAAACGCCCACGAATCCCCCGCCCGGCGCTCGAAGGAAAGGCCGCACTCGGCGCATTTGCCCACTTCCCGGTACCACCCCTCGAAGACCTTTCCCTTTCCGCACCTTGGGCAGCGCCGCCGAAGGCCCCGGGACAGGGCGGTCCGGAGGCGGACTTGTTCGGGCGTGCCCATGCCCGAAGCCTGTTACATCCGTTTCCCCACGAGGTCCACGGCGTGTTTTGAGAGAAACCCCACGAGTGGGCCGTACTGGAGCGCCGTTTCGGAACTTGCGTTCCCGTCGAGCCCCCGCTTGTAGACCCCCTGCACGATGGCCGCGAGGCGAAAGAGGCTGAAGGCCACGTAGAAATCCAGGTCCCCGATTTCCTTCCGGCCCGTCCGCCGGCAGTAGGCCGCGACATAATCCTTTTCGCTTGGAATCCCAAGGCCCTGGATGTCCACGCCCACAAAACCCGAAGAAGCGCCGCCCTCTTTGCTTGGCGGCAGGTGGTAGCCGATACAGTTGTATCCCAGGTCCGCGAGCGGATGGCCCAGGGTGGATAGTTCCCAATCCAGCACGGCGACCACGCGGGGCTCCGTGGGATGGACGATCATGTTTTCGAGGCGGAAATCCCCGTGGGCGATGGTGGTTTCATCGGCCGCCGGGATGTTCTTGGGGAGCCAATCGAGGAGCTTGTCCATCGTGGGGACGTCTTGGGTTTTGGAGGCGAGATACTGCTTGGTCCAGGTGGCTATCTGCCGGGCCATGTAATTCCCCGGTTTCCCGTAACCCGTTAGCCCCACGGCGGCCCAATCGACCTTGTGAAGGCGGGCGAGGGTGTCGTTCATGGAATCGTACACAGCGGCCCGCTCGGCGGTGTCCCTGGCCTCGGGCATGAGGGAGTTTCGGAAAATCCTCCCCTGGACGTGCTCCATCACGAAGAACGGCGTTCCGATGACGGATTCGTCCGTGCAGAGGCAATAAACTTTGGGCACCGGTACGCCCGTTCCCTGGAGGGCTTTGATGACCTGGTATTCCCGCTCGACCGCGTGGGCGCCGGGGAGGAGTTTCCCCGGCGGCTTTTTCCGCATCACGTAGGAAACGCCGCCTGCCGTAAGGAAGAACGTGGGGTTGGACTGGCCCCCCTTGAACTGGCGGACCTCGAGCTTTCCGGAAAACCCCGGCACGTTCGCCTGGAGATAGCGCTCCAGGCTCTTCTCGTCGAAAGCGTGGGCGGCCCGGACGGGGGAGGTCTCGGTTGTGAGGGCCGAATCCGGCATGGGCGGTGTTTTATCCCAAATCCGGTGGGAGCCGCCAGTCACGTCCCGGGCAAATCCCCTAAGAGGCAAATTGCTTTGATTGTTACAGGGAGGAATCGCGCAAGGTTTCTAGCTGAACCCCCGCGCTGTTCAGGAATCCCGCCAGCATTTCGTAGTGGCCGATGAGGAGGCTCAGTTCGATGAGCTGCGGTTCGCTGTAATGGGTGGCGAGGGTCTTCCAGGTGGCGTTGCTGATGAACCGGTCCCGGTGGATTTCATCGCAAGCCGCGAGAAGGGCCTTCTGG
>JBFLVN010000264.1:0-5086 GCA_040758475.1 Bdellovibrionota bacterium
GGGCGCTCCGGAGGACGGAATCGAAAATCTTGCGGGCGTCCTCGCGCCCCAGGACTTTTTCGGTGGCGTGTTCGGGGTGGGGCATGAGGCCGAAGACGTTCTTTCCCGCGTTGCAGATGCCCGCGATGTTTTCGAGGGCGCCGTTGGGATTGGCCTCGGGGGTCACGTTCCCTTTGGGGTCGCAGTACCGCAGAAGCACCTGCCCCTCGCCGTTTAAGCGCTTTAGCGTGTCTTCTTCAGCGAAATAACACCCTTCGCCGTGCTTGATGGGGAGGCGAAGCACCTCGCCTTTCTTGCAAAGGGAGAGGAAGGGATTGTCCGTGTTCTCGACCCGCGTGTAGATGGACTTGGAGATGAATTTAAGCGAGCGGTTCCGGATCAGGACGCCCGGAAGAAGGCCCGATTCGCAGAGGATCTGGAAGCCGTTGCAGGCGCCGATGACGAGGCCGCCCTTTTCGGCGTGGCGGACCACTTCCCCCATGATGGGCGAGAACTTGGCCATGGCCCCCGTGCGAAGGTAATCGCCGTAGGAAAAGCCCCCCGGCAGGAAGACGACGTCCGAGCCCTTCAAATCCTTGTCCTTGTGCCAGAGGAGTTCCCCCTGGCAGCCCAGGACCTCGCGGGCCACGTAGAGGGTGTCGCGGTCGTCGTTGGAGCCGGGAAATTGGACGATGCCGAACTTCATGGAGAAACTATCTTCGCTGCCCGGAATAACGAAACATTACTCTTCGATCTCGAACGTGAAATCCTCGACGATCGGGTTGGTCAGGAGCTTTTCGCACATCTTCTGGACCCGCTGCCTGGCTTCGCTCGGGGTCACGCCCTTTAGCTCGATCGTGAGGTACTTGCCCATCTTCACTTCGCCCGCTTCCTTGAAGCCGAGCGAGTGGAGGGAGCCTTCGATGGCCTTTCCCTGTGGATCGAGGACGCCTTTGCGGGGCGTCACGTAAATCTTGGCGCGCATCTAGGCCCCCATCACGGCGCCGTGGACCCTCTGGTAAGCGCCTTCCACGTTGCCAAGGTCGCGGCGGAAGCGGTCCTTGTCGAGTTTCTCGCCCGTCTTGGCGTCCCACAGGCGGCAGCCGTCCGGAGTGATCTCGTCGGCCAGGAGGATTTTCCCCTTGAACCTTCCGAACTCGAGCTTGAAGTCCACGAGCCGGATGCCGAGCTTGGCGAAATATTTCTTGAGGAAATCGTTCACCTTGATGGCCGAGGCGTGGAGGTAATCCATCTCCTTGCGGGTGGCCCAGCCCATGCCCACGGCGATGTCGTCCGAAATGAACGGGTCTCCCAGAGGGTCGGACTTGTAGCAGAACTCGACGGAAGGGACTTTGAGCTCCCGGCCCTCTTCGACGCCCAAACGCTTCGCGAGGCTCCCGGCCACCACGTTGCGGACGATCACTTCGATCGGAATGATCTCCACCTTGCGGACGAGTTGCTCGCGAGGCGAGAGCTGGCGGACCAGATGGGTCGCCACGCCTTTCTTTTCGAGTTCGCCGTAAATTTTGGTGCAGATGTCGTTGTTGAAAATGCCCTTGTCGACGATGGTTCCCCTCTTCTGGGCGTTGAAGGCGGTTGCGTCGTCTTTGAAGTAGACGATGAGGCTTTGCGGGTCGCTCGTCGCGAAAAGGACTTTCGATTTCCCCTCGTAGAGCTGCTCTTTTTGCTGCGGCGGGGGAGGGGGGGCTTTGGGAGAAGTTTTCTTGGAAGCCTTGGCTTTCTTCTTCACGGGCGTCTCCTCCTTTTGATGCGATTCCCCGAAGCGGCTTTCTTGCGCTTCTTGGCGGCCGCCGGGGAGGCGCGATTGTATCCGAAAACTCTCTTGAACAAGGTATCCACGTGCTTGGTGTGATAACCCTCGTCAAAACAACTACTTAGCTCTTTCGGGGAGAGGTGTTCGGTTACTTCCCGCTCGGCCCGGAGCTCTTCGAGGAACGACCCTTCTTTTTCCCAGGCCCGCATGGCGGCTCTCTGTACGAGGGCGTAGGAGGCCTCGCGGGAGAGGCCCTTTTGCGTCAGCGCCAGGAGCACGCGCTGGGAATTGTGGAGCCCCCCCGAGCGTTCCAGGTTCTCCCGCATCCGCTCCGGATAGACGACGAGTTTTTCGACCACTCCGGCGAGGCGCGAGAGGGCGAAATCGCAGACGACCGTGGCGTCGGGCCCGATCATTCGTTCGACTGAGCTGTGGGAAATGTCCCGCTCGTGCCAGAGGGGGACGTTTTCGAGGGCCGAGAGGGCGTAGCCCCGCAGGAGCCGGGAGAGGCCCGTGAGGTTTTCGGTCAACACGGGATTGCGCTTGTGGGGCATGGCCGAGGAGCCCTTTTGCCCTGGATGGAAAAACTCTTCCGCCTCCCGCACCTCCGTGCGCTGGAGGTGGCGGATTTCGGTCGATAGTTTCTCGATGGAAGCGCCGATGAGGGCGAGGACAAGGAAGAACTCCGCGTGCCGGTCCCGTTGGACGATCTGGGTGGAAATGGGATCGGCCCCAAGCCCCAGCTTCTTGCAGACGTGGGCCTCGACCGACGGGTGGATGTTGGCGAAAGTCCCGACGGCGCCGGAAATCTTGCCGACCGCCACCCGGTGAATGGCTTCTTCGAGGCGCTCCCGGTGCCTTCCGAATTCGGCGTAGTAGAGGGCGAGTTTGAGACCGAAGGTCACCGGCTCGGCGTGGATGCCGTGGGACCGGCCGATCATCAAGGTGTTCTTGTGCTCGAAAGCCCTTTTCTCGATGGCCCCTTGGAGCCGAATGAGGTCCGAGAGAATGCGCTCGCCCGCCGCCTTGAGCTGGCAGGCGAGCGTCGTGTCGAGTACGTCGGAACTCGTCATCCCGGCGTGGAGGAATCGGGCTTCTTCGCCCAGTTCCTCCGCCACGGCCGTGAGGAACGCGATCACGTCGTGGCGGACTTCTTTTTCGATCTCGTCGGCCCGCTTGCAAACCCGGTCGGCCGCCTGGGGGAGGCCTTCCTCATAGGAAAGAATCCCTTTTTTAAGGGCTTTCTGGCGAAGGCGCGCGGCGACGCCCTTGGGGACGATTCGGAGGCGCTCGTTCGCCTCGCAGGCCAGGAGCTCGATTTCGAGCCAAAGGCCGAACTTGTGCTCCGGCTCCCAGATCCGGCGCATCTCTTTGCGGCTGTACCGTTCGATCACTGGAAAACCACCCCGGCGGCCGCGCCAGTCTTGGGTCCGGCGCGCTCCCTATCTCGCATCAAAAAAAGAGAAGAGCAAGCAGCCTTTAGGCCCGCCCAAGCCCCCTAAGCGCCATCTGGCCCTGGGGCTCGCCCAGCGTAAAAACCGAACTCGTATCCCACTGGCAGGAAAGGGAGAGGCCCACGTCCGTTCCTTTTAAGTATTTCTTGGCGCAGGCGAAGGCCTTTTGCGGCGTGTTGTTGGTCTCTGAAAGATGGGCCAGGACGGCGTGCTTTAAGCGTCCCTTCCGGGCCAGGGTGGCGAGCAGCTTTCCGCAGGCGTCGTTGGAGAGGTGCCCCACGTCGGAAGCGACGCGCTTCTTCAAGAACCAGGGATAGGGCCCCGTTTCGAGCATTTGGAGGTCGTGGTTCGACTCGACGCTGAGGAGTTCGACTTCCGAGAGCCATTCGGGAAGTTGGGCGGGGACGTGGCCCAGGTCCGTTAAATGGGCCGCTTTTCTCCCCTCGTATTCGAAGACGAAGCCGCAGGTCCCCGGGGCGTCGTGGGGCAGGGCGAAGGGGGTGATTTTGAGGCCGCCCACTTCAAAGCCTTCGAGGTGCCCAAGCTCTTTCGTTCCCCACGAAGGCCCCGCCGCCCGGCCGGCGACGAGGTGGTGGGTGAAGAGGGGGACGGAGAGGTTCCCGAGGAGTTTTCCCACCCCCGAAATGTGGTCTGAGTGATCGTGGGAGAGGAGGACGGCCGCCAGGGAGCGGACGTCGGCCCCCACGTGCTTGGCCCGGGCGGCGAGCTGCCGGGGACCAAGCCCCAGATCGACGAGCACGCGCGTCTTTCCCGCCTGGACCCACAGGGCGTTTCCCTTGGAGCCCGAAGCCAAAAGGCACAGTGAGAGGGCGGGGCCCTCCGGGAGTTTTTCGAGGATTTGAACGGGATGGGTCAGAAAAGCCGCCCCGAAAAATCTTGCCTGACCTACGGAAGGGTTCGTACCACGAAGAAGGCGCCGGAGACAACGGATGGGCCTAAGCGCCGTGCTCGCCCGGCTGCGAGGGGGTACGCGCCGGAGGGGCAGGGCCCTCCGGGTCCGTCCGGAGGCGTGTGCCCCCTCGTGGCCGAGGGTTGATCGGACGATTTTCTATAACGCCTATCCCGCCGGTTTAAACGCGCCCATTGGCTGTGACATGGAATGACATGGGGCCCGGATAAGCTCTTTCCTAGGAAGGATGGAGGAAGCTTCGATGAACGCCCTGGCCGTAACCCACTCCCAAACCCCCGGCGGAGATCGCCCCGGTCCAGCCGCCGGAAAGCTCGTTTTCACCGTGGCCGGTACGGGCGGAGTATCCGCCGCCGGTGGCGCGGCGGTCCGCTCCTGGATCGGGCCCGCCGTCAAAGGACGTTTCGTCATCGTCCTGTGCAGTTCGCCCAGCTTCCGGGCGGCCGTGCGCCGCTCTCTTTCCGAGCCCATCGGGAAAAACCGGGTCCTCGTGGACGCCGCTCCGCGCCGCCGGGGCCCGGGGTCCATCGAGACGGATTTCGAAAAAATCGCCGAGCGCGTGTGGTTCTACCGGCGCCTGGGGGCGACCCACTTTGCCATCGAAGCCGATGGGGGCCGCTCGGAAGATGCGAAGAGCCTCCTCGTCCGGCTCCTCTCCACTTTCGGGCCCCTCTGCCAGGAAGAAGAACTCACGGTGGACCTCGTCGTACCCGCCCAGGCCGCTCCGGCCGTGCGCAACCGCTGGATGCTTTCTTATCTCCTGACCGCCGCCCGCGAGCGCTCGGGCCGGGATATTGGGGAAGACGCCGTGCGGATCGCGGGGGTGAACGAAAGCGCCTTTCTCCTGGATGAAGAGCCCGCCGCGGATGCGACTTCCGTCAGCCCCTTGGCCCCACTTGCTCCCGAGACGCCCCCCGCCGGGCAGCTTGGGCTGCTGTAAAAAGCCAACTT
>JBFLVN010000265.1:0-5066 GCA_040758475.1 Bdellovibrionota bacterium
TGACGGGGCTCATGCCCGGTTTTCCAGGGAACGGGGATAATGGGGACGGTTGCAGGGATTCGACCTCATGGCCCCGACACCGCGAGCCAGGCTATTGCGTTCTTCACCGTCCTTTGCCGTCGAATTTTCCTGGGCGCCGGCGGGGGCGCTCTTTTTGTGCGCGGCGATCTTCGCGATCGACATCACAACCCCCCTCGGAATCGCCGACGGAATCCTTTACGTGGCGCCGGTACTCTTCTGCCTTTTCGCCTCCAAGCGGCGGCACATCCTGTCGGTTACCGCTCTGGCCATGGTCCTCACCATCGCGGGCTATTTCCTTTCCCCCCGCAGCTCGATTCCCTCGCACTTCGTTGTTGTTAACCGGGTTATTTCCCTGATCGGCGTCGGGGTGGCGGCACTGGTAGTGCTTCTCCACCTGAACACCCGCGAGATCCTGCGGGAAGACCAGAAACGGGAACAGCAATACCTCACCTTGGCGGACGTGTTTTTCGTCATCTTCGACCGCCAGGGCCGCGTCGCCAGCATCAACCAGAAGGGTTCCGAGCTTCTCGGTCTTTCGGGCGAGGAAATCGTGGGGAAGGACTGGATCGCCTCGTTCATTCCGGCGGAGCACCGGGCCCAGGTCAAAGCCCTTTTCGACAAATTCCAATCGGGGAAAACGGAGGACGGCGAATACCTGGAATACCCCATCCTTCAGGCGGACGGTTCCCAGCGGTTCATCGGGTGGCGCAACACCGCCCTTCGTGATCCGGATGGAAAATTCCAGGAAATCCTGAGCGCCGGCCTCGACCTCACGGAAAAGCGGCAGATGCTCCAGCATTTGAAGGAACTCAATTACGCCATCGACCAGGCGGCCATCGTGGCCCGGACCGACGCGAGCGGCGTCATCAATTACGTGAACGACAAGTTCTGCGAGATTTCCAAATACTCACGGGAAGAATTGCTCGGGAAAGATCACCGGATCGTCAATTCGGGCTTCCACTCCAAAGCGTTCATGGCCGATCTTTGGAAGACGATTCTTTCCGGAAAAGTCTGGCGCGGTGAACTTCGGAACAAGGCGAAAGATGGGACTCACTATTGGGTCGATACGACGATCGTTCCGTTCCTGGGCGAGGATGGGACGCCCCGCCAGTTCCTCGCCATCCGCGGCGAAATCACGGCCCGCAAGAAGGCCGAGGAGCGCCTCCGGGAGCAGGCGGCCCTTGCGCGTTTGGGAGAGATGGCCGCCATCGTCGCCCACGAAGTGAAGAACCCGCTCGCGGGGATCGGAGGGGCCATTCAAATCCTGGGTTCCAAATTCCCCTCCGAAAGCCGCGAGAAAACAATCGTGGGGGAAATCCTCTCCCGCATCGGTTCCTTGAACGAGACCATTCAAGACCTTCTTTTGTATTCCCGCCCGACGCCACCGCGCCTTCAGCCGCTCGATATTCTGGGGCTCCTCCAGAGGACCACGGAGCTTCTCAAGAAAGACCCCAAGCTGGCCAGAATCGACGTGGCGGTCGATGGGAAAGGTTGCGCTATCTCTGGCGACGCGGAGCAGCTCTCCGCCGTTTTTCTCAATCTTCTCCTCAATGCCGCACAGGCCATGGAGGGGAGCGGCTCGATTCGCGTCTCGGCGGAGACCGCGGATGGGCATTGCAGCATTCGCATCCAGGATAAGGGGCCCGGTATCCCTCCCGAAATCCGGGACAAGGTTTTCGAGCCGTTCTTTACGACCAAGGCCCGCGGGACGGGGCTCGGGCTCGCGGCGGCAAAGAGGATCGTCGAAGTCCACGGGGGCGCCATCGAGTTCAAACATCCCGCCGGAGGCGGTACGGTCGTCGAAGTGCGCTTTCCTTCCCTTCCTCATTAAGCCGCGGCATTCATCTTTTTTCTCGAAGCTTGCATTTCCTGACAGCGCTCATGTTCGCGCTCCATCGGAATGAAGATAATTCCAGCCAGGAGGGCGAAGAGTGTCCGGGTTCCGCTACATCCGCTGGTTTTCAGAGGTTTCCTTGCCGGATACGCCGCTCGTCGGTGGCAAGAACGCCTCCTTGGGCGAGCTCTATCAGAACCTCGTCCCGCGGGGCATCCGGGTACCCAACGGATTCGCCGTCACCGCCGGGGGATACCGCCATTTCCTCAAAGAGACGGAAATCGAAGGAGAGATCCAGGAGATCCTCAAAGGCCTGGACGTGGAACGCATCGATGACTTGAGGGAAAGGGGAAGAAAGCTCCGGCAGACCATCCTGGCGGCCGAATTCCCCCAAAGTTTGGAAGAAGAAATCGTCGAGGCCTACCGGCGCCTCAGCGAAGCGGCAAGCGGTGGCGTGGACGTCGCCGTGCGTTCGAGCGCCACGGCCGAAGACCTGCCGGAGGCGAGCTTCGCGGGCCAGCAGGAGACGTTCCTGAACGTCCGGGGTGAATCTCCTCTTTTGGATGCCTGCCGCCGCTGCTTTGCCTCTCTCTTTACCGACCGGGCCATCTCTTACCGGACGCATCACGGTTTTTCGGGCCTTGAAGTCGCCCTCTCCATCGGCATTCAGCGGATGGTCCGCTCCGATCTGGCGGGGGCCGGGGTGATGTTTTCGATCGACACGGAGACGGGCTTTCGCGACGCCGTTTTGATCAACGCCGCCTACGGTTTGGGTGAGAGCGTGGTGCAGGGCTCGGTCGTGCCCGACGAATACGTGGTCTTCAAGCCCATGCTTCGGGAAGGGTTCCGCCCCATTCTCCGGAAGACGGCGGGCACCAAGGAATTCAAACTGGTTTACGCCGAAGGGGGCACCAAGGGGACAAGGAGCCTTCCCGTTCCCGCGGCCGAGCGGGCCAAGCTCGTGCTTTCGGATGAGGAGATTCTCGAACTCGCCCGCTGGGCCTCCCTGGTGGAAGAGCATTATTCCCAGAAACGGGGCCGCTGGACCCCCATGGACCTCGAATGGGCCAAGGACGGCCGGACGGGCGAACTCTTCATCGTCCAGGCAAGGCCCGAAACCGTCCAGTCACGCAAAGCGCTGGATTCGATCGAGCAATTCCACCTGACCGGGCGGGGGCCGGTTCTCGTGAGCGGCCGGAGCGTGGGAGAGCGCATCGCCGCGGGCGCCGTCCGGATCGTGAATTCCCCAAGCGAGCTTTCTTCTTTCCAGGCCGGGGAAGTGCTCGTCGCGGCCCGCACCGACCCGGATTGGGAACCGGTGATGAAGAAGGCCACCGCCATCGTAACGGACCACGGGGGGAGAACATGCCACGCCGCCATCGTGAGCCGGGAACTGGGACTTCCCGCGGTCGTCGGCGCTTCCGAAGCGACTAAAATGCTCCAGAACGGCCAGAAGGTGACGGTGAGTTGCGCCGAAGGGGAGATGGGGAAAGTCTACGAAGGGATTCTTCCCTTCGAGCGAAAAACGGTTTCCCTGACGGGGCTTCCCCGGCCCAAGACCCGGGTGATGATGAACGTGGGAAACCCCTCCGAGGCTTTCCGCCTCTCGTTCCTACCGAACGACGGCGTGGGCCTGGCCCGCATGGAATTCATTATCACGAACCACATCGGCATTCATCCGTTGGCGCTCCTTCATTACGAGCAACTGGCGGATAAAGAAGCAAAGGAGCGGATCGGCGCCTTGACGGCCGGCTACGAGGACAAGCCCGCTTTCTTCGTGGATCGTCTTGCCGAAGGGATCGGGACGATCGCCGCGGCTTTTTATCCCAAGGACGTCATCGTGCGCCTTTCGGATTTCAAGACCAACGAATACGCCCGCCTCCTGGGCGGTGCCCCCTACGAGCCTTCGGAGGAAAACCCCATGCTCGGTTTCCGGGGGGCTTCCCGCTACTACCACCCCCGCTACCAGGAAGGTTTCGCCCTCGAATGCCGGGCTCTCAAGAAAGTGCGCGACGGGATGGGGCTCCGCAACGTCAAGGTGATGGTCCCTTTCTGCCGGACGGTGGAAGAGGGACGCCGGGTAGTTGCCGAGATGGAGCGGCACGGCCTTCGGCGGGGCGAGAACGGCCTCGAACTCTACGTCATGTGCGAAATTCCAAGCAACGTGGTCCTGGCGGAGGAATTCGCGGAGGTGTTCGATGGCTTTTCGATCGGATCGAATGACTTGACCCAGCTTGTCCTGGGAGTGGACCGGGATTCGGAGATCGTCGCTCCTCTTTTCGATGAAAGAAATCCGGCTGTAAAGCGTCTCGTCGCCCAGGTGATCCACGCTGCCCGCAAATGCGGCCGGAAGATCGGTATTTGCGGCCAGGCGCCGAGCGATTATCCCGAATTCCTCCAATTCCTCGTCCAAGCAGGAATCGACAGCATCTCCCTCAACCCCGACGTGGTTCTTCGGAACTGGGAGAACGTCGCCCGGGCCGAAAGGGAATTAGGCGGCAATCCCCCGATTTCCCCCGGCGGCCCTTCCCGGTTGCCGCCCCTCGCTTGAAGCTGGCGGGGCATCGCTCGACGGGTGGATTCTTTTAAAAGCCCCAGATTTAGCGGGAAAGTGCCTTTTATTGAGGTCCCTCCATTTTTGTCTCGACACGTCAAACTCATTGAGCTATGTTCAACGACGGTTGGGGGACGTTCTCTACCGCTCTTTATCTTTTAATCTGATCTGGGCTGGGGCTCTGGAGCGGCGGAAACCGTCAAACCGAAAAGTGGGCAAGTGCTGGACCCGTCGCGCGCCCAGGGTGCGCCCGGGGAGCGTCCAGCCAGGGGAGGGGTTCCGTGAGTCCAGAG
The DNA here is from genome assembly GCA_040758475.1 of Bdellovibrionota bacterium. GTDB lineage: Bacteria > JAGRBM01 > JAGRBM01 > JAGRBM01 > JAGRBM01 > JBFLVN01. The sequence continues at coordinate 4,703 of JBFLVN010000265.1, forward strand.
TCCGGGCGTACCTATCAAATCCTGATCGCCGACGACCATCCGTTCATCCAGAAATTCTATGGAACGGCACTCGCAGAGCTTCCCGTGCGTTGTTACTACGCCTCCGACGGGAACGAGGCCGTGCGGGTAGCCGAACAGATAGCCCCGGACCTCATTCTCATGGACTACCGCATGCCCGGGCTGGACGGGGAGAAAGCCTGCCTCCGGATCCGGGAAACCCCGGCTCTTGCCGCCACGACGATCATCGCGCTCACGGCCGAAAGCCGCACGAAGGCCGAAAGCCTCAAGGGCTTTGACGGATATCTTCTAAAGCCGGTCCGCGCCGAAGCGGTCCTCGAACTCGTCTGCCAGCGCCTGGGCATTC
>JBFLVN010000266.1:0-5011 GCA_040758475.1 Bdellovibrionota bacterium
GAACGGCACGATCGTGGGGGGGACGCGGGTAGACCGCTGCCAGCTCCACGGCTCCGATGAAATCCGGATCGGTTCCACCCGGATCATCTTTTTTCCCGGCCGCCCGGCCCTCCTCTCGCCGCGTCCGGCCCTCGACGGCGCGGCCCTGGGAAAACTCTACGAAGACGAGGGCGAGGAGACGGGCGATCTGACGCGCACCGACGGGACGGGAAACGCCCTTTTGCCGGGCCGCCTTCCCTCGCGCCTCAAGGCGACGATCGAAGTGGTGGAGGGGCCCGATGCGGGGCTTCGCCTTGAAGTCCCCAAGGGGGCCCTCGTCATCGGCCGGGAGCACGCGGACCTGCGCCTCCGGGACCCGAACGTCTCCCGCAAGCACGCGCTCCTCGAAATCCTGGCGAGCGACCAGATCTATCTCAAAGACCTGGCGAGCAAGAACGGAACCATCGTCAACGGCATCCTGGTGAAAGTCGCGCGCCTGCGGTCGGGCGATTCGATCGAGCTGGGCGACACGAGGCTTCTTTTCCAGGCCGAAGTTTTCGTTTGAGGGAAAGGCAGGGACGGACCATGCAAGCCAAATTTTACGTGCGCGGCGAGGACCGCCGGAAGAAGAACCTGCCGGTGGAGGGCGACCGGCGCAAATCCGCGAGACGGGAGACGGATTCTTCCCTCGAATCGGCGGCGTTTGGGAAACTCACGAAGTTCCTTGGAGCTTTGGACGACTTGATCGAACGGGCGGAAAAAGCGCTCGGCCAGGTCGAAGAGACTCACGATCCCGAAGAAGTCACGCAGATTCCGACGAGGAACCCGACGCTCGCGGGTGTCGTGCGGGCGCTCTCGAAAGCCCAGGCCGAACTGCTCGAACTGGCCCGGGCCGCCCGCGATACGGCCCGCCTCTCCCCTCCCGTGCGGGAGCGGGTGGCGGCCCTCGCCACGCGGATCGAGGAGGTCGAAGGGCGGCTTACCCGCCACATGGCGGCGCGCCTTAAGATCGACCCGCCCAAAACCCCGCCCAGGGCCAAACGGCTCGTCGAGCGCATCGCCCGGCTGGTGGGGTAGCCTGGGTTTAACGGCGCTTACTTTCGCCCTGCCCGGCGGGCGGGGTTTGTTCTAAACTTCTTTTCATGCGCCGCCGCCATCCCGATAATCCAGTGCAGCTTCGCCGCGGCCTCAAGGCCCTTGGGGGACTCCTGCGCGATCCAGACGACACGGCCAAGTTCGCGACGATCGTCGAATCTTTCCAGGGCAATTCGGTTTACCGCCTTTGGGACCGCATGAGCGCTTCTCCGGAAGGCCGGCGCCTTCTCCAGGAAAAGCCGGATCTCCTCGCGGTTCTCTCGGATCACGAGCGCTTGAGAAAACTTCCCGAAGGAACGCTTGGGCGGGTTTATCTCGCCTACTGCGAACGCGAGGGGATCACGGGGCAGGGGCTCGCGAAAGTGATCGAAGAGGGATATTCCAAGACCCGCCGGGAGCAACTGACGGACGAGCAGATTTTCCTTGGCAACTGGATGCGCGATTCCCACGACCTCTACCATCTCGTCACCGGCTACCAGACGGATTTGATCGGGGAACTCTGCGTGCTGGCCTTCACGGCGGCGCAGACGAGAAATCGGGGCGTGCTCATTCCCGTGAGCGTCGCTTTTTCCCTGGGGCTCTATTTTCGGACGCCGGGCCCCAAGCTGGCTGTCCAGGCGGTCGGGCGTAGCCTTCGGGCGGCTTTCTTCCCCGAGCAGGATTGGATCGCGCTCCTCGAAAAGCCGCTCGGCGAAGTACGCCGCCTTCTGAAAGTTGGGGATCCCCCGGTCTACGAGCCTTTCTATACGCCCGGCCGGGGTCCCAAGGCCGTAGCAATGGCCTAGGGTTTTTAGCGTTCGCTTTCTCCTGTTTAATTTACAGCCGCGCGGCCGGTGGCCAGGGGCAGGATGCAACCCTTGGCGTATTCGCGCACGCTTTTCTCGTCGTCCAGCTTGATGCAGCTATCGCGCGTGAGCAGGAAGGACAGCCCTAGCCGCATGACGCTCTCGGCGGCCGCGTCGGCGCCGTTTCGGCCCTTGTGGGCGGCGCGAATGTGGTGCGCGAGGTAGGCCCGCGTCACGTCCAGGGCGGGTTTGGCTCCGGCAGTAAGGTAATGGACGACGATGTCCGGGTCGCTCGACAAAAGCCGCGTGATGAGGGCGTTCGCCCGGGCGAGCCGTACTGCCGCCGTAAATCCTTCAACCAGGCGTTCTTCAAAATTCGCCCCTCGCGGGATGGCAGCTTCCACTTCCGCGATGAAACTCCGCACCTCGCGCAGGAAGACCGCCTGGACGAGGGCGTCCTTCGTGGGGAAGCGCCGGTAGATCGTCACGCGGGCGACCCCCGCCTTGCGCGCCACGTCTTCCATGGCCGTGCGCCGGAGGCCGAACTCCAGGAACTCTTTTGCCGCGGCTTCGAGGATTTCTTCCGCCGTTCCGTCGATTTTCACGGGTCGGGCGAGCCCCAGGCTTTCGAGCTTGGGCGCCGCATTCGGAGCGCTTCGGGCCATGGCGATCTCCTTCGGGAAAGGAAACAAGATTACTTATTTTGTATCATTGACTCTATTCCCGTCAATCCCCCAGACTTTCCCCTCAATCAACAAGGGTGGGACGCGGCAGCGGATGAGGATGCGCCATGGCACACGTTTCCCGGGAACAACTCGAAGCCCATCTCTCGAAAATCACGGCCCGGAACCGGGACCCCTTGGTCGGTGTCTACGGGCCCGATTCCCTCACGTGGAAGACCACGAAAGAGGCGCTTCTCTTCCTTGGCGGCGGGCGGGCCATTCTCCTCCAGATGGCCCATCCCTTTGTGGCCTATGCCGTGGACCAACACTCGACCACCCGGAACGATCCGCAGGGGCGTTTCCGGCGTACCTTCGAGGGAATCCATTCGATCTTGTTCGGAGACCTGGAGACGGCGCTCCGATCCGCCCGGCGAATCCACGCCCTTCACGAGACGATCAAAGGGAAGATTCCCGAGCGGATCGGCCCTTTTGACGAAACCACTTCCTACGACGCCAACCAGGAAGACGCCCTGCTGTGGGTCTTCGCCACACTGGCTGATACGACGGTGCGGATTTACGAGACGGTCCTCCATCCTCTTTCGCTGGAAGAGAAGAACCGGTTTTGGGAGGAAGCGAAGCTTTTTGGCTATCTCTTCGGCATTCCGGATTCGGTGATGCCTCCGGATTGGCCTTCCTTCGAAGAGTACAACCGCAAGATGTGGGATTCGGCCGTGCTCACTCCGAGCCGTCCCGCCAAGGAGATCGCCGGGCTCCTCTTCCAGGGGCGGAATTTTCTGGTCGATCCCGTCTTGAAGTGGTACCGGCTGATGACGGCGGGATTTCTTCCTGAGCGAATCCGGGAGGGATACGGCCTTTCCTTCGGCCGCGGGCAGCGGGTGGTTTTCAACGCATCCTTGGGTGCGCTGCGGCTCGTTTGGCCAAGGCTCCCGGCGCGCCTGCGGTATCTCCCGGCGTACGTCGAAGCCCGGCGGCGCCTCAAGGGCCTTCCGCCGCACGATGGTTTTGGGCGTCTTGCGGAAAAAAGCGTGATCGCGGTTCTGGCCAAACGGCCCGAAGCCAAGGGCGGGTGATTACTTTTCTTCCCCGCTCCCTTCGGCGCGGGCTTCTTCCTCGGCTTGCTGGCGCTGCTTGTGAAAGGCCCAGATGGGGCATTCCTGGCAAGTGAAGTTGGGCCACTTCTTGCGGACGGCGATGTCCAGGCACTCGTCGTAATTCGTACAATCGAAAAAACGGTGGGCCGACACGTCCTCCACGGCGAACTGGAGGTTCGTGGGAACGGGCTTTAACGCGAGCACGCCGAAAACGCGGCCCGCCCCGGTGCCGTTGGGTTTGCCTTTCATTGACGCCGTTCCCTGGAGCGCCGGGCGGCCACCCGCCGGCTCGCGCTCTTCCCCCCCAAATCCCCGGAAGGCAGGACCCTGGCGCGGAACATCGTTTCCCCGGAAAAAGTTCCGCGCGGATGAATAAAAAATTCTAGGGGGTGCCGTCCGGCGAAGTCAAAAGGACTAGCGCTGCATTCCGGGCATGCCCATGTTCTGGAGGAACACGGGGGCCGGACCTTCCTTGTCGAACGCGAAGGGAAGCTTGCCGTACTCCTTGGTTTCGACCATCAGCGAGCCCTTGACGTGCACGATGACTTCCCCCCGCTGGAGGATAGTCAGCATGCTGGCTGCCCCGCGAATGCTTTCCATCCGGAAGTTGAAGGGCACGATCGTCACGTCCTGTGGTTTGTAGGTGACGCGATTGGGACTATCGACCTTTCCGACGGGAATCCCGTTGATGATCACGTCGGAGATGAATTTCTCCTGGGAAATCTCAAAACCATTGGGATTGGTTACTTCAAGCTCCAGGACCATTTCGGGCTGGAAGAGGTCGAACCGCGTCACGCCGATGCGATGGATCATGATGTCGGGCATGGAAAACGCGGGAAGCTCTCCTTCCCGGACGAACTCGTAGCGGTGATGGATGGGGCTGTCGATCTGCACCCAGCCCGTGAGTTTGTAGGCGTATTCCCGGCGCAGGGGCGGCGCGTGCCGGCCCATCTGGAGGAATTCGGGAAGGTCTTTCTCGTATCCCGAGACGGAGACCGGCACGTGGGTTTCTTCCCATCCGGCGATGGTGGTAGGGCCGCCCGCGTGGCCACGGGCGACTTCCGAACCGTTGAGGTCGAGCTGGAAGGCGTAGTCGGAGATTTCGATATTGAAGGGAAGCCGGTTCTGGACGGCGAGCTTGAGAACGAATTCGAAGTGCGTGTCCCGCGTCTGGACGATCTCGAAACCGGCGATGGAGAGCTTGGGAGTGAGGAGGAAAACGAGCAGGGCCAGCGCAATGAGACCGCCGCCCACGGCTAGAGCGACGGAGAGGGCGAGGCGCCGCTTCTTGGGTGAAGGACTGGCCGCCGGGGGCGGCGCTTCCGAAGAAGGCGCGGGCTCGCCCACGGCCTATCCCCTCCCGGCGGAAGCCGCCCGG
>JBFLVN010000267.1:0-4989 GCA_040758475.1 Bdellovibrionota bacterium
GTACCGGGACTTCCTCCGGTTTACAAGGCTCTAGAAGCCCCCTGGCGGGCCGTTTTTCGTTGACCCCTTCCGGGGCGAATGATACGGTTTCTCCGGCAAGACGCCTTTCCTGCACGCGGTTGAGGGCCCCGGCGTCGCCCGGATCAATCTTTCCCCCTACATGTTCGAACTCGATCCATCCCTGAAGAAAATCGACACCACGCCCGAGAAGGTGATCGCCATCATTACGTCCCTCAACACCCCCGACGTGATGACGGACCTTCCGAAGCCCGAACCCACCCAGGCCTACATCATCTCGACCCAGGGGGCGGGCGGCGCTTTCGGGATGTTCATCTATCTCTTCCACCAGGCGACCAACGTCCCGCGGATTTACGCGTGGAAGGGCGATCCGATCAGCCGGAGCAATTTCTCGAACGTCGAAGCGGCGGCCCTCGAATTCACGGAGTCCATGGGTTTTCTCATGGATAATTCCCATTACCGCAAGAAGCCCCCCGAGGAGCGGGCGGAATTCTACAAGGCCATTCCTTGCTTCAAGGCGGACCTCTCCGAGTACGTCAAGGCGCAAGAAGAAAAAGTCGATCACTCCCTGATCGATTTGACGGAAGACATCACGGAGATCGACGAAGAGGCGGGCAAGGAAGCGGCGCCTGCCGGGGAAGAGGAAGGCACCGGCGAAGTCGTCGAAGTCGAGGAACTCGAAACGGTCGATGTGGAAGACGCGGCTGGAGAAGCGGAAGTCCTGGAAGCGGCCGAGGCGGGGGCGAAGGTGGATCCGGTCGTGGAACCCACCTTGGACGTCCAGAACCCTTTTGGAGAGATGGTCGTCGAAAGCCCCGGCGCATCGGTTCCGGACAACAACGATCTGAAAAACATGCTTGATTCCCTGGAAGGGGAATTGGGCGATGCCAAGCCCCAGGCGGGCGGAATTTCGGCCGACTTCTTCGACGAGAAACCCGCCGCTCAGAAAGGGGCCGACCTCGCTCAAGATATCGACGCCACCATCGACAAGATGATTCGGGAAGAAAAAGAGGAAATCCCTCCGGCGGAGGAATCCGCCGTTGATTCCGACGACCTGGACCTGGACGCCCACATCCCGGAACCGCCGCCGCCGGTCGAGGAATTCGACGTTGAATTGCCCGACCAGGAAGCAGCGGTCTCCAAGGCTGCCGAGGCTAAACCGCCGGTTGCCGCCAAAGCCCCAGCTCCTTCTGTTGCGGATGACGGGGCGCTCGATATCGAATTGGAAGAACCTCCGGCCTCCAAAGCGGCCAAGGCCGCTCCGGCTCCCGCGCCACCCGCTGCTCCGGCGCCGTCGCTGGAAGATGAGATTCTTGCGGCGCCCGAGCCGCCCGTGAAGACGATCCCACCCCAGGAAACTCCCGCTCCGCCGGTCGATGAGGCGGCGCTCAAACAAAAGATCGAGAGGATCGGGCGCTTCCTGGCCTCGTGGTGAACATGATGAAAAAAACCCCTTCGTATCGTCCCTTCTGGCCTCGCTACGTGCTGGCGGGAATTCTCCTGTTAGCGATGGGAACCGCTTGTTCCGACAAGGTTGAAAAACGGCGCCGGGCGGAGGCCCAAATCGCCCTCGGCCTCGAGCATTTCGACGAGAAGGATTACCCCTCCGCTCTCAAGGCCTGTCTTGACGGGAAAGACCAGGATTCGAGCTACGCCGAGGTGTACAACTGCTTGGGCCTCATCTATCTGGCGCAGCGGCGTTATCCCGAGGCGGTCGAGAATTTCGAGAAGGGCATGGAACTCGACGCCAATCTCTCGAACGCCCGCACGAACCTGGGAATCGCCCTGGCGGCCCTGGGCCGGACGGACGAGGCGATCGAGCAGTTCAAGCTCGCTCTCCAGAACGACCTCTACCGGAGCCCCGACATCGCCCTCGTGAACCTCTGCGAGGCGTATTTCCGCAAGAAAGACATCCCCAAGGCCGTCGATTACTGCAAACAGGCGATCGAGCGGAACCGTTCCTCCTGCTTCGCCCATTTCAAATTGGCCGACGCTTACCGGGAGATGCGCCAGCAGCGGACGGCCGACGAGGAATACAGTCTCGCCATCAAACACTGTTCCAATTGGATTACCCCTTACTTGGAGCGCGGGACTCTCCGCATCCAGCTCAAGGAGCATTCGGGCGCTTGCGCCGACCTGCGGCACGTGGCCGAGGCAGACCCGGAGTCCGATGAGGCCCGTCAGGCCCGGCGGTACCTCGAATCGCTCGGAGAGAAATGCCCGGCCATTCCCGCGGGACCCGCCGCTCCGGACAAGAAGAAAAGCCCGGTCGAAAGGGCGCAACCCCTTCCGTATTTGCGATAGGATCGAAGGCGGCTTGGAAGGCAGGGACGTTTTCCATGGAAAGTTTTGGCCGATACCTTCGCGCCGAGCGCGAGGCCCGGGAGATTACGATCGACGATCTCTCGCGCGTCACGAAGATCAACCGCCAGATACTGCAGGCCATCGAGGCGGATGATTTCCAGCACCTTCCTCCGCCGGTGTTTGTCCGGGGGTTCGTCCGTTCCGTCTGCAAGGCCATGGGGATTCCCCCGGAGGAGATGATCCGGCGGTTCGACGATTTCCAGGGGACACACGGCGGGGAGGCCCGGCCGGCGGACGCCGCCACGCCGGTAGCGCCTATCGTCCATCCGGACGCGCCCAAGGTGAGCGCGAGCCTGGGGCCGCTTCCGTTCCTGGTGGGACTGGTGATCCTGATCGGGGGGATCGTCGCCGCCTACCGCCTGCGGCCAGAGCCCTCCAGGCCGCAGGCCGCCCCTTCGGCTCCCTCCCTGAAGAGCGCGGCTCCCGAAGAGCCCAAACCGGAAGCTCCCGCGGCCGTGGTCGTTCCTGCTCCGGAGGCAGCGGAAGCTGTAAAAGCGGAAGAGGGGAGTGCTCCTTCTTCCGAAAGCGCCGCCCCCAGCGCCGCGCACACCCTCGTGGTAACGGCCCGGGAGACGTCCTGGGTCCAGCTCACGGCCGATGGGGAAAGGCCCCGGGACCTCATGCTCGAACGGGGAAAGAGCCTCATTCAGCGTTTTGGCGAACGGCTCACGATTCGTTTTGGAAACGGACTCAACCTCGCCATCGAAGTGGACGGGGAGCGCTTCGAGCGCCTCTCCTACGGCCCCAATCCAGGCCGGGTCGATTTGCCGCTGAAGGAAGAAACCCGGAAGAAGCTTTTGGAACTAGCCGCCTTGCCCGTGCCCCCGCCGCAGCCCAGGCCCAAACCCGCTCCGGCGGCCGCGCCGCCGTCCGGGACGCCCTCGGCCCCGGCCGTGCCTCCTCCGGCGCCTCCCGTCCCGCAGGGGACGCAGGTTATTTCTTCGCCGCCTGCTGGCGGACCCGCTCCCGCGTCCGGAGACGCAGAGCGTTCAAACGAATAAATCCTTCCGCGTCTTTCTGGTTGTAGGCGCCCTTGTCGTCCTCGAAGGTCGTGATCTTGGGGTCGTAGAGCGACTTGGGGCTCTTGCGGCCGGCGAGCTGGCAGGAACCCTTGTAGAGCCGCACGCGCGCCGTGCCCGTCACGTTCTCCTGGGATTTGCGGATGGTCTGGAGAAGGAGTTCCATCTCCGGCGTGTACCAGAAGCCGTTGTAGATGAGCTGGGCGAATTTCGGCATGAGCTGGTCGCGCAGCAGCATGACCTCCCGGTCCATCGTGAGCTGTTCGACGCCCCGGTGGGCGGCGTGCAGGATCGTGCCGCCCGGCGTTTCGTAGACGCCCCGGCTCTTCATGCCGACGAACCGGTTTTCCACCATGTCCACGCGTCCTACGCCGTGCCGGCCGCCCGCGGCGTTGAGGGAGGCGAGCAAATCGGCGGGGCCCATCTTCTTTCCGTTCACGGCCACGGGAATCCCCGCTTCGTAATCGATCTCCAGGTATTCGGGCTCATTGGGCGCCTTGAGGGGCGAGACCGTGAGCTGGAACATGTCGTCGTAGGCTTCGCGCCAGGGGTCTTCGAGGATCCCTCCCTCGTAGCTGATGTGGAAGAGGTTCCGGTCCATCGAGTAGGGCTTCTCGGCCGTCACCGTGATGGGGATCTTGTGCTTTTCGGCGTAGGCGATGAGGTCCTTGCGCCCCTTGAACTCCCAGTCCCGCCAGGGGGCGATGATCTTCACGTCCGGGAAATGGGCGTAGTAGGTGAGCTCGAAGCGGACCTGATCATTCCCCTTGCCGGTGGCGCCGTGGCAGACCGCGTCGGCCCCTTCCTTCAAGGCGATCTCGATCTGCTTCTTGGCGATGAGGGGCCGCGCGATGCTCGTTCCGAGGAGGTAGGCGCCCTCGTAGACGGCATTGGCCTGGAGCATGGGGAACACGAAGTCCCGGACGAATTCGTCCCGGAGGTCTTCCACGTAGAGCTTGCTCGCGCCGCTCTTCTTGGCCTTCTCGTCGAGGGGGGAGAGTTCGTCGCCTTGCCCCAGGTCGGCGGTAAAGCAGACCACTTCGCAGCCGTAGGTCTCGATCAGCCAGCGGAGGATGACCGAGGTATCGAGACCGCCGGAGTAGGCGAGGACAACTTTCTTTACCTTCTGGGTCGTCACGAGGATGTTCCTTTCATTTGCACCACGTCCCGCGGAGGGAATCTTTTCCCGTCCGCCGGAGGAGCGGTTCTTGGAAGCCGGGATTATTTCTTGCGCCCGTTGCCGGGTTTGCCGGCGAAGACGGACGTGGGGGGCAGGGGGTCCGGTTTTTCGTATTCATCGGGGCCCTGGCCCAGGAGCGCCTTCTGGTCCAGCGGACCGCCGTAGACGCGGTGGCACTCATAGCAAGCACCCCTGGCCTTGGCAACGAAATCGCGCACCCGCTCGTCGCTGCTCTGGTCCGGGAGCCCCTTGATCGAAACGGCGGGGACCTTGAGGTGCTGGGATACCTTGAGCCAATGGCCGCTCGGGGGGAGCGGCGCGCGCTGGAGGGCGGCGGCGACGGATTCGATCTCCCGGGCGGCGGTAAAGACCTGCGTGGCCGCTTTCTTATCGGATTTGGGGAGCGGC
>JBFLVN010000268.1:0-4983 GCA_040758475.1 Bdellovibrionota bacterium
CGCCCGAGCGGGCGAGGGAAGCGGCCGCCCCCGAGCCGGCGGGGCCGGCGCCCACGACGAGGACGCCTTGCGAGAGATTATCGGAAGAGAGGCCCATGGATTCCTTCTACTTCAACAGCGCGGCGGTTTCGATTCTGCCGGCCTTCGCCCCGATCCGGTTGGCGAAAATCCAGGAGATTTTTTCCGCCGCTTCCTTGGGCGCGGGGGCGCTGCCGCGGAGCTTCTGGACGGAGGTATTTCCCCGGTCCTGGATGCCGCAGGCGACGATCCCCTCGTAGGCCGAGAGGTCCGGAGAGAGATTGAGGGCGAAGCCGTGGCGGGAGACGCCGCGGGAGACGTGCAGGCCCAGGGCCCCGATCTTGTCTTTTCCCACCCACACGCCCGGGAGGCCGCATTCGGTTTTCGCGTCGATCCCGAGGGTCCGCAGGTAATCGATGAGCGCGAGTTCGATCCGGGCGACCCACTCGCGGACGCCGATATTCCGCTGCTCGATGTGGACGATCGGATAACCCACGAGTTGTCCCGGGCCGTGGTAAGTGATCTTTCCGCCCCGGTCCGTGGGTTCCACCGAAATTCCCCGCCGTTTCAGCTCTTCTTCGTTCCAGAGAATCTCGGACGCCTGTGCCCTCCGCCCGGCCGTAAAGACGGCTTCGTGTTCGAGGAGGAGGAGGGTGTCTTCCGTCAGATTCTTCTCCCGCGCCTCCGCGAGCTTTTCCTGGAGGGAGAGCCCCTCGGCGTAGGAAATTTTCCCAAGCCAGCACCAGCGGAGCGGCATGCTCGAAAGAGCGGAAGCAGGACTGGTGGCGCACCCGCTCACCTTCCGTACCCTCCGAAGACGGGCGGCCCGAGGAAGAACGCCATGGCGGCGGCGGTGGGAAGGATTCCAAGGATCGTTCCCGCCAGCGCCTCGGCCGGGGTGTGCTCCCGCACGGCGAGGCGGGACCAGATGGTCGCCGGGATGAGGAGGAGAAGGGGCGAAAAGAGCCAGCCTTCGACCCAGCAGAGGGCCAGGAGGATTCCCGCGTTCCCGGCGCAGTGAATCGAGGCTTTGAGAAAGCGGTTGCCGATGGCCATGCAGCACACGGCGAGGAATCCCGCGGCCACGGTGGCGAGGATCGTCTGCGGCGCTTCGTAGGCCCAGAAGACGAAGAAGATGAGAAGAAGATCGGCGAAGCCGATGGGGTAGACCCACCGGCGGTCTTCGTGCCGGGTCATGAAGAGGTCCGAGATTTTTCCCGTTCGCACGAGCAGGAAGAGCAAGGCGAGGGGAAAGAGGAGCCCCAAAGTCCCCACGATGACCCCCACCTGGAAGACCTCGAAAGAAAACCCGCCGAACTCCCGGACGCCCACGCCGATGGCGATCGGCGTTCCAAGGGCGAGCGGGTGGAGGACGACCGAGAGGGCGTGTCCAAGGCGCTGGGATGCGGTCGCTGTCGCCACCACGGCGGCTGGTGCTGTTTGGTCCGAGTCCACCAAAGCAGTCTAAACGCGGCCGGGACGTTCTGCTACCGTGGCGCGCCGGAGAGACGGACATGGTTGAAGCAACCGCCGACATCGTCGTCATTGGAGCCGGAGTGATGGGCTCCGCCGCGGGGAGGGAACTCGCCCGCCGCGGCGCGAAGGTCCTCGTGCTCGAGCGCTCCATTCCCGGTGCGGAGGCGAGTTCCGCCGCCGCCGGAATCCTGGGGGCCCAGGCCGAGGCCGATTCCCCCGGGCCGCTCTTCGATCTTTTCCGCCGCAGCCGCGAACTCTACGGCCCCTTCGCCTGCGAACTCGAAGGGCAGACGGGCATCCGCACGGGTTACGCGAAGTGCGGCGTTCTCCTCCTGGCCTTCGAGGAGAAAGAACAGGAATACCTCATTCGCAAGGCGAGCTGGCAGAAGGAAAAGGGCTTGGCGGTGGACCTCCTTCGCCGCTCGGACCTTCCGGCCTTGGGTGTCCCCCTTTCGGAAAAAGCCGTGGGCGGGCTTCTCCTTCCCGACGATGGGCAAGTGGAGCCCCCGCTCCTCGCCAAGGCCCTTGCCCGCGGGGCCGAGCTCGCGGGGGCCAAATTCCTGCGGGCGAGCATCGAAAAAATTCTCGTGGAAAACGGAAAAGCCGCGGGTGTCCAGACGAGCGAGGGAAAAGTTTCCTGCGGAAAGATTCTCGTCGCCGCCGGGGCCTGGACGGCCCTCGTCGCGGGGACGGGGCTTCCCCCGAGCGCCGTGCGGCCCGTCCGGGGGCAGGTCGTCCAGTTCGAGGGGAAGGCGGGGCTCTTCAAGCAAATTCTCATCCGCCACGGGCACGGGTATCTCGTCCCCCGCCCCGACGGCCGGGTGGTCGCCGGTTCCACGATGGAAGAGGCGGGGTTCGAAAAAGCCGTCACCGTGGCGGGCCTCCACAAGATCCTCACCCTGGCCGAAACCCTCGTGCCCGCCCTGGGCGCCGCCCGGTTCCAGGACGCCTGGTCCAACTTCCGGCCCACGACGCCCGACCATCTGCCGCTTCTGGGGGAGGGTCCTGTTCCGGGCGTCTTCTTCGCGAGCGGCCACCACAGGAACGGCATCCTCCTCATCCCCGCCACGGCCGAACTCGCCGCCGACCTCCTCACGGGCAAACCCCCGGCCCTCGACCCGGCCCCCTTCTCGCCCCGAAGGCTGGCTGATGGTAAATGAGTACTGAAATCAGTACTGCTATTGATACTGAAGTGCATGTGTGCTAAAAATAGCAAACGGTTGGGGATTCTGCGTCCCCATCTAACCACCCTACCACGCGCACGGTTTCGCACATGAAGACTATTCCCTCCCAGGAGATCAAACGTCGTGGAATCGTTGCGGCAACGGAACTACTTGCGGAAAGCGCGTCCGTCTACGTCATCCAGGGGAACAAGCCCGTCTGTGTTGTCATCGACGAGCAGCGGTACAAAGAGCTTCTCGAAGCCGAAGAGGAATCCCTCGTGGCCCAGGTCCGGGAGTCCCTCGAAGATATCAAAGCGGGGCGGTACCGGGTCAGCACCGCCGACGAGCTCATCCGGGACTTCAAGCTTGACGAAGGGCAAGTACCATCTCGTCCGTACCGCGCGGTTCGAAAGAAAGCTCGAAAAGTTCACAAGCGCCCACCCCGAGCTTAAAGAGCGCCTTACCCGGGTTTTTCGGGACCTTGAATCCGATCCCCTTGAGCCCCGGCTCCGCCTCCATCCTCTCCAGGGCAACCTGGCGGGTCTCCACGCCATAAGCATCAATTACGATTATCGAATCGCCCTCCGCCTTTTCGTTTCCGAACGCCGGATCGAACTGATGGGTATCGGCACTCACAACGAGGTTTACCGCTAGGGGCCTTTCGAGGCCCCCCATAGGGGCCACCCCCCTTTTGGGGCCTTCGGCCGGATCGGCTAAGCTTCTAATTGCTCGTAGAGCCTGAAGGGGACGTTCATGGCAGGGCAAGGGGAACTCGTGTCTTTGGACAACGCGGCCTTTCGTCCACGGGTCTTGGTTGTCGACGACTCGGAGGCTTTCCGTTCTCTCATAGAGAAAGCCTTTTCGACGGATTACGACCTCTCCTTTGCCGCCGACGAAGCCACGGCCCTCGAAGCGGCCAAGAAAAACCCCCATCTCATCCTTTTGGATCTCCACTTGCCGCCCGACCCCCGGACTCCCCGGGTCGGCCTCTCCCTTCTTTCGGCGTTTGGAAAGCTTCTTCCCGGCGTCCGGGTGATCGTCGTGTCGGGGACGAACGAGCGGCGGGATGCGCTCCGGGCCGTGGCCGCCGGGGCGTCCGATTTCTATACGAAACCCATCGCCCTGGACGAACTGCGGATCGTCATCAAGCGCAACCTCCAGGTCGTCGCCTTGGAACAGGAAAACCAGCGCCTCTCGGCGGAAGTCCGGGCCCTCGAAGAGGCGGGCGACGCGCCGCGCCTCATCGGTTCGGCACCGGCGTTCCTCAAGGCCCTCGAACTCATCGGCCGCGTGGCCCCCACGGACGCGACCGTCCTCCTCTCGGGCGAGAACGGCACGGGCAAGGAACTCTTCGCCCGGGAAATCCACCGCCGCTCGGCCCGCGTGAAGGGGCCTTTCGTCGTCATCAACTGCGGGGCCATCCCCGAATCCCTGGCCGAAGGGGAACTCTTCGGGTTCGTCAAAGGGGCCTTTACGGGGGCCGTAAAGGACCGGATGGGCCGTTTCCAGGCGGCCGACGGCGGCACCCTCTTTTTGGATGAAATCGGAGAGCTCTCCGAGAACCTCCAGGTAAAGCTCCTCCGCTTCCTCCAGGAAAAGCAGATCGAACCCCTGGGGGCGAACCGGACCGTCGAGGTGGACGCCCGGCTTGTCACCGCCACGAACCGGGACCTCTCCCGCATGGTGGCCGAGGGGAAGTTCCGGGAAGACCTCTTCTACCGTTTGAACGTCATCCAGGTCCGCCTCCCCTCCCTGCGCGAGCGGCGGGAGGACATCGCCCAGCTGGCCCAGTACTTCCTGCGGCGGAACGTGGGCCTGGCCAGCGGAGCGCCACCCGTCCTCTCGGAGGAGGGCCGCATCTGGCTGGAGAATTACTCCTTCCCCGGCAATGTCCGGGAACTTGAAAACATGCTCAAGCGCGCCGTGCTCCTCTCGACGGACGGACGGATTTTCCCCAAGGACCTGGTTCCCGCCCTCCATTCGGCTCCCGCGGCAAACGGGGCGGGGGAGGGGGCCCCTGCCAACGGGGCGATCACCCTTCCCGGGACGGGCGGCCGCCGGACCCTCTCCGAAGTGGTCGAAGCGGCCCAAAAGGTCGTCATCGAAGAAGCCCTGGCCGCCGAGGCGGGGAACCTCTCCCGGGCGGCCCTGCGCCTCCAGGTCGAGCGAAAATCCCTCCAGCGCCTCATCAACCGGCTGGGGGTGGACGTCCTCCAATACTGCCCTCAGGGCAAAAAGCAGCGCGGCCGCCCCCCGGCCCGTGGGCGGCTCCAAGCGGCCCGATAACTTAAATACCTTTTTAAGCCATACTTTTTATAATATTTAA
>JBFLVN010000269.1:0-4940 GCA_040758475.1 Bdellovibrionota bacterium
ACGCCTGGGCCCATGGTTTTTCGGAAGCGACGCTGGCGCTCAAAAAAGCCTTCAACGCGGAAGCGGGAGAAGCGGGACCCCGGATCGAAGCCCAGATGGTCCGGCGCTCCTTCTCTGGCGGCAAGAGCCTGGCGGGAATCCGCTATCAACTGGGCGAGCGGTCGTGGGTCGTCGAAACGGTTTTTCCCGAAGTAAGAATCTATCGTGCCGGAAAACTCTCCGAGCATCCCGGCGAGCCCGCCGTTTGTTTTTCTTTTTCTGTAGAAAATTCCCGGATGGAAGCCGGTGGCCTGGCTCTTTCCCCGGCGGATGCGGCCCTCGCTCTTTTCCGGACGATGGTGGAATAGCGTCCCGCTGATCGCTTATTGCGGCGCAAATCCCAGGAAAAGCTCCGGCAAGTCATTAAAAAGACCGTGGAGCGGGCGGTCCTGGATGGCAAAGATCTTTCCGCTAGCCGATTCGCCGGTTGCATAGAGCTCGACCCGGCTCCAGAGGGAATCGGTTTCTCCGCCGGCGAGGGTCCGAAGCCGCCAAGGCGAAACGGGTGGATCGCCGCTCGGAAGGCCCCATTGGGCGAGTGTTTTGAGCAAGTCCGGTTCCGCCCACTGGACGAGTTCGGTCTGGAGGATCGTGAGGCGGAGTTCCGATTGGAGAAGGGGGAGGATCGCGGGTGGAAGGCCGTGTTCGATGAAGATCGTGTCGTTTACGACGGCAGCGGAAGGGATTTTTCCCGGAGAGAAGATTTGTGAACGGAGGGCCGCCGCTTCGATAGCGGAAGGCCTTTGTGCCATGTTGATTTGGGCCGCTCCCGTAACGGTTCCCCGGCAGCGGTCCACCAGAACCAGGGTGAAATAGGCGGGGAGGGGGCCTTGTTCCTTCGCCGCTTGGGCCAGGACGGCGGTCCCCTTCCGCTCCAGGGATTTTCGGGCCCGGTTTTTGAGGAAAGAAGCGGGGGGCGGGATTTCTTCCATTTTCCCAAGAAAGCCCGATTCCTCGAATTGGACGAGCAGCGCCGATTCGACTTCAAGCGCGGCCTTGCCGGCGGCGGGGTCTATTCCCAGGTAGACGCTCTCGTAATCAGTGCAGGGGCGGATAGCCGTCCGCTGCCCCGGAGGGGGCTTTCGGGCGGCGACCAGATTATTCCGGATCGCTAGCCCCACGTAGCCCGCGAAGAGGAGGGGAACGATCCAGCGCAAGAAGATAGAAAGAAATCGCACCATGGCTGAGACCAACCATAACCGCCTCCGGCGCCGTCTCCCAGGCGTGACGCCTGGGGGATTTTGAGCTACAGGAGCAGGGCGAATTGGAGAAGGGCATCCCGTGGGCCGCCAGCGGAAAATCGCTCCCAGCATTCTTTCAGCTGACTTCGCGCGCCTTGCCGAAGAGGTACAGGCTGCCGAGAAGGCGGGGGCCGATTGGATTCACTTCGACGTGATGGACGGCCGTTTCGTCCCCAACATTACGGTGGGGCCGCTCGTGCTGGAAGCCGTCCGCAAGGTGACCAAGCTCCCCTTGGATGCCCACCTCATGATCGTGGAGCCGGAGAAGTACGTGGGGGATTTCGTGAAAGCCGGAGCCAACTGGGTGACGGTCCACGCGGAGGCGAGCGTTCATCTCGACCGCCTCCTTCACCAGATCAAGGAAGCGGGGGCCAAATGCGGTGTGGCCTTGAACCCGGCGACCCCGCTTTCGGCGGTCGATCACGTCCTGGGAACGGTGGATTTGATCCTCCTCATGACCGTGAACCCGGGTTTTGGGGGCCAGAAGTTCATCGAATCATGCATTCCCAAGATCCGGGAGCTTCGCCGCAAGATCGACGCCTCGGGGCGGGAAATCGTTCTCGAAATTGACGGGGGGGTTAAGGCGGATAATATTGGCCGCGTCGCGGGCTCGGACGTGGACGTGGTGGTGGCCGGTTCGGCCGTTTTCGGCCAAAAGGATTACGGCTCGGCCATTAGGAGCCTTCGCAACGGCGCCTAGCAAGGCGCATTTTTTGTCCGATCGTTTTCGGGATGTAGCGCAGCTGGTAGCGCACTAGCTTCGGGAGCTAGGGGTCGTGGGTTCGAATCCCACCATCCCGACCAGTTTTTCCCTTCCCGCTTTTCCGAATCCCAATCGTTACGATTGTTCTTCCAAGGTGGAAGTATCCCCCAGGGGAAGCCCGAGTTCCTGGGCTTTCAAGAGCCTTCGCATGATTTTTCCGCTCCTCGTCTTGGGGAGCCAGTCGCGGAACTCGATTTCCCGGGGAGCCACGGCGGCGCCTAGGCGCTTTCGGGCGAAAGCCAGGAGGTCGCGCCGCAGGTCGTCGCTTGGGGAAAAGCCTTTCTTGAGCGTCACATAGGCCTTGACGACTTCCATCGCCACCGGGTCGGGCTTTCCGATCACCCCGGCTTCGGCCACGGCCGGGTGCTCCATGAGCGTGCTTTCGACTTCGAAGGGGCCGATCAAGTGGCCCGCCGTCTTGATCACGTCGTCGGCACGGCCCACGAACCAGTAGTAGCCATCTTTGTCCCGTGTCGCGAGATCGCCGGTTAGGTACCAACCCTCCGCGAAGCATTTCTTGTAACGCTCTTCGTTGTTCCAGTAGGCGCGGAACATGGACGGCCAGCCGGGCCTTAAGGCCAGTTCCCCTTGCTCGCCAGGCTTTTCGATCACTTCGAGAGAGCCGCCTTCCCCCTTACGAACCAGGGCCGCTTCTATTCCCGGGAGGGGACGGCCCATGGAACCTGGGCGGATGTCCATGGAAGCGTAGTTGGCGACCATGATTCCGCCGGTCTCCGTCTGCCACCAATTGTCGTGAAAGGGTTTCCCGAGGGCCTTTTGGCTCCAGACGACGGCTTCGGGATTGAGCGGTTCGCCCACGCTCCCCATGAACCGGACGGAAGAGAGATCGAATTTTTTGGGAATCTCATCCCCCGCCTTCATGAGCATCCGGATGGCGGTAGGGGCGGTGTACCAGACCGTGATTTTCTGATCCTGGAGAATTTTGTACCAGCGTTCGGCGGCGAAATCGGCCTCGTCCACCACGTTTGTCACTCCGATGGCGAGCGGTGCGATGATCCCGTAAGACGTCCCCGTAACCCAGCCGGGATCGGCCGTGCACCAGAAAATATCCCCTTCGCGAAGGTCGAGGGCGTATTCCCCCGTCATCCGGTGAACGACGACCGCTTCGTGGACGTGGAGGGCCCCCTTGGGCGTGCCGGTCGTGCCGCTCGTAAAGTGAAGGATGGCCGGATCCTGGGGATCGGTGGGGGCGATTTCGTATTTGCCCGGGGCCTGTTCGAGAAGTTTCTGGAGATCGAGCGTTTCCGGTTCAAGGGGCGCGCCGGGTGTTTCCGGGATGACGAGGACGTGCTTTAGCTTGGGGAGTTTGTCCCGAAGGCCGGCGATCTTCTGGCGATAAAGCTTTTCGCTTGTGACGAGCACGCTGGCCCCGCTGATGTCGAGGCGCGTGCGGATGGGTTCGGGCCCGAAGGCCGAGAACATGGGGCAGAAGACGGCCCGGTGCTTGAGCGTTCCAAGGGCCGCCGCGTAAAGCTCTGGGACTCTTCCAAGGAGGACGCAGACGCGCTCGCCTTTCTCGACGCCGAGGCTGGCGAGCACGTTGGCGAACCGGTTTGTGAGGTCCGCAAGTTCGCCGTAGGAAATGTCGCGCGCGGCGCCTTGCTTGGAGAGCCACCGGATGGCCGTGCGCGTGGCGTTCCGGGGAAGGTGGCGTTCGATGGCTTCGTAGGCGATATTGATCCCTTTGCCGCCCGGAAGGCCCGCGATCTGGGCCCTCGCTTTTTCCCAGGAAAACGCGCGGCAGGCCTCGGCGTAATCCTTGAAGCTCGCCCGCTCCCGGTCCTGGGGCGTCTTGATGATCGGTGGATAACCTTCGAGCACGGTTACTTTCCCCCGGCAAGGCGTTTTTCGAGATAGGCGGTGCAATCGCGAAGAGTGCGGATTTTCTCGTAATCGGCTTCGGGGACTTCGACACCCAGGGTTTTCTTTAGGGCGACGACGAAGTTCAAAAAATCCATGGAATCGATGTCGAGGGTATCGCGGATGTCCTTGTCCGGGCCCAGGCTCCCCAGGTCGGCGTCCGGCGCCACGTCGCCCAGGGCCTTGAGGACCGCTTTTTGAATATCATCCCGGGTCATCGGAGTTCCTCCGGCTCCTGAAGGAGTTTTTCGAGGACGGCGAGGAACTGGGCGCCCCGGTGGCCGTCGGTCACCCGGTGGTCGGCCGAGAGGGTGGCGGTGATCGTCCGCCGGATAGCGATTTTCCCATCAACCACCCAGGGGCGTTCGCTGGGTGTGCCGAATCCCACGATCGCCACTTGGGGCGGATAGATGACGCCAAAAAGGCTTTCGACCCCCTGGTCGCCAAGGCTCGTTACCGTGATGGTGGCGTCCGTGAGTTCGGAACTCCGGAGTTTTCCGCTACGGACTCTCTGGACCAGATCGCGAAAGCGGCCCATGAGTTCTCCGATCCCAGTCTTGTCCGCGTCGTGCAGGGCCGGGGCGATGAGGCCGCCGCCCCGAAGGGCGATAGCCGCTCCCACGTGGATGCGTTCCTTCGTAACGGCCCGGCCATTTTCCCAGAAGGCATTTAGTTCCGGCACTTCGCGCAGGGCCAAGGCGGTTGCTTTGAGGAGCAGTACCGCCGGGAGAAGGCGCTCTTCCACGGAGCGCTTTTCATTTTCGGAAGAAAGCCATGTGAGAGCGGGTTCCAGATCGATCGTGTGCCCCAGGTAGTAATGGGGAATCTCCCGCTTGGAGCGGCTCATGGCGGCGGCAATGGCGCGCCGCATGCGGGTCTGCGGGGTTTCCTCGGGCGCAGATCCAACGGCGGGAGCGACGCCCTTTGACGCATCCAGAACATCCTGGGCCGAGATGGCGCCGCCGGGGCCGGTTCCCTTCACGTCCTTGAGCGATATTCCAAGCTCCGCCGCGAGG
>JBFLVN010000270.1:0-4936 GCA_040758475.1 Bdellovibrionota bacterium
AAGGAGCCCGTTGCCATCGTTTACTCCCCGCAAGGCGCGCCACCCCTCGCCGCCGACCATCCCGGCGGCGCTCCTGGAATCCGCGGCCGGTCCCGTGGGGCGGCCGTTCCGCTGCAAAAGGTAGCGCCGGTAGTGGGGCGCCGCCGTGCTCTTGATGTCGAAGGGAACCCGCCCGGCGAGGTCAGCCATTTTCTCGAAAAGCCGCTCGAATTCATCGGCCGAGAGTTCATCCTCAAAGCTCGCTCGCCCCACAGGAACCACGAAGAAAACGGACCAGAGAACCGCCCCGGCCTTCCGGACGAGTTCCGCCATTTCCTCGAAAGCATTCAAGTTCGCGCGGCAAAAACTCGTATTTATCTGGAGCGGCAGGCCGTATTTGTGGGCGGCTTCGATCCCCCGCCAGGTGTGCCCAAAAGAACCCGGAACACGCCGGAAGCCGTCGTGCGAAGCAGCGTCCGGGCCGTCCAGGCTCACCGCAAGACGGGCGAGTCCTTCTCCCGCGAGTTTTTGCACAGCTTCGTCCGTGAGGAGCGGCGTCCCCGAAGGCGTCATGGTCATCCGAAGACCGCGGGAACTCCCGGCGCGGACGATGTCGAACACGTCGGGACGCTTCAAGGGATCGCCACCCGTCAGGACGACAAGGGGTGAACCCAAATCCTGGATTTGATCAAGGACGCGAAGGCACTCCTTTAATGACAGCTCGAAGGGATTGCGTTCCGCAACGGCGCTCGCCCGGCAGTGGCGGCACGCCAGGTCGCACGCGCGGGTCAGCTCCCAGAGAATCAAAAAGGGATTTTTATCGAAGAGCGGGGCCGCCACGAGGTGCTCCTATGAAACCATTGGATAAAGGCTATTGGATCGGTGGCAAAACCCTCATGACCCCTGTCATAAGGAAAGAGAACGGTGCTCCTGCGCCAAGGCGACGAGTTTTTCGAGATCGGTAATGACGAATTCCTCTTCTTCGCTCAAAACGAGGCCGCTCTTGTTCCAGCCCGAGAGGACGCGGATGGCGGTCTCGACCGTGGTACCGACCATGTCGGCTATTTCCTGGCGGGTGAGAACCCGGGGAAAACGGATTTTCGCCCCCTCGCGGCGGCCCATCCGTTCGGCAAGACGGAGGAACAATTGAGCGATGCGTCCTTCGACGCGCGAAGCAATCTGGGCCTGCCAGTCGCGGGCCTGGCGCATGCGGTCACCGATCTCACGCATGTAGGTTTTCTGGAGATCGGGGTATTGGTTGACCAGGATGCGGAACCGGGAACCGGGGAGCAGAAGCACTTCGACGCTCGTCGCCGCAACGGCGGTCGCGGGAAAAGGACGCTGATCAAGAACGGCGACGGCGCCCACCATGTCGCCGGGCCCCAGGAGTTCGAAGAGGACGCTTCCGCCACCGGAAGTCTGGCGGAGGATTTTCACCCACCCTTGCCGGGCGAGGTAGAACGTCTTGGCTTCCTGGCCTTCGAGAAAAAGCTGGTCCCCGCGCTCGAAGCGTTTGCTTACCATTTCGGAAGCGAGTTGCTGGAGAAGCGGTTTCGGGAGTCCTTCCAGGAGAGGCGCCGTCGCCAGGAATGCCTCGCGCTCTGCGGCGCTATCTTGCCGGGTGCCGTCGAGTCCCATTACCGGCCGCCCCCTTCCTGCTGAGCAAAATCATACCAGCGCGTTGGCGCCGCGGGCATGCTGAGCAAAGCAAGGACCGAAAAGCGGCACCCGGCGATGAAAGCGGCCATGGCTTCCCACCCTTCGGAATTTCGCGTCTGGAAAGGCACCCGGGTTGCCACGCTTTTGCTCATGTACCCCAAAGCCCTCTCGGTGCTCGAAAAGTTCGATCCATCGCTCAAGAACCTCCGGGACCCTTCCATCTTCCAGCTCCAGGCCCACCGGCTCACCTTGGGGGATATCGCCTGGCGGAGCGGCCATCCCGTGGAAGACATCCTCTCCGGCCTGATCGAGGCGGGGGTGGCCTGTGATCCCAAGGAAAGCCAAAAGTAGCGCTACGTCATATGATAACCGTCATGCTGGATACGGCCGCCTCCGGCCGATAATTCCCGGGGAGTTTGAAAGTCCCCGTGATCAATTTCTCCAAGCTTCTTGCTGATCAAAGCTCTTCAAGCGATGGCCTGCGGTACGGGGAAAAAAGCCTCGCCGCCGATGGCACCGTCTCCGCTGTCCCGGCCAAAAGCGCCCGGGAGCGGCGGCCGGTCGTCGTCTGGAACTTGACGCGCACCTGCAACCTGCGGTGCATCCACTGCTACAGTGATTCTGAATCCAAGCGGTACAGCGGCGAGCTTTCGACCGATGAAGCCAAGGCCGTAATCGACGACCTGGCGGGCTTTAACATTCCCGCTCTTCTTCTCTCGGGCGGCGAACCCCTCGTTCGTCACGATTTCTGGGAACTCGTTCCTTACGCGAGAGAAAAAGGCCTGCGCTTAACGCTCTCGACCAACGGAACGCTGATCGATCTTCCCACTGCGAAAAAGCTCAAAGAAGCGGGCTTCACCTACGTGGGGATCTCCCTGGATGGAATCGGCGCCACGAACGACTTCTTCCGCGGGAAGGAAGGCGCCTTCGACGCGGCAGTCCGCGGGTTTCGCAACTGCAAGGAAGCAGGCCAGCGCGTGGGCCTGCGCCTTACCCTCACGCGCCACAATTACAATCACCTGGATCAGATCTTCGATTTCATCGAACAGGAAAATATCCAACGCGCCTGCTTCTACCACCTCGTTTACTCGGGCCGAGGGGGAGGCCTTCGCGAGTGCGATCTCACGCACGCAGAGACGCGGGACGCCATCCGCCGCATCGCCGCCCGGGTCCGGGATTTCGCTGCCCGGGGAATCGAGAAAGAAATCCTCACCGTCGACAACCCGGTCGATGGGGTTCTTCTCTATCTCGACACCCAAGAAAACGACGTGGCGCGGGCGAATACCATCCGCGAACGCCTCGCCTGGAACGGCGGCGGGCGTTTTTCCTCGGGAACGGCCATCGCCGACATCGATTTTCTTGGGAACATCCACGCGGATCAATTCTGGATGCACTACAGCTTCGGGAACGTCCGGCAAAGGCCCTTTTCGAAAATCTGGACCGACCTTTCGGACGAGCTTCTCAAAGGTCTACGGGACCAGGAAAAACGCATTCAGGGGAAATGCTCCCTGTGCCGTTGGTACTCCCTCTGCGGGGGAGGGATGCGCGTGCGGGCCGAACGGGTTTACGAGACACCCTGGGCCCCCGACCCGGCCTGTTATCTTACGCTTGAAGAGTGCGGTATCTCCGCGGCACAAGCCCAAGAACTCCGGAAACGGGGCGAGTGGTACGACCCGCCCGCGGCCCTGACCAACTCAAATGGCTGACACGCATTCACAATGATTTCTCCATCCGACAGTGACGTGCGGGACGCCCTTCGCCGCGTCGTCGATCCGGAACTGGGCGTCAACATCGTGGACCTGGGACTGGTCGAGCGGATCGATCTTTCGGGCGGCAAAGTCCACGTATCCCTCGGCATGACAAGCCCTGCCTGCCCCGTGGGGCCTTATCTTCAAGATCAGGCGAAAGCCGTTCTCCAGATGCTGCCGGGCGGCCAAGGAGCGGAGGTCGAACTCCTCCGGGATTTCCACTGGTCCCCCGATAGGATGAACGAGGCGGCCCGGCGGGAACTGGGGATCGCCCCGGTGCCACCCCCTCCGCCGGCCGTCCAGATCCTTCCGGCGCAGAAAGTCCATTGGCGGCGGCTACCCCTTCTCGTGGCGGCGATGATCTCGCTCCTTGCAGGGCTTTGGGCGGGACTCGTGCGCCTTGGCTGGCACTGGTCCATCCCCAAAGCTGATTGGGTTCTCATCCACGGGCCTCTCATGGTGTGCGCTTTTCTCGGAACGCTCATAGCCGTCGAACGGGCCGTGGGGCTTGGGGAGCGGTCCGGTTTTATTGCACCGGGCCTTGGAGCACTCGGCGCCTTCTCGCTGCTCGCCCTGCCTTCTCTTTTCATCGGCCCGCTTTTCCTCACGGCGGCGAGCGTGGGACTTTTCCTCCTTCTTGGAAATCTCGCCCTCAAAAATCCCTCCGCCGACTCCATCCTGCTCGCCCTCGGCACGGCCTGTTGGATCGGCGGAAACGCCCTCTGGCTGCTGGGGGCGGGCATCCCCAAGGCCCTTCCCTGGTGGATGGCGTTCCTGGCCGTGACGATCGCCGCCGAACGGCTCGAGCTCACCCGCTTCTCCACTCCTTCGGCCACGAGCCAGAAGATGCTCGTCAACGTCGTGGCGCTCCTCCTTGCGAGCGGATTTCTCCTCAGTGCCAATTACCAGCAACGTCCCTGGCTCCTCGGCCTTTCGTTCATTGCCCTCTCGGCGTGGCTTTTTCGCTGCGACGTGGCGACGCGGATCGTGGGGAAAAAGACGGGATTGCCCCGCTTTACGGCCGTCTGCCTCCTGGCGGGATACGTTTGGCTGGGGTTCTCGGGCGTGTTGCTCCTCTTCCTCCAAGCCCTTAGTGCTGGCCCTCTTTACGACGCGGCCCTTCACTCGTTCTTCGTGGGCTTCGTCTTCTCCATGATCTTCGGCCACGCCCTCATCATCTTCCCCTCGGTCCTTGGAAAATCCATTGATTTCAGCAAGGCCTTTTACGTTCCCCTGGGATTTCTCCACCTCTCCCTTACACTTCGAATGCTGGGCGACCTCCTGCCGCTCTGGCCCCTGCGCCTGAGCGGAGGCCTTGGCAATGGAATCGCCATCCTGTTTTTCTTCGCGACAATGATCCGGGCTGCGAACAAAAAGACGGCGCCCACGCCCGCGAAGGCGTAGTTCTCAAGAAAATACTTCCAGCATTCCCGTTAGTTGGCGACGGGGGGAGACGGCCTGCCCACGCCGACCCAAGGAGGGGACGGCGGAGAGAGGGAAATACCCTGCGGCTGCACGAAGGGGGGATTCCAGAGAAAAGGGCCCAGTTT
>JBFLVN010000271.1:0-4929 GCA_040758475.1 Bdellovibrionota bacterium
GGGAGAGGGGCATGGATGAAATTTCCCTTAAAGGCCCCGGCCCTTAGAGGCATCAGCGGAACCGCGGAGTTTTCAGGCCCCCCGCACTCCCTCATCCCGCACGTTCGGCGGGACGCTCGAGATGGCCATGATCTTGTGCCGCAGTTCCGTCTGCACGGCCGTGATGGCGGCCATGCGGACGATGTCGTCGGTCGAGGCGTTCCGCTGGAGGACGTTCACCGGGTACTGCAGGCCCACGAGGATCGGGCCGATGGATTCGGCCTGGGCGAAGCGGTGCATCACCTGGTAGGCGATGTTGCCGGCCGAGAGGTTCGGGAAGATGAGGACGTTGGCGTCCCCCTGGATGCGGCTGAAGGAGTATTCGGCCGCTTCTTCCGGATTGGTGGCCGTATCAAACTGCATCTCGCCGTCCATGATGAGGTCGGGCCGCAGGGCCTTGACGATGTTCATGGCCCGCTGGACCTTCTGGGCGTAGATGTTGTGGACGGAGCCGAAGTTGGAGAACGAGAGGAGCGCGATTTTGGGTTCCTCGATGCCGAAGTGCTTGGCGCAATCGGCGGCGAGGAGCGCCGTCTCGGCCACCGTTTCGGCGTTGGGCTCGATGTTCACCGTCGTGTCGGCGAAGAAGAGGACCTTGTTCTTGAGGACGAGCATGTAGACGCCCGTCACGATGGAGCGGTTGGGCTGGAGGGGGACGATCTGGAGGACGGGGCGGAGCGTATCGCCGTAGTGGCGCGTGAGTCCCGCCACCATGCCGTCGGCCTCTTTCGTCCGCACCATCATGGCGCCGTAGTAGGGGCGGCGCTGCATCCACCGAAGGGCCTCGGCGCGGATCATCCCCTTCCTCTCGCGGGCGTGCATGAGCTCGCCCACGTAGCTTTCGAGCTTGTCGCTCGTGCGGGGGTTCACGACGTCCACGTCCTTGGGGTCGACGTCCATCCGCTCGAGCTCTTCGCGGATCATCTGCTCGGGCCCGAGGAGGACGGGGCGGCAGATTTCCTCGTCCACGAGGCGCGGGACGGCCTGGAGGACTTTCGGGTGGTCCCCTTCGGGGAAGACGATCTTCTTCTGGAGGGCCTTGGCCTGCCGCATGATGGGGCGGAAGACTTCGCTCGTGCGGTCGATGAAGCGCTTCAAATGGTCCCGGTAGGCTTCGATGTCCTTGATGGGTTTCTTGGCGACGCCTTCATCGGTCGCCGCCTTGGCCACGGCCGGGGCGACCCAGAGGAGCACGCGGGAGTCCAAGGGTTTGGGGATCAAATAATCCTTGCCGAATTCGAGGTGCCGGAGGCCGTAGGCCTTGAGGACGGGTTCGGGCACGTCCTCGCGCGTGAGGGAGGCGAGCGCCTTGGCGGCGGCCGTCTTCATCCCCATGGTGATGCGGGTGGCGCGGCAGTCCAAAGCGCCGCGGAAGATGAAGGGGAACCCCAAAACGTTGTTCACCTGGTTGGGGAAATCGCTCCGGCCCGTGGCGGCGAAGACGTCCTTCCGGGAGGCGATCATGTCGGGGTAGGGGATTTCGGGATCGGGGTTGGCCATGGCAAAGACGATGGGGTCCTTGGCCATGGAGCGGACCATGTCCTGACTCACGAGGTTCGCGACCGAAACGCCGATGAAGGCGTCGGCCCCCTTCATGGCGTCGGCGAGCGTGCGGGCGGAAGTATCGGAGGCGTATTTCTCCTTGAACTCGTTCATCCCTTCGGTGCGGCCCTTGTAGACGACGCCCTTCGAATCCACGAGCATCATGTTCTGCTTGCGGACGCCCAGGGATTCGTAGAAGCCGCAGATGGCGATGGCGGCGGCGCCGGCGCCCGAGAAGACGACTTTGACGTTCTTGATGTCCTTTTTGGCGACTTCGAGCGCGTTCATGAAAGCGGCGCCCGAGATGATGGCCGTCCCGTGCTGGTCGTCGTGGAAAACGGGGATGTTCATCCGCTTGATGAGTTCCTGCTCGACCTTGAAGCACTCGGGGGACTTGATGTCTTCGAGGTTAATACCGCCGAAGGTGGGTTCGAGGGAGGCCACGATGTCGATGAGCTTGTCGGGGTCCTTTTCGTTTACTTCGATGTCGAAGACGTCGATGCCGGCGAAGCGCTTGAAAAGGACGCCCTTGCCTTCCATGACGGGTTTTCCCGCCAGGGGGCCGATGTCGCCCAGGCCGAGGACGGCCGTGCCGTTCGAAATGACGGCTACGAGGTTCCCCTTGGAGGTGTATTCGTAGGCCTTTTCCGGGTCGGCCTCGATGTCCCGGCAGGGTTCGGCCACGCCGGGGGTATAGGCCATGGAGAGGTCCCGCTGGGTGGCGCAGGGCTTGGTCAGGGAAACTTCGATCTTTCCGGGCTGCCCCTCCCGGTGGTAGGCCAGGGCGTCTTCCCGGCGGATCATGGGCTTGGCTTGCTTGTTCTGCTCGTCTTCCAAGGGGTTGTCTCCAATTGGGGGAAGGGCCGCCCGAAATCCCCCTCTAAATTTGCGACCGGGCGGCGAGGGCCGAAACCATGTTCTATCGCCGTGGGATTGGCAAGCGAGCGGAAGTCCCTGAAATCAAAGGAAAAAAATAGATTGACGCCCGAGTTCTCTTTCGTTAAAGTCGGCCTCCTAACTGAGCAGTCAGGTACCGGGAGAACCTGGCTTTTCGGTAGTGACGGGGTAGGGCGGAAACAAGTGAAAAAAACTCCTTCGATTGCCAGCCGCAAGGCCCGGCACATCCAGGCGGTCCTTTCCGGCCAGGCCGGGTCGGGCCGCACGAACGGCCTCGAACGCTTCCGGTTCGACCACGAGGCCGTGCCGGAACTCGATTTCACCGAAGTCGATTCTTCGACCGTATTCCTTGGGAAAACCCTTTTAGCTCCCCTTCTCATCTCCCCCATGACGGGGGGGTGCGAGGAGGCGGCTAGGATCAATAAGAACCTCGCCCGCGCGGCCCAGGCCCGCGGGGTGGGGATGGGCGTAGGCTCCCAGCGGGCGGCCCTCGTCCATCCGGACCTTCGATCCACCTTCCAGGTCCGCAAAGCCGCCCCGGACATTCTCCTCTTTGCGAACCTCGGCGCCGTGCAGCTCAACAACGGCATGGGCGTTAGGGAGTGCGTCGAAGCGGTCAAGATGATCGAAGCCGACGCCCTCTTCCTGCATTTAAACCCCCTCCAGGAAGTCCTTCAGGACGGCGGGGATACGAACTTTTCCGGACTCGCCCGCAAGATCCGCCAAGTCTGCAAGCAGGCGGGCGTGCCGGTGTTCGTCCGGGAAGTATCCTCCGGAATTTCCAAGCGCACGGCGGAAATCCTTCTCGACGCCGGCGTCTCCGGCATCGACGTGGCCGGCGTGGGCGGGACGAGCTGGGCGAAGGTGGAGGGGATCCTCTCCAAGAACGTCCGCACCCGCGTGCTCTCGTCCCTCTATGCCGATTGGGGTTTCGACGTGGCCGAATCGCTCCAGAACGTCCGGAGCGTGGACCGGCAAATCCCCCTTATCGCCTCGGGCGGCATCCGGAGCGGCCTCGAAGCGGCCAAGTGCCTGGGCCTGGGGGCGGATTTGGCCTCCATCGCCGCCGGGTTCCTCCAAGCCGCCATGCGCGGCGCCGAAGCGGTGATGGAAGAGATCGACGTGATCGTCGAAGGCATCCGCGTGGCCCTCTTCTGCTCGGGCTACGGCTCTGTTTCCGCCCTGAAGGGCTGTTTCCTCGAAGCCCCGCTCCTTCCCGAACGGGAGACCCGCAAGGTCGTCCCGCTCCGGAAGGAGGGTTGATTCATTTTCGGTCTATTTTATCTTTCGAAGCAGTCCCGGACCCCTTCCGCCGCGAGGCGGCCGCTCAAGGCGGCCGATTCGAGCGTGGCGGGGAGTTTCGTATCGGTCCAATCGCCGGCGAGGAAGAGGTTCTCCAGAGGCGTTTTCTGCGGAAGGCGTAATTTCTCGAATCCCGGCCCGGCGGAAAAAGTCGCGTGGGGCTCTTTCACGACGCTCGAATGGAGGACTTTGGCGTCTTTGGCTTCGGGAAAATAATTCCTTACGGCGTCGATCGCCATTTCGGCGATCTGGGAGTTGTTCTTCTCGGAGAGTTCGTGGGCCGCGCTCGTGACGAGCGCGTAAGGGTGGCGGCCGTCGGAACCTTCCCCGACCATCTTCCGCCGGTCGAAGATCCACTGGACCGGGGAATCCAAAAGTCCCACGTACGTTCCTTCCAAATTCAGGGACCGGTCGAGCCAGAGGTTCACCGACACGATGGGGGCGCATTCGATCCTGGCGGCGCGCTCGAAGAAGGGGTCGCTCGAAAGCGGCGGGTTGCGAAGAACGCGCGCAAGGCCCTGCGGCGAGAGGGCGAGGACGTAAGCCCCGGCCGCGCGTTCTTCGCCGTTCTGGAGCACGAGGGACTGGACCCGGCCGTTGGCAATCTGGATGCCCGTGACGGCGGCGCCGGTTTCGATTTTCGCGCCTTTTTGCTCCAGGTATTTGAGCGAAGGTTCCACGTAGAGGGCCGAAAGCCCCGTGGCTGAGAACCCGAGGTAACTGTGCTTTCTCGTGGTCAAAAATCCCCGGCGGAGCACCTCTCCCAAAAGAAAGGCCGAAGCTCTCTCCGGTGATTCGTTCAGCGTCGCGATGATGATGGGGTCCCACACGGCCCGCCGGAGCGCCTTGGTCTGGCCGAGTTTTAAGAGCCACTCGGCCGCGCTCATCTGGTCGAACTCGGGCGGCGTGCCCCAGCGGAGCTTGAGGAGCGAGGAGCCCGCTTTCAAAAGCGCCCACTTGTCGCTCCAGGCGAGGTTCTTGAGGCGAAGCGCCCCCACGAGGAGATGGAGCGGCGCCGGGAGATTGGGGCACGAGAGCGCGACCTGCCCGTGAATGGGATCGCGGTAAAAAACTTCGAGCTTTTTCTGGAAGTGGACCTTGTCCTTCGTCCCGATGATCTGGAGGAAATCCAAGGTTTCTTCATACGCC
>JBFLVN010000272.1:0-4917 GCA_040758475.1 Bdellovibrionota bacterium
GGGGGACATCCGGAAAAAGCAGCTTGTGGGCGGGTGGCGCGCGGGCTCCTTTTGCGTGCTCTTCGCCGCGCTCTTTTTTTCTCCTTCCGCCGCCCGCGCCTGCTCTACCTGCCGGTGCGGCGATCCCACATTGACGCTCCAGGGGATGGAAAAGCCCTACGAGAACCGCATCCGGCTCTCGACGGAAATCCTTTACCGGACGGAAACTTTCGGGACGGCCGGGGTGGACGAGGAGGAAATAACCGAGGGGCGCCTGCACGTGGGCGTGGCCTGGACCCCTTCGGAGTATTTTTCGCTCGGCTTTCTCCTTCCCGTGGTGACGAAGGAACTCGAGGAAACCAGCGGCGCCCGGGACGAGGGGACGGGCCTGGGGGACGTGGAATTTTCGGGGAAAATCTACCTCTTCCGCGATTCGCCCGCTTCGCCAAGGCACATGGCGGGAATCCTGGCGGGCCTTCGCGTCCCTTCGGCGCCCGAAGTGGAGTCGGGCGGCGTCCCCCTCACCGTGGACGCCCAGCCGGGCCAGGGCCAGTGGGTGCCAAGCGCCGGGGCGTGGTACGGCTACTACAACTTCCCCTTCCTTGCCTACGCGAGCGTGCAGGGGCTCTTCCCCTCGGGCACCGGTTTCGAGCAGTTAGACGCCGGGGAAGCGCTCGTCGGAACACTCACGGGGCAGTACGCGTTTAATTACAAATTCGCCGTCCAGCTCGGCCTCGATTCGAGATGGACGCAAAAGAATGAGTTCGGCGGCACGCCCGATCCCGACTCGGGCGGCTCTCTCCTCGCTCTTGCGCCCGGGGTCACGTGGTCTCCCGTCGAAGATCTTCTCGTATCCGTCTCCGGGCAAATTCCCGTCGCAAAAAACCTGAACGGCGAGCAAGACGAAGGCCCGTCCGTTCTGGGAGGTATCATCTATGATCTCTAGAAAATCCCTTCTTTTTCTCGGTTCTGTAGTCCTGCTCTCTTTCATCGGCTGCAACGAACACACGGAAGGCTCCGGGGTGGACGTTCTCCTCACACACCACTTCGAGGAGATCGAGGAAGGCATCATCCCCACGGTCTACATCGAGGAAATGCCCCGCGTCTTCGAGACGGACGAGGATTTCACCATCACCCTCTCGGCGGCCTACGTGGTGATCACCGGCATGGAGATTCATTCCTGCGAAGAGCACGCGGGCTTTTTCCCAAAGCTCCTAAAGCTCTTTTCCCCGGTGGGAGTAGCCCACGCCCACGGCGAGAGTTCGGCCACGCAGATCGGGACGCCGTTCGTGGAAAACATCCTGCGGCCCGACCTCGTTCCCGCCCTCTACGGCCGTTTCTCCCCGCCGCCGGGTAGCTACTGCGAGCTGCACGTGGAATTCGGGCCCGCAGACGCCGATGCCGAAAACCTCCCCGGGGACGTGGACATGGTGGGAAAGACCCTCTACGTGGCGGGGCAGTTCTTGGCCCCGGGTGATACTGAGGGTGTGGACGAAGTGGCTTTCCAGGTGGCCTCCGCCGCCGAGGACCACGCCATGATTTCCTTCTCCCACGGGGCCTCGCTCTCCAAGGGTGTCCGGCACTTTCCCGTGGAAGCGGGCGAACCCTCGGAACTCGTCCTGGGCTTCCTCTACGACACCTGGCTCGACGGCCTGGATTTTGAGACCGTCACGGACGAAGCCGCCCGGGCGGCGGTCATTTTCCCGAACGTGGTGGATTCCCTGCACCGGATGGCCCACTAGGCCCTTATGACGGCCGTCATGGCGGGCGTTCCTCCTTTGTGGAAAACAAGGGGCCGAGGAGTGAATCCACCATGAACTACGAGTCCCTTGAAACCCGCCGCTCGTTTCTCCAGAAGGCGGGCCTCGCGCTGGGAGCTCTTTCCCTGGCGGGTCCGTTCTTGAAGAGGGCCTACGCGGCCGCCAAGAAAAAACTCTTGGCCGAAACCGATCCCATGGCTACGGCTCTTGGTTACAAGGCTGACGCCGCGAAGGTGGATACGAAGAAGTATCCCCAGTTCAAGCCCGGCAGCAGCTGCGCCACCTGCCAGCTCTACACGAAGGTGGACGAGACTTCCGGCGACTGCCAGATGTTCCCCGCCAATTCGGTGACAAACGGCGGCTGGTGCATGAGTTACTCGAAGAAGGCGGCCTGAGCGCCCGCGTTTCGCTAGTCCTGTCAGGCGATAAAAAGCGAGGGCCCCGGAAGGGGCCCTCTTCGTTTCGGCGGTGTTTTCCCCGCTTTAAAGGCGCTTGTCCCCAAAAAGCAGTTCCACCTGATGCGCATCAGCATGGCCGCCCGTGTCCCTTGCTAAAAATATCTAAGCGACGTGACGCGCACGGGCGTTCCTCGGGGAGAGGGAGACGCCGGACGGGGGCGTGGCACGGACGAGGAGGGAGGCGGCCCCGCGAGGGGCCGTCAACGGAACGCCCCTTTTGGCCTTTCGTTTCCTCTCCCGCCCGAGAGGGGCGGAGGGCCGCCCGGGACCGGGAAACCGTTCCCGGGTTTTTTTGTTCCGGGGGTTCTCCGGCGGAGAACGAAAACCGGAGCGCCTCGCGCCTTCTGTTTGACACCCGCCCCGCCCAAGCGAATAATTTCAGGAAGAATTTCCGCTTCCGGTGACTCTGGAGAAACGCCGCGCTTAGGGGACGTAGCGATGGTGCTTCGCCGCTTCCGCTTCTTTTCCGCCGCCCTTTTCCTCGCCTTCCTGGCCGCCTGCGGCGGCAAGATGGTGAAGGAGGGGAAGGGTCAGACAACCCTCGTCTTCGGCCACATCGACATGGAAGAAGCCCCCTCGGGCCTCGACTGGGTGCGTCTTCGGCAGATGAAACCCAAGACGGAAGAGCCCTTCTGGAACATGCGCTTGGACGAAGGGCTTTTCTACTGCGAGAACATGCCCGTGGGCTCTTACGTGCTCGACCAGTTCGGGGGCGGCGGGGGTCTTAAGCTCGGGTCCGTCCGCTTCTTCAGCAACACGACCTACTACTACGACGTTCCCGTCCAATCGGGAAAAGACTTCCAGTTCCGCGTCGAAAAACCGGGGCTCTACTTCACGGGGGCTTTTGCCTACAAGCGCCTCGCCTCCACGGCCGAACGCTTTTTCGGGATGGAGACGAAGTACGACATCGTGAAAGCCCCCGGCCCCTCGGAAGCAGAACTCCTCGAACGCCTCCTCGAATTCACCGAAGGAACTAGCTGGCAGGGAGACGTGAAAAAGCGCCTCCAGGCCTTGGGGTGGAAGCCTCGAAAGAAGGATTGATCATGCGTCTTGGCGCCGCCCTTCTCGCTCTTTTCTGCCTTGCCGCCTGCGGGCCCCGTTTCCTGCCGGAGGCTCAAAGCCTTGCGTCCCTCAAACCCGGGGAAGTCATCCTCGTGGGGAAAGTGGAACTCGTCCCGCCTTTGGACAAGGACGAGCAGGATTTGGACTGGGGCGCCGGTGGCCTGCGGGGGAAAATCTATCTCTTTGCCGGGGACAAATGGCGCGACGTGGACACGACGCCGGGCTTTGGCCTTAACCGCGAGCTCGACGACGGGATCGAGGCCGTCCTGGGGGAGACCTTTTTCGTCCAATCCCCCCACCGGCCCTTCGTCCTTCTTCTCAGCATGGTGATCCTGAATCTTCGCGCCTACGCCACCGGCCCGCGATCGTCCGCGGTGGATACCGACTACCTTTTCTTCCCGGGCGGGTTGCAGGTGAGCGTCCAGCCCGGCGACAAGGCCCTTTATCTGGGGACGATTCGCTACCACCGGGACGAGTTTTTCGAGACGAAGAAGATCGAAGTGGCCGACGATTTCGGGAAAGCCCAGGCCGCCTTCCAGAAGAAATTCGGCGGCAAGGTTTCTTTGCGCAAATCCCTCGCCGTGCCCCTGAGCAAACCGGCGGGGAAGAAGAAGTAGCCTTCAGTTTACCTGGATGATGTCACCCCGTCCGGCCGGGGCCGAAGGCCGTCCAGACCCACCAGAGGAAGAGCGCCGCGAAGGCGGCTTTGTAGAGGTTCCCAAGCAGCCGGAGCGTCCACGCCCGGCGGGTAAGGCCCTTGTCGCCTAGCTTCAAGTACTCCCGCCGCCCGAGCCACCGGGAGACCTTCGATCCGGGGGAGAGGGAATTGTTCGTGAGGATGGAAGGGGCGCCAAGCTCCCGCCACGCGGCCGGGTGCCGGGCCCGGATGCGGTCGAAGAATTCCTGGTGGAGCCAGAGGAGCAGGCCCACGTACGCCAGGAGAAACGCCGGTATGGAAAGAACCACGGAAAACGCCCCGCTGCGCCCGCCCCCCGGCCGGCGCGCCTGCATCCCTTCGGTTCCTTCGGGTGGCCCGTGTGAGAATAAGAAGTATGAAAGAGGAAGCCCCGGAAGTCAATTTCGTTGAGCACTGTTCAACGATTTTGGGACATTTTTACGCCAACTCAAAATACTCTGTTGATTTTATTGAGTCAGTTACGTATAAACAAACGAGGCGGCCGGGTGGTGGTGCCCGGCGCCGTGAAACTGAAAATCCTTTTCATCCAGCAGCCAAGGGGATTCACCATGGATTCTCCGCCGGCGTCCCTTCTGATCCTTTTGCGGTCCCAGCACGGGGAGCTTCTCGCTTCCCTCGAACGTTTCGCCGGGAAGCCGCCCGGGAAGCGGGAGATCGCTTCCTTTGGTGAACGCCTCACGGAGCACTTCCAGCTCGAAGAAGAGCGGTACTACCCCGGCCTCTTGAACGGCAGTTCGAGTTCCCGGGCCCTGGCGAAAGTTTTCCAGACCACGGCCCGGCCCCTTTCCATCGCGGCGCGGGAGTTCGTCCAGAAATGGACCCGCAACGACCCCGCCGGCACGCCCCACGCCTTCCGGAAAGATCTGGAAGCCCTCACCCGCGACCTCTCCCGCCGCTTCAAGACGGAAGAAGAGCGGCTCTACCCCTTCGAGGCGGCGGAGCAAAAGCCCGCCCCGGAGCC
>JBFLVN010000273.1:0-4909 GCA_040758475.1 Bdellovibrionota bacterium
CTGCCGGGCGAAGGCGGCGACTTCTTCCTTCCGGTAGAGCGGCCGGGGCTCCCCCAGCATGGAATCCGTGAGCGCGATCGTGGCGCCCATCCAGGGGGCGGGGTCGTAATTGTCGGCGAAAGGCTCCCAAAGGATGACGCGGCCGCCCGAAGGCAGGACGCGCCTCGATTTTTCAAGATAAGAAATCCCGTGCTGGGGGCCGCAGTAGGCGAATTTCCGGGCCAGGAAGATGAGGTCGTACGATTCGCTCTTCCCCCATTTGTCCTCGTCCGCGTCGCCCGAGTTCTCGATGATCTCGGAGGGCGCCTTGACGCCAAATTGCTCCAGGGCCGCCGGAAGTTCCTGGATGAGGCGCGGGAGGCAAGAGACGACGAGCTCGATCCGCGGGTTCTTCCGGAGCATGGCCGCGGCGAAACTTATCCCCACCGTGCCGCAGATCATCCGCCGCACGCCGGAGAGGTCGAGCTTTCGGGCAAGCTCCTGGGACGGTCCCGCCAGCATGGCCGTGGTAAGCCGCACGTACTCGCTCATCAGCGGATTCGTTGGATTGTAGACCCGGAGGACTGGGTGCCCATCCGGCAGTTGGAGGGCCTTGGATAGCTCCCGCCAGTGGTTCCAGGCACCAAGGAGAAGCTCCGTAGCGCCCCGGCCGTAGGTCCATTTCTTCTTGAGGAAGTGGCGCCGGCCCGTGGCCGTGAGTTCGAAGCGGGCCCCCGCCCCGCTCACGAGGCCGCAGGCTTCCAGGGCGTTCAAAAGAACGCGCGCCGCGGGCTCGCTCATCTTGCAATGGAGGGCCACCTCGGAGGAAAGGCGGGGTTCCGAGAGGAAGCCAAAAACCCCTAGTTCGTGGGCGGCGCCAATGGCCATGGAAAGCTGATAACCCTGGACGGCCCTGGCGAAGTTGAGCGTGTCTTGCTGGTCCCGGATGGCTTTGGAAAAGGGAAAGACTTCCCCCGCCGCCTCCACAAGGTGAAGCGAAGCGGCGGCAAGGCGATTGCGGAGGGATGGAACAGCCATGGGATAGGGTCTCCTTAGGAAATGCATCAAACAACGAATGAGGTGACTGGTCCGGAAGTGACAGACTCGTCAGTCACAGGATGAAGGAGGGAACGGTTGACGCATATGAGCTAGCTCATGGAACGCGAACGGCTGGAAACACCCCGCCCGATCAGGCGGGAGAAAAAGACGCCGAGAGGGGCGCGAGGGCCTTTTCCTGCTCCTCGCGGAGCTTTTCCAGGGCTGCTTCGATCCGCGGCAGGACTTCTTTCCTTGTGTAGGCGATCAAATGTTCCCCTTTGACCGCGTGGGCGACGGCCGAGGGGAAGGCGTGGCGGGCATCCCGAAGGGTTTTCACGAGGAGTCCCCAGTACTCTACGGCGCGGGTGCTCAGCATCCCCACGCGCACCGAGGTCCGAAAGAACGTCGCCATGTCGCGAAGGGCGAGCTTGCGGCCGCCCGGTGGCGGGGCACTTTTCTCAAGCTGCGCCCAGCAGCGCCGGTAGTATTCCTTGGGCGAGTAAATCTCGCCCAAAAGCTTGGCGTAACCCGAGAGGAGTTCTTCCTCGTTCATGGCAGGGGCGAAATTGGGGCGCCCGAATTGATCGCCGCTGCTTTCCTTGCGGAGCCGCCCCTCGCGTTCGAGGCGCTTCCAGAGGGCCGTCCCCGGAAGGGCGGTCAGAAGCCCCACCATGGCCATGGGAATGGGGGAGTTCGAAATAAATTCCTTTTGGAGCTTGAGGGTCTCGGGCGTGTCCGAATCGAACCCCACGATGAAGCCCCCCATCACTTCGAGGCCCGCGCGCGTGAGGCGCTCCACAGCTTCCTTGGGATCCATGGCGAGGTTCTGCTTTTTCCCGGCCGCCGCCAGGGCTTCGGCCGAGGGGGTCTCGATACCGAGGAACACGGCGCTAAAGCCCGCCGCTACCATGTCCTGAACGAGTTCCCCGTCGGCGGCGAGGTTCACGCTCGCCTCGGTATAGAGTTCGAAGGGGTACCCCCGCTCCTGCTGCCACCGGATGAGTTCGGGCAGGAGCCGCCGGACGGCGGCCCGGTTGCCCACGAAATTGTCGTCCACGAAAAAGACCGACCCCCGGTATCCAAGGCCGTACATGCATTCCAGTTCGGAGAGGACTTGCTCCGGGGATTTCGTCCGGGGAACGCGCCCGTAAATCTCGATCACGTCGCAGAACTCGCAGTTGAACGGACAGCCCCGGGAGAACTGGATGCTCAGGGACGCGTATTTCTTCACGTCGACCAGGTCGTACCGGGGGACGGGCACGCGGTCGAGACCGGGGAGCGCGGGAGGAGAGATCACGCAACGCTCTTTGGATTCCATGGCCGCCAGAAGTTCGGGAATGACGCTCTCGGCCTCGCCCCGGAGGATGACGTCCGCCTCCGCAAAATCCTGGGGCGCCGTCGTGGGGGCCGGGCCGCCTACGGCCGTACGCCGCCCCAGTTCTTTCGCCCGCCGGACCACCTCGCGCATGGAATCGGACTGGACCCGCATGCCGCTCACGAGGACGACCTCGGCCCATTCGAGGTCCTTCTTCGAGAGCCGCTGAATATTCAAATCCACGAGCCGCAGATCCCAGGAATCTGGAAGAAGCGCCGCCAGGGAGAGAAGCCCCAGGGGCGGCAGGGCCGCCTTCCTGCCCGCGAGGGAAAGGCAGTACTGAAAGCCCCAATAAGTAACGGGAAACCGGGCGTGTACGAGCAGCGCCCTCGTGGTCTTCACAACGCACCTCGATTCAGTGACGAATCGCCAAAAGGCAGGAAAGCCCCCGCCGTTAAAGTCCGGTCACGAACGCCAATAATGACAATTCTACGCTGTGTGCCCGGCCGCTATGATCTGGCTCATAAGAAAATTCAAAAGGGGACATCCGCTCCTCCAAGCTCCGTACGCCCTTGTCCAAATTAATCCAACTACCGGGAACATGGCCAAGGCGGCCAAGTTTTTTTTCGTGACTACCTTCCCCGGTAAGATGGTCAAGGCAATCATCGTTTTTTTCATCCTCCGGCAAGGCGGCCATGCCGGCCAACGCAGCCACCTCCCTTGGCTCACCCGGGAAGGCCGTAAAGGCGCTCAAAACCGCCCAAAGCATCAAGGTGGCCAGATGGCCAAGTTTTTTTCCGTTGGCCATCTTCCCGGGCAAGGTGATCATCCTTTTTTCGAGAAGGTGTCCGGATTTGTCCGAGGCTATCCAGCACACGGGACGCCTCCCAAGAGCGCCAAAGCGATCAACGTTTTTCCCGGAAATCTGGGTCATCTGGGGTACCTGGGGTGACGAGGGGAAAGAGAGAAATAAAAGAACGTTTTATTTACCGCCCGGATGGTCCTGAATTAACGGAGCTTAATAAACGCACCCCGCACGTGTTTTATTCTAATCTATTTTAGCGGAAAAAGACAGCTCCCCGAACCTGCCCAGTGCTCTTTCCGGCTCATTGCCTCCACCGGATTTGATGGTTTGGGTACGGTTTGGACGCAATGCTACAGTCCCCCCCCGCGATCCATCCCGACAGCCTGGCAGGAGCCTTCGTGAAAGCCCTCTTGCGCCGCCTGGCCACCCGCATCGGCAATCCGCTCGAATGGAGCAATGCCGATAAGTGCATCGGCATAGCGGTCCTCCTCCTGGTTTTCCTCGCCTACCAGGAAGGGGCGATCCGCTTCGCCTTCGACCGGCTGGACATCGGCCCCTACATCAACCGGCCGGCCCTGTGGAAGGCCATGATCGCCAATCGTTATTTGGCGGCCCTCTGGGGCCTCGTGCTCGCGCGCGGCCTCCTCGTCCGCCGCCGCGATCCCGAAAGCCGCAGCCTCGTTCTCTTTACAACCCAGCTCTACGCCGTCCAGACCGCTTGGGGCGCCTATTTCACCGGCCTCTACACGTTCCCCTGGGGGACGCTCCTGATCCTCACTGGCGGCGTCGCGGGTTTTCTCCTCTTCGAGCTGCGCGTCGCCGTAGGAGCATGCGCGACGGGCTTCGCCCTCGTGGTGGGGGCGACCGTGGCGGAAGCCAGGGGCTTGATCCCTTCGGCCCCGTTTTTCCGGTCGGCGCCTCCCCCTTACGGGGGGCAGGGCTTTTCGGGGGACATCGTCCTGTGGGCCCCGTTCCTTCTCTCCTGCGAAGTGCTGCTTCTCTTCCTCTACGCCTACATCATCCACCGCTGGCGCGACCGGGAGGAGAAGCTCAAGACCGCCTATGCGGACCTGCGCGAGGCCAAGGACGCCCTGGTCCGGGCCGAATCGCTGGCGGCAGTCGGATCGCTCGTCACGGGCGCCGCCCACGAACTGCGCAATCCGCTCGCATCGAGCAGCGCGCTTTTCCAAAGCCTCAGGGACGATATCGCCAATTCGGCGACCATCTCCGATACCGAAAAGCGGGAAGCTTTCCAGACGATCGAAATGGCCCTCAAAGGCCAGAGGCGGGCCGCGCTGATCGCCGAACGGCTCTATTCGTTGACCGACGCCCTGGCACCGGGAAGCGAGCGGCGGCCCCTGGGCGCCGTGCTCGATTCGCTGAAAACCAGGTACGGATCGGCCGCCTTCACGGCCGGCGAGGCGGCAGGAACGGCCTTGGTAAATGAAAAAGCGCTTTCGACCGTGCTGGCGAACCTTCTCGACAACGCCCTCGCCGCCGGAGGCCGCGAGGCGCCTTCCCTTCACGCGGCGGTAAAAAATAGTGCCTTGGAAATCACCGTGTCCGACACTGGCCGCGGCATTCCCAAATCCATTCAAACGGAAGTCTTCAAACCCTTCTTCACCAGCCAGAAGGCGGGAGAAGGGCACGGAACAGGGCTCGGGCTCTACATCGTCCACGAACTAGTGAGCCGGATGGGTGGCGAAGTAGACCTGAAAAGCGAGGAGGGAAAAGGAACCAAGGTCACGCTTCGGGTGCCCCTCATTCCGTAA
>JBFLVN010000274.1:0-4887 GCA_040758475.1 Bdellovibrionota bacterium
AACCGGGGAATGGAAAACTCCCGGGCGGCCGGGTCGAATGGCTTCGCCTCTCCCCGGAAGAAGATTCCGAAAGCGTCCAGGCCGAAGCGAAGGCCTGCGCCCTTCTCCTTCGCCGCTGCAAGGAGGAAGGCTTCAAAGTCTGGGAGGAAAAAGAAGGCGCCGTCACGGAGCGCCCCTTCGAATGGAAAGACGGAGCCATCCTCTTCCAGCGGCGGTTGAATCTCTCCGTCTTCGAGGAAGCCCTGCGGCGCGAGGGAATCCCCTGCCGCATCCACCAGGGGAAGGATTTCTTCCTCCAGCCCGAGGTGATCGACCTCGTAAATCTCACGGCGTTCCTCGCCGATCCGACGGGCGACCTTCCCTTGCTCGCCGTCCTCCGCTCGCCCCTCTTTGCCCTATCGGACGAAGTGCTGCTCTGGATCGCGGAGCATCCGGGAAAAACTCTCTGGCGGCGCCTCTCGGTGGCGGCTCTTCCGGAACCCGAAAGAAAAGAAAGAACGGAAACTCCCTGCTGGATTTCCGAGGAAGAACGCGAGCGCGTGCGCTTTGCGAGGGGCGCGCTCCTCAGGTGGCGGGAATTATCGGGCCGCGCCCCCCCTTCCGAAATCCTCTCGGAAGTGCTCCTGGCCACGAGTTTCTGGACGACGGCCCAGATAGATAAGGGCCGCCCCCAGGCGGCAGCGAACGTGGAAAGACTCCTGGCCCTCGCCCGGGCCGAGGAGGCGCGGGGGCTCCTCACGCTCTCGGAACTCGCCGAAAAATGGACCGCCCACATCGAAGAGGAGCGCCCCGAAGAGGAAGCGAGCCCCGAGGAAGAAGGCCCGGCGGCCGACGCCGTTTCGCTCCTCACGGTGCACGCCGCCAAGGGGCTCGAATTCCCCGTGGCCGTCCTTCCCGAACTCTCGGCGTCGTTCTACCGCGAGGGCCCGCGCCTTCGCTTCGCCCGGGCGGAGGGGCTTCACCTTGGAAGTGGCGTCCTCTTCGGCGGAAAAATCCGGCGCCGGAGCGAACCGGGAGAGGCGGCCCCAAGCCCCCTCCACCAGCTCCTCGACTTGCGGGAACGTCGCGAACAGCGGGCCGAAAAGGCCCGGCTCTTCTACGTCGCCTGCACCCGCGCGCGGGACGCCCTTTTCCTCGTCTCCACTTCCGGGGCGCCCGAAGAGCAAAAAGACAAAGGCCCCACCTGGAGGCTCTGGCTCGAAGCGGCGTTAGGAGAACCCGAAGATGGAACTCTCCCCCTCGCCGGAGGCGGCGAGCTTCGCATTACCAAGGAAGCGCCCAAGCCGGGGGAAAAACCGCCTGCCCCGCCGCCGCCCGATTTTTCCAAGTGGCTAGAAGAAAAGCCCGACGCGAAAATCCAGGCCGAGCTCGAAAAACGCCTCGCGCCCCTTCCGGCGCCGGCCGTCCCTCTTTTCCTCTCTCCCTCGCTCCTCGAACACTACGAGCACTGCCCGCTCCGCTACCGCTACAAGAACGTCCTTCAAATCCCCGAGGGCGATCCCTTCCCCGCCGTCTCCCAAGGGGCTGCCGCCGGGCGCTTAAGGGGAAAGCTCTTCCACAAGGCGATCGAGAAAAGCACCGAGGCCCTCCCGCCCCGGGAACTCGCCTTGGCCCTGGCGGCCGAGGCGGGAGAACTCCTCCGGGACGAAGACGTCCTCCCGCCCGAGGGACTCGATCTTGCCGCCCTCGCGGCGGAAGTGGCGGAGGAGGTTTTGCGTTTCTCCAAGAGCGCGCTCTTCAAGGCCCTCTCCAGTTCCCGGGAAGTTCTGCGCGAACTCCCCTTCCAATGGCGCCTGGGGGAGGGCGAAGGGGGCGCGCCTCTTTTCCTTAGCGGCCGGATCGACCTCCTCTTCCGCCATCCGGAAACGGGGCGGCTCACCGTGGTCGATTTCAAGACCGACCGCCCCGGGGAAAAACCCCGCCTGGAGCAGGCCCGCGAGAAGGGTTACGATGGGCAGGTCCGCCGCTACGCGCTCGCCGTGCGGGCCCTTTCGGGGGAACCGGAGGTAAAAGGCGCCCTCTATTGGGCGGCCGAGGGTTTCTATCAGGAAATCCCCACTGCGCCTTCCGACTTGGACGCCGAACGGGCCCGGCTCCTCGAAGCGGGCCGCGTCCTTCTCCGGGGGGAATTCCCCCCGACGGAAGACGAAAAGAAGTGCCGCGAGTGCGGTTACTACAAATACCGGGTCTGCGAGCGGTGGGAAGTGGACCCGGTGGCAGGCGAAGGCGCCGCCCCTTGAGGGGCGCCGGAATGGAAAACCAGCTCATGCCGGAACAATCCCGCGGCGTCACCGAAATGGTCGAGGACGTCCTCGAATTCTGCATCCGCCGGATCGGCACCGTCCTGGTTGCGTCCTTCCTTGCCGTCTTCGTCCTCACCATCCCCCAACTCGCCAATTGGTGGCTCCAGGTCCAGATCCTCAAGGACGTGGCGGAATCCGGGATCTTCGAGCGTCTTTTCTTCGGCCGCGCCTCCCCCGACGAATTCATGCAGATGCTCGCGGCGGCCAGCCCGGGCGAAGGAGCGGAACAGATTTCGGCGCTTTTGAGCGTCACGGCGTTCCTGGCCTGGCTCGTGGCGGCGCCCCTGCTCAAGGGGGCGCTCACGCTCCTCGTCGCGGGCGATGCGCTCGGCGCCCCCGTGGGCGCGGGCGAGGCCTGGCGCGGGGCCATCCGCCGGGGCGGCTGGCTCGTCCTCGTCGAGATCGTCAAAAGCATCGTTCTCTACATCGTCCTTATTTTCTCCACGGTAATCGCGGCCGTGATGGGATGGGTTCTGTGGGTAACGTTGCAAGGACTGCTCGGCGCCATGGGCCCCCTCGGTATTTTCCTCTCCGTTTTTGGATTCGTGATGGGAACGGGGCTCATCGCCCTGGCGCCGGTGGTGATCCTGTACCTCTTGTGGGTTTTCACTGTACCAGCCCTTCTCTTTGAAAGGGGCTCCTTCGCGGCATTTTCCCGAAGCATCGCCCTCGTCCGCTCACCCCGGCCCGGCGGGTTCTGGCGCTCCCATTCCATCCGGCTCACTCTTCTCCTGACGCTCGCCGTCATCGTCCTCGTCGTGGCGTTTCTGCCAGCCTTTGCTCCGTGGATCATCTGGACCATCCGGCAAGTCCGGAGCGCCGCCAGCGGAAACATCCAGGCCATTTTCTCTTTCTTCTCCGTCCCGGCGCCGGTCTTTGTTTCGTTCGCGGTCCTCTTTTTTGCGATCAAGCTGGTCCTCTCCCCTTTCTTCCCGGGCGTGATCGCCGCCTATTACGTGGACACCCGCGCCTCATCCCAGGCCGGGGAAAAAGAGAATCTTGCCAAACACCTCCGGGCCCTCTGTTCGGGCGAAGCCCTTCCCGAACCCGCCGCCCCCGGCGGGCTGCCCCCGGCGCCCGCGAGCCCTCCGCCGGGCCGATGGCCGGACGGGGTATAGGTGGTTGCACCCCCTGACCGGACGCTCCATACTCCTCCCGCAATGTTCGAGTCCCTCGACAGAGCCATCATCCCCCTGGCCAAGTGCCCCAACTGCCGGGCCGAGACGATCCTGTACGGGTCCGTCGACCCCGTGACCGGCGGACTCTTGCGCCGCTGCACGGTGTGTGACCGGCCGGTCTTCGAAGGGGGCGCCGTCGTTTACGAATTCTTCGCCGCCAAGGACCTCCCCCTGGCCGGCTATACCGTCACCCCGCCCCTCCCCGCCGAAGGGGGCTGCAGCGGGGGTTGCTCTACGGGCGGCTGCGCCACCTGCGACCACGTGGATACCTGCACCAAGCACTGATTTTTCCTGGTTTAAGCGGCTTCCTGAGTAGCTTTAAACAGCTTAATTGCCAGTTATAAGCCTTTTTATAAAACCCTTAAAAAAACGCTTGACAGGGCAATCCATCCCAGTATAATCAGCCCCGTTGCCATACATTACAATACGTGGCGTTCACATATGTATATAACAATGCCATTCGGAGTCACCCAACCCAAACCTTTTTCCCACGAAGTTCCCACCCAAAACACCACCAAACTGGGGACGCCGGCTGGCATTGTTTCTTTTTCAACGACCCGGCTTTAGCCGGAGAAGAGAGGGGATTCTTAGAGTCATGACGAAAGCAGAACTGATCGAGCAAGTCGCGAAAGCCAACAAGGGTCTCTCCAAGCGCGCCGTCGAGGGTCTCCTCAACGTGGCGTTCAAAGAGATCGCCAAGGGGATCA
This sequence comes from Bdellovibrionota bacterium, assembly GCA_040758475.1. Lineage (GTDB taxonomy): Bacteria > JAGRBM01 > JAGRBM01 > JAGRBM01 > JAGRBM01 > JBFLVN01. The sequence goes on from JBFLVN010000274.1 coordinate 4,189, forward strand.
AGAAGAACAAGCGGTTCGTGGTCCCCGGTTTCGGCACTTTCAAGGTCCGCGATCGGGCCGAGCGCAAGGGCCGCAACCCCAAGACGGGCGAGGAGATCATGATCCCCGCGTCCCGGACGGTCGGCTTCAAGCCCGCGCCCGCCCTCAAGGGGAGCCTCTAAAGCCTAGTTTCCACGTTTCGGGGGCCGCTGCGTAACAATAACCATAAGCCCTCACCTACTTTCTTGTGGCGGTCTCCGGATTCTTCCCCGCCCTCTCGCAAGAGGGGGCGGGGTTTTTGTTTTCCTGGGAAAAGATTCTTTATTACGGCCTCGCCTCGGATTCGTAGCCCAAAGCGTCCAAGACGGTCCGGAGGCGTTCGGCAGGGTCGGTGATTTCGAGGACTTCCTGGCGGACGTACCAGTCGGTCACGAAATGGTGGGCCACGTAATCGGCCAAGGCGCCCGGATCGTCGATCCATTGGAGGGTGTTTAAGACCTGCCGGGAACCGGCATCGTCTTTCCGGAAGGCCAGGAGTTCGGCCCTTTCCCGGAGGGCCTGGAGGTCGCTCTTCAAATCCCTCCCCGCCCGGGGGGCCCGCCAGGGCTCGTGGGTGAGGGGTTCGATCCGCGCCAGCAGGTAGGGCTCCGTCCGGACGCTTTCGGAGAGCTGGACCCGTTCGAGGCCCCGCACAACGACCCGCCGCTCCCCGCCCGTGTC
>JBFLVN010000275.1:0-4871 GCA_040758475.1 Bdellovibrionota bacterium
CGCTCCCAGATGCCCGCCCAGAACGAGGGCGAAAGAGAGAAAAACCGCGAGCCCCCCGAGATACGGAACCGGCTCGCTTTGGAGCTTGCGGGGCCCCGGCGTATCCAGGAACCCGGTCCGGAGGGCGAGCGTGCGGCAAAGGGGCGTCAACAGCGCCGACGAAACGAGGGCGAAAGCGAAGAGGTACCACCCGGCCCAGATCACAACGCATTCCTTCCGCAGGAAAACCCCTTGTCACGGCCGCCCCAGGCCCCCGCGGCCCGGCACGATCCGGCGTTACGCGGTCAGGCGGCTTCTCGCAGGGCCCGCCGAAGATGCGCCTTGGGAGCGGCCCCGATGATAAGCGATCACCCGGTCCAGGATTTCATCGAGCCCGTAGCGGGGTTCGTATCCCACGAATTTGCGCGCCTTGCTCACATCGGGCACCCGGCGGCGCATGTCCTCGAAGTCCCGCTCAAAGGCCTGCTCGTAGGGAACGAGCATGACCGGCGACTTGGAGCCCGTGCGCTCCACGATCCGGCGCGCGAGGTTCTCGATCGTGATTTCCTCGGTCCCGCCGATGTTGAAGATTTCCCCCCGGGCGGAGGGGGCTTCGAGAAGGGCCCGCATGCCCCGCACCGCGTCCTCGACGTCGCAGAAAGTCCGGCTCTGCTGCCCGTCCCCGTGGACTTCGAGGGGCTCGCCCGAGAGGGCCGCTGCGACGAACCGGGGAATCACCATTCCGTAGCGCCCCGTCTGGCGGGGCCCCACCGTGTTGAAAAGGCGGACGACGACCGTGGGGAGTTTCTTCTCCCGCCAATAGGCGATCGCCATGAATTCATCGAGCGCCTTCGTACAGGCGTAACTCCAGCGGCCCAGGTGGGCGGCGCCGGTCACCGAGTCGGCGTCTTCCCGGAGAGGAATGGCCGGGTTCTTCCCGTAAACCTCCGACGTCGAAGTCACGAGGATCGGTATCCCTTTTTCATTGGCCGCCCGAAAAACGATGGCCGCGCCCTCGACGTTGGTGAGAAGCGTCTGGAGTGGATGGTCGATCACGTACCGGACACCGACAGCCGCGGCCAAGTGGTAGATCCGGTCCACCCCCTGGCAGAGACGGCGCACCAGGGGTTCGTCCAGGACCGAGCCCTGAACCGTTTCGACGTCCTTGCCGGATAGTCCGGAAAGATTTTCGGCCGAGCCCGTGGAAAAATCGTCGAGCAGAACGACGTGGTGGCCATCTCCCGCCAGGGATTCCGCGAGGTGGGAACCGATAAATCCCGCTCCACCCGTAATCAGGATGCGCATGGCGACGTTAGGCCTTTGTCCCCACGGCGGGAAACGGCCAACCCCATTTGAATTCCGGAAATCGCCGCCTGGGAAAGAGTAAAAGAAGGATAACCCATTGAAATCACAAGAGCAATTCGCCAATCACTTGCGGCAAAAAAACCGCCGGTTTCCCTCGGCCGCCAAACGGCCGACGGAAACCGGCACTAACTATAAGGGGGGACTATAAAAAGCCCCCCCTCCCTTCGGCCGCTCGGATGCCCCGAGCTTCACCACGATTTGATTCTGAAATTCATTGTGATGGAACGGCAAAAGAAAGTCTGTGAGGCTTCTCACACTCGCGAAAAAAGAACCTTGGCCTCGTCTTGCAGTGCGTCATGCGCCTGGGCGCGCCCCAAAGGCTTCCGGCGCAGCATTCCACCAGAACGCATGAAAGATTTCCGGAATTTATAAAGATTTGATTTGAGCCGGTTCATATCCTTCGATCCGGCCGGACTCCAGCAAGGAAAGCGCTTCTCCCACCAGGTAGAGCGACCCGGCCACGACGGCCATTTCATCGGCGGGTTTTCGCCAATAGACCTGCCTCAGAATGCGCTCGAAATCCGGCTCCACCACCACGTTGCCGTGGAGCTTGGAAGCCGTAGGAAGGAGCGATTCGGGGGGCCGCAGGCTCCCGTCGCTCGTTTGGGTCAGGGTGATCCGGGCGGCGATGGGCGCGACGACCGCGAGGAATCCCTCGGCGTCCTTGTCGGGGCGTTGCCCCAGGACAAGGTGGATTTTCCGGAATGGGACGTACTGCTCCAGGTACCGGCGCAGGACCCGGGCCCCGTCCACGTTGTGGGCCCCATCCGCGAGAACGAGCGGCGAAGTAGAAAGGGTTTCGAGCCGCCCCCGCCAGCGCACCCGGGCGAGCCCTTCCCGGATGGCTTCGTCGGTAATCTGGAGCTTCCCCCCCTCCAAAAGCGCCTCCACCGCGGCGCAGGCGACGGAGGCGTTGGCGAGCTGGTGGATGCCCGAGAGGCCCACTGTGAGGTCCCGCCACGTCCGGTTCTTGCCCGCGTAGTGCATGTGCCGGTCCCGCAGCGGCATGAAGTCGAAATCCGTCCCGGCCTGCCAGAGAGGGGCCCCCTGCTCGCGGTGGCAGGCCAGAAGCACGCGCCGGGCCTCCGGCCTACGGGAGCCACTGATGAGAGGAACGCCCGGGCGCGAAATCCCGGCCTTCTCCCGGGCGATCTCCTCGAGGGTGTTTCCCAGGTACTCCTGGTGGTCGTACCCGATGGGGGTGATGACCGACGCCAGGGGCTCGACGATGTTCGTCGCATCGAGCCGTCCGCCGAGCCCGACCTCGATGACGGCCGCCTCGACCTTCGCCTTGGCGAAGGCATCGAAAGCCAAAAGCGTGAGGAACTCGAAGGCCGTCAGGAGCGGCCGCCCCAAGGGCCTCCGGGCGGCTTCCTCGGCGCAGGCCTCGTAAACCGCGGCCGCGCTCCGGGAGAAATCCTCGGGCGAAATATCCTTCCCCTGAACGCGAATCCGCTCGGTCTCCCGGACGAGATGGGGAGAGCTGTAAAAACCGGTGCGGTAGCCCGCCTGCTCCAGGATCGAAGCGAGCATGGCGGAAGTAGAGCCCTTCCCGTTCGTCCCCGCCACCAGGATGCCGCGGAAAGAATCCTGCGGATTGCCCATCCGGGCGGCGACGGCGCGCACCCGTTCGAGCCCCAGGTCGATCCCCGCGCGGCCCAGGTCCCGGATGTAAGCAAGGGCCGCGGCGTAGTCGGCTGGAGCGGAGGGAGGCATGAGGAAAACCTTCTGGAAGTTACGGGTCTAGAACCTGTAAGAAGTGTATGGCGGCGTAAAACCAGGGGGAAACGGCGCCCGGATTTCAGGACCCGGGAACGGCCCAATCCTAGAGTTCCAGGATTTCCCCCACGCGGAGGAACTGGTGATTGGCGATCCCCTCGGCCGCCACTTCCTGCTTGAGGACGTCCACGAAGTTGGGCTTCATGTGAGAGAGGTAGAGCTTGAACTTGCGGTCCCTTAGCTGGTCCATCTGGGTCTTGAGGCGCTTGGGAGTGAGGTGGCCGCTCACGTCGGCCAGCCAATCCATGTTGTTGGGAAACGATACTTCGGTAATGAGCGCCAGCATGTCCTTGCGCTCGTTGATCGTCTTCCAGAGCTTCTCCGTCACGCCCGTGTCGCCGGAGAAGCAGAACGTCCCCTTCTTGTCCTGGATCAAGTAGCCCACGTTGGGAACGGGATGGTTCGTCCGCACGGCGAAGCACGTGTAACCCTCGACCTTGAAGGGTTTTTCCTCTTCGATCGCCTGGAAACGGATCGTGGGCTTTTCGGGCGTCGGCAGCTTGCTGAAGTCCGGCCAGATCTTATCGTTCATCAGGTGGGTCTTGATGACCTCGATGTTGTGGGCGATGGACCAGATGGTGATGGGTTCGGAAATCATTCCGATCAGATTGTCCGAAAGGAACGCGAGATCCTTGATGTGATCGAGATGGGTGTGGGTGATGAGGATGTTGCGGATCTTCTGCTGCTCTTCGAGCGTGCAGGAACGGGTGATGGACCCGGCGTCAACGGCCAGGGCGCCATCGACGACGAAACCCGTCAAGGCCGTATCGAGCGTCTCCCCGCCGTAGCAGCCACAGACTTTGACCCGCATTCGCTGCCTTTCCGTGCCGAAACTTCAACTTCCGCCTGAAGAGCCTGGGGCTTCAGACGGCTTCGCCGAATTGTTCCTTGAGAGCCAAGTACTCCAGGAACTTCTGGACCTTGCTCGCCTCGGCGACCACGAAATGATCGGGGGCGCGCTTGAGAAGGTTCGCCTTTTCGAGTTTCCCGAGAATCTCCTGGACCTGGCTCACTTCGAGCCCGGTGGCCTGAGCCAGGGTCTGGTCCGTCGCGGGAACCATCTTGGAACCGTCGGCATTGGCTTTGCCTTTTTTCTCCGCCGTCCGCATCAGCATGTGGACGACCCGCGAAGTGGAGTCTTTGAGCAGGAGGTTTTCGATCTGGTCGTCGGCTTCCTGGAGGCGGTCGGCCAGGATCTTGATGAGGCGGATCGCGATTTCGGCGTTGCCCTTCACCATCGCCTCGAACGTCTTGGGCTCGATGACGAGGACCTTGCTGTCCTCGACGACCGTCGCCGTCGCCGAACGGGGCTTGTTCAGGAGGATGGACATTTCTCCCAGGAACGCGCCGGCCCCGAGTTCCGCCAGCACTTTTTCCACGTCGCGAACTTTTTTCGAAATCCGGACTTTCCCTTCCTGAATAACGTACATCTCCCGGCCCACCTCGCCTTCGCGGCAAAGAACGGTACCGGCCGGAAGGGCCTTTCCGAAGCGCTGAAAGAGGGCCTGATCTTGCGGGGTGCTCATGTGAATCCGGGGGACTCCTTAACCGAAAATAAAACCCGTTTGGGCGCCAATACTATAACGTTTCTAAGCACTTAACAAACATCTGGGGGCCCTGTCAACGCAAAGGAACGGCCTTTGCCCTCGGCCGGGGGGCGGCCCCCCGGCGCCTTGACGCCCCCCCGCCCCTCACTAGACTTGCCGCCCTCCGGGGTAGACCCCCTCCAGGGGGCCAAGACCTCTAGC
>JBFLVN010000276.1:0-4870 GCA_040758475.1 Bdellovibrionota bacterium
TGGCGCGAACGGCGCTCCCCCAGGGAATCGCACCTGCGTATTCCCCGCTTACGAAGTGGATGGAAGCGGGGATTTTGCGTCGTACGTCCAGTATCCGGCGAATTATTATCTCTTCTCGGAGCTTCCGGCGGGTACCCCCGTCGTAGATCCGGCCGACGCCACCCAACTTTGCACCCTGCATGTGGCTCACACGATTGAAGACCGGTTGGGAGCCACATCGCAGCCTTGTCCTGGCACAGAAGCCTGCGACGGCATTCCGGACACCTTCGTGCCGGACCGGAACGGGAACGGTGCTTTTCAGGTTTTGGGCGATGGCCGCCACCGGTACTACGTGGAACAGATGGATTTTAGCGCCGCTTCCTTGGAGCAAGGGACGGCCAACACCCTCGCGATTACGATTACCCGTGGGCTCGTTTATCCCCGAGGGGCCCAGATCACCGAGAGCGACGTGATCGTCAATGGCGCTTCCACGTCACGAATCTGGCAAGTGGCCGATGTCCCGGTTTCTGGACCAGATGAATGTTTGTGGGACGGCCTTCACACCGATCTTTCCACGGACCAGCAGGGAGCCAACCCCCTTTGCTACGAGGGGGACCCAATACTCTATGCCCCTCCAAGCGATCCCGATCTCTTTGACCTGGAGAACGTGACCACTCACGAACTCGGCCATTTCCTAGGGCTCGACCATCCTTGCGCCCGGCACTTCGACCCGGACGAATCGGCGTACGACGTTTGCCTCGCTCAAGCAACTCCTTCCGATCCTAGGACCAAACTCTCTCTGGTAACGATGTTCGACTTCGCCGAGGCAGGGCAGACGACGCGCCGGACGGTGGAAGCGCCGGACGTCAGCGGGCTCGTGCAGGTTTTCAACACGGTCATTTCGCTGGATGGCGGCGGCGGGTGTGTCCTCTCGGAGAAGGCAAGAGTTGCTTCTCCTGCTACATGGTTGTTGCTCATCGTTCCCTTGGGGCTCTGGATTTTCCGGAACATCCGAAAGCCCGCGTCAGCCGTGAACCTTCGGAGAAAGAAAAGGCATATTCTTTTATGGGCACTTGTACTCGCCGGAATCCTGGGCGCGGTCCGTTTGGCTTCGGCCACGACGATCCGGATCGTTTCCACGGCGGAACTGGCCCGCTCGTCGGACGCGATCGTCCATGCCCGCGTGACGGGCGAGCGCGGCGCCCTGCTGGGGAACGGCGCCATCGTCACTGTTTATTCCCTTGAGCCCCTCGATTCCCTCAAAGGGAGCGCCCCGATGGAGATCGCGGTGCCGGGCGGCGTCGTGGACGGGCATGCCATGTTCGTTGCGGGCGCGGCGCATCTCACGATCGGAGAGGAAGTCGTCCTCTTCGGCCGAAAGACCCGGCAGAAAATAATGTTCGTAAGCGAGCTGGGACAGGGCGTTTCGCCCGTGTTCAAGGACAAGAAAACGGGCCGCGCGCAGGTGCGCACGGGCGTGACGGTGCCGGGCACCATCGTCACTACCGAGCCGGACGGAACGCGCCACGTGGAAAAGGTGCCGGGCGTCCAGGAACTTCCTTCCGAAATGGACCTGGCCGATTACAAGGCCTACCTCCGGCGAGCCATCACGAAATAACCGCGATAAGGAGCCTTCCGCTCTTGCGGCTCCCGCGCCCAGGCGCTAGTTAGCGTGGCGTCTGGAAGGGGATTTTATTTCAATGGACGTTGAAGAAAGCGCCGAGCATCGCCAGCTCCGGGAACTGGTCGAGGATTTCACGAAGAAGGAGATCGCCCCTCACGCTCCCAAGTGGGACGAAGCCCAGGAGTTCCCCGCCGCCGCGTTCCGCCGGATGGGGGAGCTCGGGCTCCTCGGGGTGATGATCCCCTCCGAATACGGCGGCTCGGGGATGGACCCCTACGCCGCCACCATTGTGATGGAAGAACTCGCCCGGTCCTGCGCGGCTACGAGCCTTTCCTACGGCGCCCACGCGGTTCTTTGCGTCGCCAATCTCCACCGGAACGCGAGCGAAGAGCAGCGCAAGAAATTCCTCCCGCGCCTCTGCGACGGGAGCACCATGGGCGCCATGGCCATGAGCGAGCCCGGTGCCGGGTCCGATTCCCTCGGGATGCGCCTTCGGGCCGAGCGCAAGGGCGATCAGTACGTTTTGAACGGTACCAAGCTCTGGATTACGAACGCCCAGGTGGCGGGCGTTTTCCTCGTCTATGCGAAGACGAAAGAAGGGCGTGGCCGCGACGCCCTTTCGGCCTTTGTCGTCGAGAAGGGCACACCGGGATTTTCCATCGGCAAGAAGCTCGACAAGATGGGCATGCGCGCCTCGCCCACGGGGGAACTCATTTTCGAGGACTGCCGCATTCCCGTGGCCCATCGCCTTTTGGAAGAAGGCTCGGGCGTTCAACAGATGATGCGGAACCTGGACGTGGAGCGCATCACCCTCTCGGGGATTTCGCTCGGCATCCAGCGGGCGTGCCTCGAAGTGGCCGCGCGCTATGCGAGCGAGCGGAAGCAATTCGAAAAACCCATCGGTGAATTCCAGATGGTCCAGAAGATGCTGGCCGACATGGCGACCGAACTCGAAGCCGCCCGGCAGCTCGTCTACTTCGCGGCCCGGAAGGTCCAGCAGCACGCCGAGGGGATGGGCTCTCTCGCCGCGAAAGCCAAACTCTTCGCTTCCGAGTGCGCCACGCGCGCGGGGCTTTGGGCCATCCAGATTCTGGGCGGTTACGGCTATACGAAGGAATTTCCCGTGGAGCGGTACATGCGCGATGCTAAGCTCATGGAGATCGGCGCGGGGACGAGCGAAATCCAGCGCATGATCATCGCGCGGGATTTGCTCAAACAAATTTAGACATGCCTTTTTCCCAACTCATCGGACAGGACTCCGCGGTGGCGATGCTAAAGCGCCTCCTCGCGGCGGACCGTCTCCCGCACGCGCTTCTGTTCGCGGGGCCGGAGGGAGTCGGAAAGCATTTTGCGGCAAAGCTTCTCACGCAGGCGCTTCTTTGCACGAACCGGGGGAAGGGCGGGGGAGCTTCGCTTTTTGGCGGCGCGCCCGCCGCTTCCAAGGATGATGCGTGCGGGAAATGTTCCGCTTGCCAGCGCGTTCTTTCGGGCCAGCACCCGGACCTCCACGAGGTTTCGGGAACGGGGGCCATGGGGTTTATCCAGGTCGAACCGGTTCGGGAATTATCCCGGGTTCTTCACCTCCACTCCGTCGAAGGCGGCGCCAAGGTGGCGATCCTCGATCCGGCCGACCGGATGAACAAGGAATCGGCCAACACGCTTTTGAAGACCCTGGAAGAGCCGCCCCCCGAGACCGTGCTGCTCCTCATCGCGCGGGAAAGGAGCCTTCTTCTTCCCACCATCGTCTCCCGGTGCCACGTCATCCGCTTCGGGCTCCTTGACCGGGAGGCCCTCTCCCGGTACCTTGCAACTAGCGGTGAGGACTTGGGATTTCGGGAGGCGCCGGATTTGGCGCGCCTCGCCGTGGCTCTTGCTGGGGGCTCGATCGGAAAGCTTCTGGCCCACAGCGCGGAGGATCTTCGCGCATCCCGGGGATCGCTCCGGGATGCGATCGGCCGGTTGGAAACGGCCGCGCGGCAGGGGAGCCTCAAGTGGGCCGAAGGTCTTGCGGCCACCGGCAAAGAAAGTTCCGGCGCGCTCGAAGCGATTCTCGAAGGGCTGACGCTCTTCTTTCGTGACGTGGCCGCCCAGAAGGCCGGCGTTCCTCCGGAAGGGCTCTCGAACCAAGACCTCCTCCCGGAAATCGGACGGTGGTCGGCAAGGCTCTCACTTCCCGGCGCCGTGAGCCGCTTGGAAGCGGTCCTCTCGGCCCGGGACGCCCTCCAGGCCAACGCTCACAAAGAGATGGCCCTGGTCGCACTGGCGGAGAGGCTTTCGAATTAACCGGCGCGAAGGCGCAGTCTGGATTGGACGACACAGATGATGAATCACCCCGCGGCTTTCGATTCGCCGCTCTTTGACGAAATCAAACCTTTTAACCCGCCCGATACGCGGCGGATCGTGGGCGTGCGCCTTCGCAACGGCACGCGCCTCGTCGATTGCGACACGGGTGGAGCGGAATACAAGAAAGACTCGTGGGTCGTCGTGGATAGCGGCCGGGGGCAGCGCCTGGCCGAAGTGATGAGACCTTCGCGCGCGTACCTCCACCGCGGTGAGCGCATGCCCCGGGTCGTGCGGGCGGCGACGAAGGAGGATATGGATCGCGCCGCCAAGATGGTTCAGCGCGAGCAGGACGCCTTCCTTATCGGCGTGAAAGTCATCCAGGAAAAGAATCTTCCTTTCAAGTTGATTGCTATGGAATGGGCGGAGGACGGTTCCAAGGCCATCGCCTATTTTTGCAGCGAAGACCGCGTCGATTTCCGGGATTTCGTCTGGGACCTCTCGGCCAAACTCCACACGCGCATCGAGATGCGGCAGGTGGGGATTCGGGATCAATCGGGCATGGTCGGCGGCGTCGGCGATTGCGGCCGGGAACTCTGCTGTTCGTCCTGGCTCAAGGGCTTCAGCCCCATCTCGATCAAGATGGCCAAGAACCAGGGGCTCGCCTTGGACAACGAGAAGCTCACGGGCCAGTGTGGGCGCCTCAAGTGCTGCCTCGCCTACGAGGACGAGACGTACGCCGTCGAACTCCGGAGCCTTCCCAAACGCGGTTTCAAGTTCGACATCGAAAACCGCCGCCACGTCGTGATTTCCATCAACGCCCTCCGGCGGCGGGTTCTTGTGCAAGAAATCGAAACGGGGGCTCAGTTCCTATTGGATAGCCCCATTTTCAACGCGCTCCTCAAGAAGCCCGAAGTGGCGACCAATTCGAAGCTCGGGTTCTTGGACCCCGAGGCCGAGCGCCTCGCCATCGAAATGGCCCCGACG
>JBFLVN010000277.1:0-4860 GCA_040758475.1 Bdellovibrionota bacterium
GCCTGGAAGACCTGGCCCGCCCGCCAGCGGTTCTCCGTGCGCCCGATGTCGGAGAGGCTGATCACGCCGGCGCAGCTCCCGTCCTCGTGGATCACGAGGATGCGCGATTTTTGCGCCTCACTCATGGCCTTCTCGGCGGCGCCGAGGGCGTCGGCCGGACGGCAGGTGAGGAGGTCCCGGCTCATGATGACCGACACGGGCGTCGTCAGCGGCCGGTCTTCGGCCACGATCTGAATCGCGATGTCGCGGTCGGTTACGACCCCCGCGACCCGGTTCGTATCGTCCAGCACGGGAAGGAAGCCCACGTTGTGATCGCGCATGCTCTGGGCACAGCGGCTCACGGTCGTCGATTCGTGGCAGGCCCACACGTCCGTCTTCATGACATCCTTGCACTTCATGTGATCCTCCTTGCCCCGGGCGCCCTCTGGCGCGCCGGCGGCTTTTGGGCCGCCGCCGGAGGCACGCGGCCTCGCCTCGAATAAAAAAGCGCCCCGCCCGCCGGGACCACCGGCATCCAGGGACCGCGAAAGCGCGGGGATCGTAGGGCGGGGGCGTGGATCCGCGTACTAGCGAACCCCACCCGGCGGCGCCCGGAAAGGGTGCTGCCCTCTTGCGGAATCTTCTAGAGGGGCAGCGGACGAAAAAGATTGAAAACACGGAGGAAACCAAGAGATCAGATTCGAGGACTCAAGCCGGATTCGCGCCGCCCCTCGCCTCTTCGATCGCCCGGGCGAGTTTTTCACTCTGCTTGGAGCCGATGAGAACGCGTTCGCCGTTTTGAAGGACGAGTTGGACGCCCTCGTTCCCGGAAACGTTGTAGGCCCGGCCGCCCGGGCCCCACCGGATGCCCCACCCACCGTATTCGAGGATGGGCCGGTACGTGCGCGGCGCGCAGGACTTTATTTCCGAAAGAGGGATTTTCCGCCCGCTCCCAAAAGGATAGAGCCGGACGAAGACCTCTTTCTCCCGGACTTCCGTCGTGAGTTCGCATTTGAGGTAAAGAAACAGGAGCCCGGCCCCCAGGACCACGGGGAGCCCCAGGCCCATCGCGATCGAAATGCCCTCCCCGGGCCGGGGACAGGTGAAAACGCCGTAGGCAACCCCGCCCGCCGCCAGGAAAAGAACAACGACCGGCACAATAAACCACAGCCCCATTCGCTCTTGGCGGAACGCCTGAGTCTCACGGAAGCGGGGGGAGGGAGGAAGATCCACAGGATTCTCCCCAAAAGAATGGGACACGGCTGTGGGGAATTATACGCTAAGGTGCCGTCGTCACAAGCACGCTGTTCGTAGCATTCTTGCTTTCAGGCCCGCGGCCACCGCCAATAGCGTAAAGCTTGCCATTGTACCAGGCCACGCCTGGGTCCGACCGCGCTGCGCCCAAACACGCAAATCCGGACCAGCTATTCCCTTCAGCAAAAAAAGCTTCTACCCATTGCGAAATGCCCACTTCGCTATCAATAGCGGACTTACCCCCCACTTGCCCGCCAACAGCATAAAGGCGGGTCGAAGAAGCAGCCAAACCACGAAAAACCAGCGGTGCGATAGCCGTTGCTTTTTCTGTCCATTCATTTTCTCCTGGATCGTACTCAAAAAGACGGCGCAAGGGGTCCCACGGATGAGCAAAGTCCGCGCCCAGCACATAAAACCGGCCATCGAGAACGGCCGACGATACGGGCCAACCACCGTCATAAAATTCGTCCACCGGTGCCAATATATTACTCCATGTATTTGAAACAGTATTATATGAATACAAATCATCCTGTATTGAGAACGCATAGATCGTATCGCCAATTGCAGCTCCCGTAACAATCTCATCCGGTGGGTCAAGCTTTGGAGTCCAAGAATTTCCTATTGGATCATATTCATACGTATTGACATTAATGCTGTAGAGCTTCCCATTGGCTGCGGCAAAGGCGAATTGATACAGCGGCTCGGGCAAATCGGCTTTGGAGGCCCATTCATCGGCAACCGGGTCGTACTCTTCCATCACATCAGTCCATGAAGCCTCTTCGTATTGCTCGCCTATGCCAGAGTACCCGCCTGCTGCATAAATTCTTCCATTCAATACAGCGATGCGCACACCTGAGCGCGCATTGCTCATGGATGCAGCACGAGCCCAACCAGTTCCCTCGCATTCGCCTCCCCCTGCACATGCTGAAAAGGCGGTTAAAAAAAGAAATGCCAAACAAGTGATATTACCCAATCGAAAACATTTATATGAATGCTTTACTTCCACGACAGTCCGATGCCTCCCATTGGTGAAAGCCGAAAAGAATCCACCTTGCCCCATGTTCGGCGAGCATCGAGAGTGAAGGCGAAATAAACATCATCCCTCACTAGATATCGGACACCACCGCCCCAACCGATACCAAAGCCATAGAGAATGGCATCCTCATCATCCATATCGACGAGAAAGTCGCTTCGAGCAAATTCGTTTGTAATGACTAGCCCTATATAACCAAATGGGATAACGGCCTCTCCGAATCCAAACCAATCTACCTCTGCAGAATAAAGAGCATCTAAAGATTGGCGAGAAGCGCCCGTTCCAAACCAATCAAAACTCACGTCCCGGTAATCGATCGCGCCCCGAAAACCGAAACGAAGCGGCTGATCGTAATCGCTGAACATCAGCGTGAAAGTGAGACCTGTGTCGAAACCGCTTCCAGCGACATTCGCCTCCCGGTGGCGCACGTAGCCGCCAAAGGTTTCAACGAAGCCCATGGGGACGTCTTTTTCCTGAACGCCTCCGGCATTTCCTGGCGAAGGTGGCGTTACCACAGCATCCGCGGATTTCTCCACGGGCGCTTGGACAGGCTGCTCCGGCACCGGGGGAATTTCCTCGGCGCCGGCGGCAGGCACGAAAGCAAGCCACGCGGTCACCGCCGCCACGGCGAAACGGAAGAGAGGATTGTTATTCATGGCGGACCGCCTCTAGCTGACCGACCTTCCGCCAGGAAGGATCGGCTCTCATCACAACGAATAAGTAGAGCGCGTCCCCGTCGGGGTTTTCATCGCCGACGGTGGACACGCTTTTCGCGGTGAGCCGAGTCTGAACCTCTTCGGGTTCCAAGCTGTACATGCCACCCGTTCCGGCATCGATGGCCATGCCGACGAGACCGCCTAGAATCAGGTTACCAAAAAACCAGCCACTGACTTCCCGGTGAAGCTGAATCTCGTAGGGTACATATCCCTCGAGTTCCAGGCGGACGACATTCCTTTGCTTGCGTTTAAGACGGAGCCCCACGGGGGTCCTTCCCCGCTCAATCCCATTAACGCGGATGAGGGCCCCTCCTGGCTCACTCGAAATAAGAACCTCTTGCTTCGTTTGGTTGAAAATTGACGCACAACCGGGAAAGACCCCGAGTGCAGCTGCCCCCAGCAAGGCCGGGAAAAATGACAAAACAATTCTCTTAAAGACCGGCTGCTTCATCGCTGGCCTCCATTTCACTGGCGTAAAAGATTATGTGATTAATCAGCCCCACAAGTTGCATGGGTTGAAGTGTGCAGCGTACCCCGGCGAAAGGGCTGCAAGAGTGTTTTTTTATACTCTTTGTTGCAAATAGAAGCAAGCAAAATCGTTAACTCACTAAAATTTCATGGGTTTTTCGGCTTGTCTTGCCATAATTTACTAAAATATGCTTCTGCTTCCAAACCGGCCATGCCCGGTTGCCTGGAAGGCTTCATCGGTCTGTCGCCGGTCATACCTCTCCACCCCCTACCGGCTACACTCCCTTTCCGGAGGAATCCCCCATGGCCCCTCGCCATGCCTTTTTTCTGGCCGCGATCCTTTCCGTCCTTCTGGCCTGCACGGCCACGCCACCGGCAAACGGCGCTCCGGGCCGCATCGAGATCACCGTGGACGGGGAATCCTCCGGGTTCGATCCTTCCGAAATCCAGGTGAAGGAGGGGGAGAAAACGATCCTCGTCTTCACCCGCAAGGGGGAAAAGGGCTGCGGCAAGGAAGTGGTCCTGTTTCCCGGCGAAAAGAAGGAAATCCGCAAAAGCCTTCCGCTCAACGAACCCGTGGCCATCGAAGCGGTTTTCTCGGGCCCCGGGCCGCTTCGCTACACCTGCGGCATGGGGATGTACCGAGGGCAGATTCTCGTCCGGTAACTTCCCCCTTTCGGAAAATTCCCCGTCCCCGCGGATTTCTCCCCGGCCGCTGCACAGCATCCGCGGAAAATTCCACGCGGCGGCTTCGTGATTTCTTCTACGGACCTGCCCGCCGTCATGGGCCCTCCCGCGAGGCGGACGGATAATTCCTCCAAGCAAACCGGCCCATCCGCCGGAAGGAGGAATTTATGAAGACCCGTTTTTTATTTTCAGGAGCGCTCGCGGCCTTCGCGCTCGTCCTTTCCGCCTGCGGGGACGACACCACCCTGCTCGTTCCCAACCTGCTCTTCGATAGCTGCAACGTCACGGCCGATCCCGACGCCCACGAGCCCGACGATACCTTCGCCCAGGCCGAGGCCCTGCCCGGCATCGCCAAGAACCTCACCATCACCGATCTCACCATGGACGACGGCATCGATATCTATAAGATCGTGGTCACGTCCATCGACTCGACGATCACGCTCACCTTCACCCACGCCCAGGGGGATTTGGACCTCTACGTCCTGGACGACGAATTCGAAGTCATCGACGCCTCCAAGAGCAGCGACGACAACGAGAGCCTCTTCGCCTCGGCGCCGGCCGCCGGCACCTACTACATCCTGGTAAACGCCGCCGGCTGCCCCCCGGGCGCCACGGCTCAGACCTACTCCCTCTTCTGGAATGACGGGATCTAACCCCGGCCCCCTCTCCGCGCCGGCCATGCGAAAGCCGAGCCGGGTAGACCCCAGCGGCCGCTGCGGGTCT
>JBFLVN010000278.1:0-4757 GCA_040758475.1 Bdellovibrionota bacterium
TTCCTTCCTGTTCGTCCAGGGGAAGCTGGATGATTTCGATTTCGAGGCCGGAAGGATGTTCGTGCCGGTGGGCGGCGGGAAACCGCCCGAATAAGCGGGAAGCTTAAAACCCCTTCATTTGACCCCGCCGGGCGCTCCCTCTATACATCCCCGCCTGCCTGGAGGTTTTTGGGTATGAAACGGCTGTACGCCTTTGTCCTGGCTTTCTCTCTCTTGCTTCCCGCCTGCGAAAAGCAGCGGGTCGATTCCCTCGAAGAGCGGGTGGTGAAACTCGAAAACAAGATAGCCGAGCTCGAACAGAAGCTGGCGGGTCCGGCCCCCGGCGAAGAAGGGGACAAGAGGATCGAAGCCCTCGCCAAGCTCCGGGACCTGGCGGTCAAGCTCTCCGAGCAGACCTACAAGGACGAGGCGGGGCTCGCGGCCGGCACGGGCGCCGTGGACGTCCTGGTCATTCCCCGGGAAGAAGGCGACGAGTTCAAGAAGAATTTCCTGACCGCCATGCAGGACATCCGTTCCAAGGAAGTCCGCGGCCTTGCGGGCGTCGAGATTTTGCTTGGCGAAAAGAGCTACGGAAAGAGCAAGGAAAAGGGCCCCGTCCGCATCTCGGGGCTCACTCCCGGAAGCTACAAGATCAATCTGCACAAGGAAGGTCTCGAAGACCGCGAGTATCCGTTCGAGGTCCGCGAAGGGAAAGTGAAACAGATCGTCACTTTCATGCTCAAGCCCGGCGACCAGAGTGCGGCCCAGGACATTTTCGATAAGATGCTCGAAAAGCGGGGCAGTGCGCCGGAAGCCGAATCGCCGCCCACCCCCTGAACGGACGCGGATGATGGAGATCATAAGGGGCGGGAGAAATCTCGCCCCTTTTCTGTTTTTCTAGTATAGGAAGCGCTCCCTTGTGTGAGGGATTTAGGAGAGAATTTTCATGACCCGCCGTACCCGGAGCCCTGAAGTCACTGAAGGCCCTTCCCGCGCCCCCCAGCGCGCGTTCTTCCGCGCCATGGGGCTCAAGGACAAGGAGATTCATCAGCCCTGGGTCGGCGTTGCGAGCACCTGGAACGAAGCGACCCCGTGCAACATCACCCTGGACCGGCAGGCCAAGGCGGTAAAGCGCGGCGTCGAAGCGGCGGGGGGGACGCCCCGGGAATTCGTGACCATCGCCGTCTCCGACGGCATCGCCATGGGTCACCAGGGCATGAAGGCTTCGCTCGTGAGCCGGGAAGTCATCGCCGATTCGGTGGAACTCATGATGCGCGCTCATTGCTACGACGCCCTCGTGGGGCTCGCGGGCTGCGACAAGAGCCTCCCCGGCATGATGATCGCGATGGCCCGTATGAATCTTCCCTCTGTTTTCATCTACGGCGGAACAATCCTGCCTGGAAAGTTCCACGGTAAAGACGTGACGATCCAGGACGTCTACGAAGCGGTGGGCGCCCACGCGGCCGGCAACATGAGCGACGCCGATCTCTACGAAATGGAATGCGGTGCCTGCCCTTCGGCGGGTTCCTGCGGCGGCCAGTTCACGGCGAACACCATGGCCTGCGTGGCAGAGGCCCTGGGCCTCGCCCTTCCGGGAAGCGGTTCGCCTCCGGCCGTCGAAGAAGCGCGCGACAAATTCGCCGAGCAGTGCGGCAAGGCGGTGATGGACCTTATCGAAAAGGACATCACGCCCCGGAAGATCCTCACGAAGAAAGCTTTCGAGAACGCCATCGCCATCGCCGCCGCCACGGGGGGAAGCACGAACGTGGCCCTCCACCTTCCGGCCATCGCCAAGGAATGCGGCATCAAGCTCACGCTGGACGACATCAACCGGGTGAGCCGCCGGACGCCCACCATCGCGGATTTGAAGCCGGGCGGCCGGTACACGGCGCTCGATCTCTACAAGGCCGGCGGCATCCCCGTGGTGCTCAAGCTCCTCCTGGATGCGGGGCTATTGCACGGTGAGTGCCTCACCGTGACGGGCAAGACCATGGAAGAGAACCTCCGGGACGTGAAGTTCAATCCGAACCAGGACGTCGTGGTACCGGTCTCCAAGCCTCTCTCCGAGACCGGCGGTTACGTGATCTTGCGCGGGAACCTGGCGCCCGAAGGCGGCGTCATCAAGGTGACGGGTATCCAGAACCTCCAGCACCGGGGCCCGGCGAAGGTCTTCAACAGCGAAGAGGAATGCTTCGCCGCCGTCGACAAACGCAAGATCAAGAAGGGCGATACGGTCGTGATCCGTTACGAGGGCCCCAAGGGCGGCCCCGGCATGCGAGAGATGCTCGCCGTCACGGCGGCCATCGTGGGGCAGGGGCTCGGTTACGACGTGTGCCTGCTTACGGACGGGCGCTTTTCGGGCGCCACGCGCGGCATGATGATCGGGCACATCGGCCCCGAGGCCCAGGTGGGCGGCCCCATCGCCTTGGTGAAGAACGGCGACATGATTTCCGTGGACGCCAAGAAGGGGACGATCAAGCTGGAAGTCTCCGCCGCCGAACTCAAGAAGCGGCAAAAGGCCTGGAAGGCCCCCAAGTCCAAATATCCCTGGGGCGCCCTGGCCAAGTATGCAACCCTCGTCGGCCCCGCCTGCGAAGGGGCGGTGACGAAGCCACTCTGATACAGATTTGCGATATGGTTACATTTCGATCTTGATTTATTGAGCTGCCGTACTACCGGCCCTCACCCCGCCGGGCGGGGGAGAGGGCGGGTTTACGGCCAGAGGGCTAATTAGGTAGGGGGCCGGCCGTTCCCTACGGCACCGCGCCCTTGATCTCCTCGGCCTGGATTTTCACGGGGGCGTGGAGCGTCCGGTAGAACCCGCTCCCCCCTCCCTCGGGGAAGCGGGGCAGGAGCGCGATGTTGGCCGAGAACCCATACCAGCGGGCTTCCAGGTTTTCCCATCCGAGGAATTGATACCCGATGGCCGGCAGGGCGCCGGGAACTTCTTCCGGCGGATCGCTGGAAACGGTCGTATCGTCGAACGTGGCGGCAGCCGTCAGGTCCAGGCTCTTATCCAGATCGATGGCGACGAGATAGTTGAGGCCGCCGCCCGTGACCATGTACCAGGGCTCGGGCCCGAAGGCGATGGAACGGTCCTGTTCGATCATGCGGCCGTCCACGATCGTCCCTTGGGGCAAGGCGCTCGTGGAAAACCGCAGGCCCCGCAGATCGGTGAAATCGTGGATGAGCGAAACGTCCATGGACGTCGTGAACAAGGCGGCCGGCGCCGGGAATTTGAAACGTACGTGGGCGTGCCAGAGGCGCTCGTAGTTCGTGAACGTGACGACCGGGTGGAGCGTCATCCCGGGAACGGGAGTCACTTCCAGGTCCAATTCCCGGACGATCCGGATCGGTCCCGTCCGGACGCCCGCGAGGCGCGATTTGAAATCTTCTTCGGAGAGCCGGAGACGGATCAGGCTCTTCAAAGCCCGCACGTTGAAGCGCACTTTGAGGCGGTCGAGGATGTCTTCCTGGGAACGCCCTTCCAGGTCGTGAAAAACATTGCGCTTATAGAGGAAAGGTTGTTCGGGTTCGTATCCCCATTCGTAGGCGGCCGTCGAAATGATCTGGCTGGCCGGGGAGTATTGGACATTGGCGCCAGCGGGAACGAAGCGAGTTTCCCCGGCCAGGAGATAGAGCGAAACGGCCTGGGGCGCGTAGGCGGGTTGGACCTGGACGGCCAGAAGGCGCCCGCGGGCTTCGGTCAGGACGGGGGGCGGGCAGGGCTCTCCCAAGTCCCGGAGCATGAAGGCGAGCTCGTCGTTTTCATCCAGGATTCCCGGCGCCGTGTCCTTGGCGAGGCGCCCCTCGGAATCCACGGAAACGTAGCGGCCCTCGGCGTTTATTTCGTCGGCCTGGAAGAGGAGCGGTTTGACGCGCCCCTCCGCGCAGGAAAAGGCCGAAAGCCCGAGAAGGTTTACCCCCAGGAAGGGCGCAACGTCTTTTCCTTTGAGAACCAGCGGAAGGACCTGGGCGCTCGTCTTGACGGGAGATTCGGCGGCTCCGGCGAAAACAGGAGAAAGCAGCAAGAGGGCTCCAGCCGCAAGGAGCCGGAGGGGAAGCCGGAGTGGCACGGTGGGTATCCTTACCGCACTTGCGCGAGAACGATGTCCACGCCTTTGGTACCTGGGGGTACTGTATAGGGATGAAAACCTTCGATATCTCCAGGATGTGCCGTGGCATCGCCGCTTCGGGATAAGCGGGCCTTAATGACAAGCACAGTGTTATCGAACGGTTCGCTCTCTGGCAGCATCGAATCTTTTTCGCTTAATGAGTAAGCGATCGGAAAATTGGGGTTCTCGATCCGCTGTACGGCGGTCGGCATCCCCCCCTCAGAATCACGTCGTGCAATAATGTAAAGGACGTTTCCAGGCTCAGCTTTTAGCGGTTTACTTAGATAAATAGTCCCTTCGATAGTGTTGCCTAGAGCCTTAGCGTGGCCAGATTCCACCGAGGTGCTAACAGATCCTTCAGGTTTTTCCCGACAACCGGTTGTGACGGACAAAAGGCACAGAAGGGACAGGGCTGTTAAGAAAAAGCGGCGCATGATCCTAGGCATCGTTTCCTTCGATGTACTGCGCGATGCGGGAAATATCTTCCTGCACCATGCCTTCAAAGATCAGGCCCATGCCCGGAGGCTCGGTGGGTTTGGCGCCGGATTTGGCGGAGGCTTCGGTGGCGCCGGAGGAGGGCTTTTTGACCCACACGACGCGGCTCCAGGCCTTTATCTTCTTGCCGCCGTCGGGGAAGGTGAATTCGAGGAACACCCGCGTTCC
>JBFLVN010000279.1:0-4755 GCA_040758475.1 Bdellovibrionota bacterium
GTGGTCTCCGACCGGCGTTCGGACCTGATCGTGACCGGCGGAGAGAACGTCTACCCCGCCGAAGTGGAACGAGCGATCGAATCCTGCCCCGGCGTCCGGGAAGCGGCGGTCGTAGGCATTCCCGATCCCGAATGGGGGCACGTCGTCGCCGCCGTCGTGGTGGCGGACATAAACTGCCTCGTCCTCGAAGCCCATTGCCGGAAATTGCTCGCCGGTTACAAGGTCCCAAGGAAGTGGTTCTACGCGAGCGAGCTTCCCAGGACCTCTACCGGCAAGATCTCCCGCCGCCTCGCCCGGGAATGGGCGGAAAAAGCCGACGCCGCGCATCGGCAATCCGCCTGAAAATGGAGGCCCGGCCCCTTACGGCCGCACGGCCTTGAGGACGCGCAGGAAATTCTCCCCCAGGATCTTCCGGATGCGCCCACCGCTCCAGCCCCGCTCCAGCATGAGCTGAACGAGCTTGGGCTGGTGGGTGATGTCGTGGAAATCCGTGGGGAGCGCGATGAGGCCGTCGTAGTCCGACCCGAGGGAAACGAAATCCTCGCCCGCCACTTTGATGACGTGCTCCATGTGGTCGATCACCCGTCCGAGGGGACAATAGAGGTAATTCCCCTTGGCGAGATAGTACGGGTGATAGATGATCCCGATCGTCCCGCCGCAATCGGCAATGGCCTTGATCTGTTCGTCGTCGATGTTGCGCCAGCTGGGGCAAACCGCCTGGATGCCGGTGTGGGTCACGACCGCCGGAATGGAGGGATCGCAAACCTCCAGGGCGTCGAAAAATCCTTGGCGGTTGATGTGGGCCAAATCCACGAGGATTCTTTTGGATTGCATCTTGCGCACGAAGTCGCGGCCCAAGGGGGTAAGCCCCTTCTTGGCTTTTTGGGGTTGAGAGTTGGGGGCGCCAAGGCGGGATTCGGTCAGATGCACCACGGTGATCCGGTGGACGAGATCATCCGGAATGAGGTCCAGGGAATCGGGAGAGTGATCGAGGGCAAGCCCCCCTTGGATGGAGATGAGCGAAGCCGTGCAGCCCGCCGCCCGTGCGGCCCTGTACTCGGAATAGGTCCGAGCGACACGGAACTCATCGGGAAACTGCTTTAGCGTCTCCACGATCTTCCGGATGTTTTGAACGGCCGTCGGAGGGCGGGACGATGAAAAACGGAACGGATTCGTCGTCACGTCCCACGAAACGGCGGCCATCTGGGCTTCGCGGGCCCGGGGGAGATCCACCTGATTGAAGGCGAAAGAACCCGGCAGAAAAGCCCGGTGGCGCTTTCGCATGTCGTAGCCGGGGAAGATGCGCTCCCACATGAAGGAGCAGGTGTGGAGGTCGATCACCTCGCTGGAGAGATAGAGATCCACCGCCTCCCTGGAAATGCCCAGCAACTTGGCCCAGGCGGCGGGGTCCTTCCGATAGTCGGTGTATTCGAGTTCCATCGTTATTGCCCCAGAACCAAGTCCACGCGCTCGGCGAGTTTCCGAAGGGCTTCTTTGGCTTCGGAAAGGCCCACGTCCGCGAACATCTGGAAGTCGTGGGTCATCCCAGTCCAGGCTTCCAAAGTGCAATCGGCTTTCTGCTCCTGCGCCCGCCGCGCGAAATCCTTGATCTGGTCGATGAGAATCTCGGCCTTTCCCGCTTGGATGTAGATGGGCGGGAGCCCGGAAAGATCGGCAAACAGGGGAGAAGCGAGCGGGTTCTTGGAATCCTGCCCGCTCAGATACCACTTGCCCCACTGGCGCCCGAGGGCGGGGACGAGCCAATCGTAAGGGGCGTTCGTCTCAAAACTCTTCCCGCTGCACCCCGTATCCACGAAGGGGGAAAGGGGGCACGCCAGGGCCGGGAGGGGGCGTTTCTTGTCGCGAAGCGCCAGGAGCGTGGCAAGCGTAAGCCCCCCACCCGCCGAATCGCCGGCAATGACGATCCTCCTAGGATCGGTCCCTTGCTCCAGGAGAAATTCATAGGCCGCCACCGCGTCTTCAATGGCCGCCGGGAAGGGATGCTCCGGGGCGAGGCGGTAATCGGGAACCAGCGTTTTGGCTTTCAAGATAGTAGCGAGCGAGGCGATGAATCCCGCGTGGCTCTTGGCGTAAATCACATAACCACCGCCATGGAGGAATAAGAGCGTGCGGTCCTTCGTCTCTCCTTTGGGTTTGAACCACTTGGCCGGAATGGAGCCCACGCGGGTCTCCTCGATCACAACGCGTCGGAGGGAGGGCGATGGAGGATTGGCCGCATCGATGAAGACCCGCTGTTCCGGAGGATCGTCGTAACCCGCGGCCCGGGTGAGGTGGCCCCGCATGACCGCGCTCAGCACTTCAAAAGAGAATGACCAATTCGGAAGCTTGGGCCCGCTCACAAGACGCCCGGCGGCCGCTTTCAGCGCATCTCCCGCGGCGTTCGCGAAAAATTGCCAGGAAGAACCGGCCATGCACATTTCCCCCGGCTGGAACGCTATTGCGGGGAATGGGCCAGGTCAAAATAAAGAGAAATTCACCCAGGCATCGATTAAACTCCCTTCAAATCGAGCGCTCCATGAATCGAAATATCAGGCCTGGGACAGGCATCCTCGTATTCGGCGCAGCGATAATAGTTTTGTGCATTAGCACTCTGCTGACGGCATCGTGCTCCGAGTGCTTTCACGGGTTTGCCATCGAAAACTTTACAGCCACTCCGAACCCCGTGGCATCTGGCGAGACCACAACGCTTCGTTGGCGGCTCGACAATCCCGAAGGAGTCATCATCTCCTGCGATGTGTTCAAAATCCTGCCAGGTGGTGGCAAAGAAGTTGTGGAAGATAACAATTTGGGAGATGAGGGAAGTGTTTCCCTGACAATCGATGAAGACACTTCTTTCTTGCTCGACTGTGATTCTGCCTGTGACGAAGATCGTTCCGAATTGGAAGTAACGATCGAATAATCCGGCAACCCCGAAATTCCCTCAATCTCAGAAGCTAAAACGCCCGGCCCCTTCCCGGAAAAAATACGGAAGAACCGCCAGCGGCGCGGGAACGCGGTGCCGTCCCGGGCCTTTGTACGTCTTGCCATCAATCGGTGAGACCCACGAACCTTCGGGGAAATACACATCGCGGCTACGGGCATCTTTCTTAACTACCGGCGCCACAAGGACGTCCGGCCCCAAAAGGAATTGATCGCTCACGTTTTTGGCATGAGGATCGTCCGGGTATTCGAGCCACAGGGGCCTTGCGAGCGGGAGGCCGGTAGCAGCCGCCTCTTTCCAGAGCCGATCCATGTATGGCCGCGCCCGCTCCCGCAGGGCGAGCATGTCCTTGAAAATATGGAGGGCTTCGTCATCAAAGGACCACGGAAGAAGGAATTTCCCCGTGGGCGAATTGTGGATGCGAAAGAACGGCGTGAGCGTGGCGAGCTGGGTCCAGCGGATAAAAAGCTCTTTCGTGGGCTGCGGTGTTACGGCGTCGAAATAACCACCGATGTCCAGGTTGTATCCATAGGCGCCGCCGATCCCGCGGTTCAGCATGTCGGGGATATGGGCGGCAAGGCCCGTGAGTCCATCCCAATCCTGGGAGAAATCGCCGGAGAAGTTGGAAAATTCAAAAGCCGCCGCGCCGGGCCGCCCGCTAAAACCGTTGCGGGTGAAATAGAAAATCTCCCGGCCCGGGTGTTCTTTCTGGTACTTTTGAACGACTTCCCACGTCAGCTTGGCGGCGAGGCCCGCGTGGAGATTGTGGACCTGCGCTCCCGTGCGGCCGTCGGCTAGGCGCGCCTCCACCGGGATGTGCTCGCCAAAATCGTGCATGAATCCCTCGAAACCCAAATCGAAAAGGGCCCGAAGGCGCTTTTCCCACCATTCGTGGGTCTTGGGATTGGTAAAATCCAGGCCCGCCCACTTGGGGAACAGGGGGTAGCGATAGACCGCCGGTTCCCCGTTCTTTTTCCTGGGCAAAAGCCCCTTAGCAAGGCATTCCTCGAAAACCTCGGGGGTTTCCGTATTGAGCAGGTCCACCGCCACAAACGTCCGCACGTAGGTCATGGGCCTAATTCCCCGCTCTTTGAGGAGAGAAAGGATGCGGCCGAGTTGGGATTCGCTCAAAATTCCCGCCGATTCGATCAGATACCCCTCGGGCTTTAGGCCATGTTGGCCGAGCCCTTCGATGGCCTCGATGACTTCCCGGGCGCAGTTTTCGGGTTTCACTCGCGAAAGGGGATTTACGACCACCCGGTGTTGGATGAGAAACCCCTTGGCCCAGGCCGGGGGTTCGTGGTGGCGGCCGTTGATCTGAGAGAGAGTTTTCACCGTCTTCTTGTGGGGACCAGCGGCGATCACATACCGGAGGGACGGCGAAGAAACGCTCACCTTCCAGAGGTGGCTCTTGTCGGACGCCATGTGGAAACGGGCGTGCTCGGAGTTTTCCAGGAAAAACCCATAACCCCGCGACGAGACGAAAAGGGATTGGGGATAGTACGAAGCTTGTTCGCCAAAGAGTTGGGTCCGGTTTTTTTTGAAATAACCGAGTGCTGTGTGGGGAATGGTCGAAGAGCCAAGCCCTTCTTCCACCCAGGAGTGGAACGCCCTGCCCCGCTGATCGAGCCCCGTTCTCCTGCCGCCAAAACCGTAAAACGCTTCTTCGGGAAAACACTCGAAGGCCGCCGCCAGGGCGATCACGCCCCGGGCGTTTTCAACTTCCACCCGGACGGCGAGGGCCTCTTCCCCCGAAGGATCAGGCCCGACGATGACTGTCAGCTTTTTCCGCAGCTCGCTCGTATGAAGTGAGA
>JBFLVN010000280.1:0-4740 GCA_040758475.1 Bdellovibrionota bacterium
TGAGATCCATGAATAAAGCCCTCTTGAATGAAAAACGGTTAGTGGGGGAAAGCGCCTCTATGAAATCACGTCCTTTGGGGGCGGGTCAACGGCCCGGGGAGGCCTGATTTTTCAGGACGCGCGGGCCAGGAGGAGAAGGCCGCCGCCCACCAAAGCGAACCCGCCCCATTGCCGGGCCGAAAGCCGCTCGCGATAGAACGCCACCGCCAGAACGACCGTGAGAACGGGGCTGAGCGCCGCCAGCGTGCTCACAATGAACGCCGTCCCGCGCGTAAGGCCCGTGATGAACGCGATGTGCCCGGCAGCGTCAAATAGGCCCATAAGGAGGAAGCTCCCCCAGACGCGGCGAGGGGGGAGAAGCCCCTTCCATCCCAACGAGAAAAGAACGAGCAGGAACATGAGGCAAAACGCCCCCACCCGGATGCTCACGACCGTAAACCCTGCCCCGGCAGCGGCCGCGGGTACTTTGGAAAACGTCATGGCAAAACCGTAGAGAACGGCCGCCACAGCGGCCGAGCCCACGCCCGGGACAAAGAACTTCCCGGCAGCCCCGCCGTTTTCCATTCCCATGAAGGCGGCTCCAAGTCCACACCCAAGAGCGCCCAACGCCACCGGAATACCAGCCTGTTCGCTTAAAAATACCCAGGCCACCAAAGCCGCGAACATTCCCTTGGAATTCACAATAGGGCTGGCGATGGCGAGCGGCGCGAGCTTGTAGCTCCGGTAACAAAACGCCACGCCCGTGATGGCGACACACCCCACGAGAAAGCTCTGCCAAAACGGGACCGTGAGCGGCGTACTGGCAGCAGGAAGAAACGAGTGAAATATCCCCGGAAAGGCGAATGCGGAAACCAGGGAAAAGAGCCCAACGCCCAAAGCCCCGGTGATCTGCATTCCAAGGGATGCCGTCAGAAGTTCCGCCTCCTTGACGCCCCGTTTTGAAAAGAACTCTCCAAGGGACCAGAAGACGGCGGTCAAAAGCCCGAGGGCGAAGCTCGATGCGTCGGTCATGGTGAAATACTTTCAGCGGGGGAAATCCGCAAAGCTCCGGCCACCGGTCCCGGTCTTTTAAAAATCACTGTCCATTACAGAACGGCGTCGATCCGGCTAGCGATATCGGCGGCCGTACGGGGATCGCGTGCGAGATAGATCGCGTTTTTCTTTCCGGCGTTTACCTTGTCCTCTTCGAGAATGCCGCGCTCCAGGAAGAGTTCAACGGCCCGGTCGCAGATGGCGGTCGTGAGCGCTTCCCGATTGACGGCTTTCCCCTTGCCATGGAGTTCCGTGAGTTTTTCGCGAAAACGGGGGAGCAGATCGTTCCGAAGGATTCGTTCCTCTCCTTCACACTCTCCCAGGCTGGAGGCCATCGCGTAATAACACTCGACGAGCGGACGGACGATCGAAGCGACACCCGCCAGCCGTTCGGCGTCAAAGAGTTCGAAGGTCCCGCTGCCGTCGCGCAGGCAATCCATTTCGACGAGGGCCCCGAGCCCGTCGGCAAGGCCCCGGCGCTTCCCTACGATTTCGCGGGAAAGGAGCGAAGAGAGGAATTCGAAGGGCCCCTCGATGGCGGAGGGATCGAGCCGTTCTCCCCGCCCTTCCACCTTCCGCCAGGCGAGGAACGCCGCCAAGGCGCTATCCGAAAGAGGATTGGCCAGGGCGTTCCGGTAGTAGTCGAGAACGGGGTACTGGCCGTGGGCGAGCGTATAGAGGGACTCGTTTCCCTGCCGCGAGACGGAGATGACCTTTGAAAGCGCAAGACGCTCCAGAACCGTCCGGTAAGCTTCCTGGCGCGCGTGAAGGGAATCGTCCTTGCCGATCCCCATTCCGAGTGGCGATCCTCGCCGCACGGCAAGCGCTCGAAGGAGTTCGGCCCTGGCTTCGATCCGGTAATAGGGAATGGGACGGTAAGGCTCGGAAAGAATGGCCGCGGCGGCGAGGGACGTCACCGTCACGGTACGCTCTTCCTGGATACGGCCCAAGATATCCCAGGCAAGGCGTTGCGTGAGCTCCCGCCGGTGCTCCTCCTTCTTGGGGTCGAGTCCCACGCCGACGCAGTATTCGGCCATGTCCATAGGCTTTCCGAAACGGATGTACATCCGGCCCCGCTTCATGCGCAGGGCGGCGGGAAGCTTTAGAAGCGCCAGGAGGCCTTCTTTCTCTTTCTTCCCGCCGAGGAGTTCCTTGCGATACGTCCCTTCCTCCACCACCCGGTCGTAGTCGATCCCGATGGGAACGATCGCCAGTTTCTCGCAGCTCCCGTTTCCAAAGCTCGCCACGATGCGCGAGAGCATCCCGAACTGGGGAGGCCGCATGCGGCCGTTGCGCGAGCGCGTGCCCTCGACGAAGAATTCGATGGGGAAACCTTCGGCCAACAGATAGTCGATGTACGTCTCGAAAATCTTCGTGTAGAGGCGGTCGTCCCGGAAACTGCGCCGGATGAAAAAAGCCCCGCTGCCGCGAAAAATGTATCCAAGCGGCCAGAACGCCAGGTTGTCGCCCGCCATGATCTGGGGAAGAGCGAGACGCTCGTCATAAAAGAGGCAGGAGATGAGCAGGTAATCCACGTGGCTCGTGTGGTTGGGAAGGAGGAGTACGGGGCCTTGCTTCATGGCATTGCGCACTCGTTCGAGCCCTTCCCGGTCGATGTCGAGCCCTCCGTCGTAGGTCTGCCCGTATCCGAGCTGGCTCGTGTGTTTGACGAGCAAAGCGGTATAGAGCTTCAAATCCGAGGCCATTCCATCAATGATGTCGCTGGCGCGCTGGAGGATAACGTCCTTCGATACTCTCTCCCGCTCGGCTTCCGCCACGATGAATTCGGAGAGGCCGGGATTGCGAAGGAGTTCGGCCTGGAGTTCGAGCCGTGGCATGAGCTTGGGGCCGACGTGGACTTTCCGTTCCGCCGCGAATTCCTGGAGTAAAGTGAGCTTGAGCTTTCGAACGAGAACTTTATCGGGCACCCCCTCGTTGGCGGCCAGGAACTCTTGCAGATGAACGGGAGAAGCGTTCTGAAGGGTGCTCGTACCGAAAGCCAGAACCACCTGCCAGGCCCGCCGCAAGAGTCCCGGTTCGCCCGCGCTTCCAAGGAGGCGTTCGGCCAGATCGGGCTTCGTACGGTCCGGCGTCGAATCGAGGACGAAGTGGATGGGCAGAAGGTAGATGGGCTTGCTGGTGTTCCGGGCTTCTTCCAGCAGAATCACGAACGGGTCGTTCCCCTGGAAGAAATCCCGCAGGATGGAACGGCCGCGCTTGACGAAGATGTAGCCGTTTTCGCCTAGCCGCAGGGAAGTGAGCAGGCGTTCCCGGTAATGAGGGTGGGCACGGGCAAGGCGAAGCTTGCGCAAAATCCAATTGAGAACGAGCCCCAGCTGGACTTTGAGAGGGCTGAAGCGGACGAGGCGAAGGTTGCTCGGGAATGCCGGAAGGGGAAGGCCAAATTCACGGAGCAAGTAATTGGTGGCGAGGCCTTCGAAGTAACTCCGGTTGCGGGCGACGAGAAAGACGTTTCCTTTTTCGAGGCATTCGCCGTACGTGGAGATAAAGCGCTGGCTCACGTTGACCCGCCGCAAGAGGCGGCGGAAGAGCCATTCGATGAGGAGGTTGAACCGGGAAAGCATCCGCGGATGGTTCTCGCGGAAATACTACCACCTCCCGGTCCCGCCCGGGAGGGGAAAGGGGCCTTAGCCCGCCGCCGGCGCCGGAGCGGCCGGAGCTTCGGCGGAAGCCTTGCCCTTTCCGAAGTTGACGACTTTGCGGACCTTGCGCTGGGCGCGTTTTAGTTTCTTGCGGGAGCGGCGGGCCGCCGGATTCTTCTCGGACCGGTCCTGAAGGGCCTGGAGCTTCCCGGCGTGGGTTTTGATGCTCTTCTTTACTTCTTCGAGCCGGGCCACCGCCCGCTTGCTGTCCTTGGCTTTCATCGACATCGCTAGTGTTTCCTACCGGTTTCTTTCAAATTCGCGGCGGCGCTTTCAGAAAAGGCATCCGTTCGCGGGCGCCTTCGTAGCACGCCCCCTCCCCGAAGAGCAAAGAACGGGCCTTTAAAATACCGGCGAAGTTGCCAATCCGGTTTATGCGCGCCACCCCGCTTTTCACTCTCAATTGAGATGACGCCCACAATTTCGTAAACCCTGAGACCCCACAAGCGCGAACACTCTTTCGCAGAGTCCTCCACTAAAATCGGGAAATGTGCGTAAATCCCTTCGCAGCCGTAGTTTTGCCAAACGGTGTTTTGGGAAATTACCGTATAACTGGCTGTAATTATTGATAAAAACGACGAAGGTAATGCGAAATTGTTACGGACCGGCGGCACGATCCCTGCTCTATTCCAGAGCAACCCAGCAAGGGGCTTTATTCACAACTCGATTGTTACTGGGCTTAGCCGGGGGTTCCCTAACCATGAGTGTCGAAGAACAAGTACAACGTGTAATCGCCGAGCGCCTGCATGTCGATGGCGATCGCCTTTCCCTGGGCGCCGATTTCCGCAAGGACCTTCACTGCGATGATTTGAAGCTCCTCGACCTGCTCGTCGAACTCGAATCGCGCTTCGGCGTCGAAATCGACGAACGCAAGGCCCGCCGCCTGCGCACCGTCAAGGATGCCTGCGAATGCGTCCGCGAGGCCGCCAACTAATGAAGCCGGGCCCCTTCGCCCGCCTCCGGGAAGGGATCAAGACCTTCTTCCGGGCGATCCGGGATGCCTTGGCCTATCCATCTTTCTGCTGAACTGATGGACGATAAAATA
>JBFLVN010000281.1:0-4740 GCA_040758475.1 Bdellovibrionota bacterium
ATCGCCGGAGGGGTGTTCCTCCGGCAGGCGGCAAATCGCAAAGAAGAAAATCTCGAAGTCCGCTGCCTTTCGCTCCTTCGAAGCGGAATCGTACGGGAGGCGGAAAAAGATCTGCCGCAGGCCGCCGCCTGTTATACCGATCTTCTCCGGGCGAGCCCTTTTTCCCGGGAGCCCGTTTTCCGCGCCCAGGTCGCCCGGGACGTGCTCGCCTACCGGACGATCCAAGGGCAGGCGGGCGTTTCCCCAGCGGCTCCTCCAGCCCAGGTCCGCTCCCATCTGCCCGAGGAGTTTCACGCCGGGTTCTCTCTCCTGGCGGCTGCCCGTTTTGAAGAAGCGGCAAAGGCTTTCGAAGCGATCGCCGCTTCCCAAGAGCTATACGCCTCCCTGGCTACCCGCTATCAGGAACTTTGCCACGAACTGGCCGCTCCCTAGGTTTTCTTGAGGGCCCTGGGCGGGGCCCCCGGAAGTCGGGCACAATGCCCCCGTCCGGCGCTTTTCGTGTTTCTTGGTTTCTGGGGGCGGAGGCGGGGCTCCAGCTTCAATGGCCAAGACGGTCCTCATCATCGACGACTCGGAAACGGTGCGAAACCGCGTCCAGCGGGCGCTCGCCGAGCGGGAGATTTTCAGCAGGTTCCTTACCGCCGCCGACGGGGTGGAGGGGTTCAAGCTCCTTTTGAACAATCAGGTCGATCTCGTGCTGTGCGATCTCGTGATGCCTGGCATCGACGGTTTCAAATTTCTCACCCTCAAGCAAAGCAAACCAGAGCTTACGGAAGTCCCCGTCATCCTGCTCACGGGCCAGGAGGACGTGCGCACCAAGGTGCGGGGCCTCGAAACCGGCGCGTCCGATTATTTGACCAAACCCTTCCACGACGAAGAACTCGTCGCGCGCGTCAAGGTCCATCTCAAGATCAAGCAGCTCCAGGACGAGCTCAAGGACCAGAACCAGCGCCTCGAAGTCATGTCCAACACGGATGGCCTGACGAAGATCACGAACCGCCGTCACTTCATGGAAGTCTTCGAACTCGAATTCCTGCGGGCCGAGCGCTACCGGGCGTCGCTTTCCTACGTGATGATCGACATTGATCACTTTAAGAAGATCAACGACAAGCACGGCCACCAAGTGGGGGATCAGGCCCTCATCGCGGTCGCGGGCGTCTTGAAGGAAGGCCTCCGAAAGCACGACATCGCGGCCCGTTACGGCGGAGAGGAATTCGCGCTCCTCCTGCCGGAAACCGATCTCGCCGGGGCGCAAGTCGTGGCCGAGCGCTACCGCAAGCGGATCGAGGATACGCCCGTCGCGAGCGCGGGCGATTCGCTCCATCTTACGGCGAGCCTTGGGATTTCCTGTTTTCCCCGGGAAGATGTTTCCAACATCGACGACCTGATCCGGCTCGCCGACGCAGCTCTTTACGAGGCCAAGAACCAGGGCCGCAACCGGGTGGTCGTGGCGGGATGAAGCTTACGGCAACAGGGTGAAGCTGCCTTCGATTTCGCCGTCCGAACTAATCCACGATCCCGATCCCCCCGAGAGGGTGATTGTTCCGTAGAACTGGAAAGTCCCCGCCTCTCCTTGCAGGGTCCAGCGAAGGTCGCCGAAATCGGGGAAGGCGGCGGATTCCCCGGCGCCGGGATGGACGGGCCCCGAAAGATCGCCCGTCTCCGTTCCGCACGTGCCGCTCGAAAAGGCGAAAGTCCCTTCCGCGATTCCATCCGTGATTTCGACGGCCGTGGGTCCGCCGCCGCAATCGCCCGAGAGAGTGAGGTTCCACGTCCCATCGAAGGCGTCCGTGAGCGGGCGCGCCCCATCGCCACAGGAAACGGTAAACAGGAGGGCGAGGAGTGAGGGGATCAGGAGGGTGCGGGGCATTGGTTTGCGAGCGCTTTCCGCTCGGCAGCCCCAAGGAAAGCCCACCGGGAGCGCACAAGTCAAAGCGGGGGATTGACGGGATTTGCCCTGTCACCGAAAATAGTCCCATCGGAAATTTCCAGGGAACGGACGATCCTCCGGATGTTTTTTCGAAGCGTCCTTGCCGCGTTGCTGGCCACGTTCTTTTTCCCGCTCGCGGTTCGCGCCGAACGCCGCAGCGTGGAGGGAATCTCCATGGACGTCCCCTCCGGGTGGACCATGACCCGGGGCGCCGGGGGGGATGGCCAGCTGGGGTACCTTCTCGAAGCCCCCGGTATGTCGGCCTCGGGGGACGAAGCCTTTCTCCTCTATGTGGCGCCGCTTCCTTTCGAAGGGGTGGAGGCCGCCGCGCGGCTCCTTCAGACCGAAGCCGCCTCCAGCGGCCAGTTCCAGATCGAGCGTTCCGACGTCGTTTTGTTCCGAGCCCAGGGCCATCCGGGCGCCCGCGCCGATCTCGTGAGCAGCGACGCCGAGGGGCGCCTGCGGTACTACGTCTGGGTGGTGGCCAAGGACCCTGCGTGGGCGCTCGTCTTGCGGGCGACCGTCTACGACCGGCGGGTCGCGACGATCGTCTCCGCCCTCGAAGGGTTCGTCCGCTCGTGGCGCTTTCCGGAACCCTATCCCGAAGACGGGGCCGCCGCTGGGGACGGTGGCGGGATGCCTCCCCCTCCGGTGGACGAGCCCGCCGAGCCGGGGCGGGCGATCCGGCTCGAGGAATTTTCCGGAAAATACTGCATGGGGGATTGGGAGCACCTGGAGGAGTATCTCGAATTCAGCGGCAAGGGGCAGTGGGAGAGGAAGAGCGGGAACGTGCCGCCGAGCGCGCCCGCCATCGCCTCGGGCTTTTGCCGCGTGGAAGGCCGCCGGCTCGTCCTCAAGCCCTTTAGCGGCGATCCCATCCATTGCCATTCGCCCACCGAAGATGTTCTTTCCTGCGAAGGGAAGCGGTACGAAAAGGGCCTCTGCCCCTAGTCCCTTGACACCCGGGGCGCGCTCCTTACATATTCCCGTCCCCTCTGGGCGTGCGTCTTGGGCAAAGACGCGGTTCTGGAGGCTCTTCCGGATCGTGGGCCAGTAGCTCAGTTGGGAGAGCGCCACAATGGCATTGTGGAGGTCGTCGGTTCGATCCCGATCTGGTCCACCAAGTTTTCTTCCTTCCGAATCTTTCCGATCAAAGCGGTGATTTCTCAGGGGCACGGGACCGGGCTCGCCGTCCGCACCCACACGTCGACGAAAGCGGTGGCGGATTCCCCGTTGGGTCCTACGCTGACGGTGATTTTTTTGGCTTCCGGCGCTGTGGCGGTGCAGTCGGTGGGGTTGATGATTACGTAGAAGCGGACGGATTCCAGGGGAAGGAGTTCGTAGGGACCTTCGTCATCGTTGTCGCTCTCTGTAGCGTTGGGGTCGGTCCGGTGAAAGAGTACGCCTTCTGGCGGA
Source organism: Bdellovibrionota bacterium (assembly GCA_040758475.1). Lineage (GTDB taxonomy): Bacteria > JAGRBM01 > JAGRBM01 > JAGRBM01 > JAGRBM01 > JBFLVN01. The sequence goes on from JBFLVN010000281.1 coordinate 3,347, forward strand.
ACGGAGAGGGCGGCGTCGATGATGTTGAGGAATCCAATCTCGCCTTCGAAAGATTCGCTCGCGGTCGCTTGCAAGTGAACGCTTCCTCGCCCGTCGATTCCATTGCTCGTTTCGATTTCGAGGGGGTTGAGCTGGGACGCCCCATCGGCCGTGGTGTCGACGAAGGTGATTTGGACGGGAACATTGGCCGAGCCGCAGGAAAGAAGAATCCCTCCGAGCAGGAACCCCGCAAACAGCAGGACGGTTTTGGGGAGGTTCACAGGATCGCCCCGCCGTCGATGACGATGACTTCCCCGGTCATGAAGCTCGAAGCCGGGGAAGCGAGCATGAGGATGACGGAAGCGATCTCTTCGGGCTCCCCGTGGCGGCCCATCTTGATGCTCGAAATCGCGCCTTTGTAGATCATCTCGTTGTCGAAGAGGGCCTTGGAGAACTGCGTGCGGACGAGGCCCGGGGCCACGCAGTTCACCCGGATCTGGTAGCGGGCGAGTTCGACGGCCAGGACTTTCGTGAGGAAAAGAAGCCCCGCCTTCGAGACGCCGTAGGCCCCCAGGAACGCGGGCGGGCGCAGGCCTCCGATGGAGGCGACGTTCACGATGGCGCCGCCGCCCTTTTTGCGCATGAGCGGGACGATCTTCCGGCACAGGCGGAGCGGACCCGTGAGGTTTACGTCCAGGACTTTCTGCCACGCGCTGTCGGGGGTTTCGAGGAGCGTTCCCATGGCGGGATTGGTGGCGGCGTTGTTGACCAGGATGTCGGGCAGGAGATCGTCCTTGGCGAGCTTTTCTCCGAGAGCTTCGATTTCCGTTTCCGTACCGATGTTCGTGGGGATGCACACGGCCCTGCGTCCCAAGGACCCCACCTTCTTGGCGACGTCGCTCAGGCCGTCCATTTTCCGGGAGACGAGGACGAGATCCGCCCCCGCTTCGGCCAGGCCGATGGCGGCCGCCTCGCCGATGCCGCGGCTCGCGCCGGTGACGAGCGCGAGTTTCCCGGTCAAATCGTATCGCTCGCGGATCATGGGGGTCTCCTCTATTTCCTCGCCGAAGGTGTCCTGCCTCGCCGCTTCGTGCTAGATAGAGCCGCGAGAGACGCTGTTTGTCAATGAATTTCTTGCCCCGGAAAGCCGTCATCCCCGCCGCCGGTCTTGGAACCCGGCTCCTGCCGGCGACCTTCGCCGTGCCCAAGGAGCTTCTTCCCATCGTGGAGGGCCGCGGCGGACGGGCGGTCTTGCGGCCCGTTCTCCACCTGGTTGTCGAGGAAGCCTCACGGGCGGGCGTGACGGAAGTCATTCTGGTCACGAGTCCGGGGAAGGAGGGGATCGCGGGTTACTTCCGCCGTCCTTCCCGGCTTGCCCGGCGCCTCGATGGCACGAAACAGGCGGACCTTCTCTA
>JBFLVN010000282.1:0-4682 GCA_040758475.1 Bdellovibrionota bacterium
GCTCCTCTTTTTCAAGGGCCGCGGGAAAATCCTCCTGGCCGCAGGAATCCCCTGGGGGATTCTCCCCGCCGCCGCGGTCAAGGTGCTCTCTTGGCTTTGAACCCGAAATGAATCGCTTTTAATCTTCTCCGGATGCCCCCGATCCTCGCCGTGCCCCTCTCCATGGGGTAACTTTCCCCCGCCGGGACGTCTGAATGCTTGCCGGGGCGCGCGATGGGCGCGGCCCTTTCGACCGTGGGTGATTGCGCGTGAAGCTTCTTCCAGCTCTCTTCTTCCTGGGCGCCTTCCTCGCTTCCCCTGCCGGCGCCGAACCCCTCTCCTGGCAGAAGTGCGTGGAAGAAGCGGCCGAGGGAAACGCCAATCTCCAGGCGGCCGAGGAACGCCTCCGGTCCGCCGAGCGGCAGGCCCAGGCGGCCCGGAGCGGCTACTACCCGCAAGTGACGGGGACTTTGGGTTACAGCTACGGGGAGAATTCCTTCTCGGGCGGCACGGGGGGAAGCGGCGATCCTCAATCTTCCTTCAATGCCGAAATCGAAGCACGGCAGAACCTCTTCGCCGGATTCCAGGACGAGGCGAAAGTGACCCAGGCACAGGCGGCCGTGGAAGTGGCGAGGACCGCGCTCGAAACCGCGCGGGCGGAAACAAGCTTCGCCCTCAAAGGCGCCTTCGAGCGCCTCTCGTACGCGCAAGAAAACCGGAAGCTCACCCAGGAGATCATCCGGCGGCGGGAAGAGAACCTGCGGCTCGTCGCCCTGCGTTTTGAAAGTGGCCGGGAGAACAAAGGATCGGTCCGCCTCTTCGAGGCGTATCTGGATCAGGCCCGGTACGAGGACCTCCAGGCCACCCACGCGGTCCTCACGGCGCGCTCGGAACTCGCCCGCGTCCTGGGGCGGGAAAAAGACGACCTGGAAGCCACGGGCGCCGTGCCGGTGGACGTTCCCGAGGAGAAACCCGCCTTCGAGGAGATCGCGAAAAAAACGCCCGCCTACCGGGAGGCGGTGGCGCGGCGCGAGGCGGCCCTGGCCGCCATCGGCCTCGCGAGGTCGCCCTTCTATCCCTCGCTCGACCTCACGGGGAGCGCCGCCCGGGAGGGGGAAGAATTTGAAGACGGGCGCTGGTCCGTGGGGGTGGATCTGACCCTTCCCCTCTTTAGCGGCTTCAAGGACTATCATGGGACGGAGAGCGCCCGCTCGGAACTGCTCGCCGCCTCGGCCGACGCCCAGGCGGCCATCCGGCAGGTGCGCGTTTCCTTGCGGGAAACCCACGCCGCCTACGTGGAATCCCTCCAGAAATTAAAAGCCGACGAGGGGTTCCTGGAGGCGGCCACCTTGCGCGCCGAGATTTCCAGGAGCAAGTACAACAACGGCCTTCTTTCCTTCGAGGACTGGGACTTGATCGAAAACGACCTGATCGACCGCCAGAAAAGATACCTCCAGAGCCGGCGCGACCGGGTGACGAGCCAGGCCGCCTGGGAGCGCGCGCAAGGCAAGGCGGTGCTTCCGTGAACGAGCCAAGACGCCGCAAGCGCCACCCGGGACTCTGGATCGCGGGCCTCCTGGTGCTCGCGCCGGGCGGGTACTTCGCCTGGCGGCATTATTCCGCTCCGCCTCCCCAAACCTACCGGGAGGCCGCCGTCGCCCGCGGCGACCTGGCCGTCACGATCCTGAGTACCGGGATCGTGGAGCCCGAAAAGCAGATCGACATCAAGGCCCCCGTTTCCGGAAGGGCCGAGCAGGTGCTCGTGCAAGAGGGACAGCTCGTCCGCAAGGGGGAAACCCTCGCTTGGGTGAGCTCGACGGAGCGGGCCGCGCTTCTCGATGCCGCCCGGGCCAAGGGGCCGGAAGAGACGAAGCGCTGGGAAGAACTCTACCGGGCCACTTCCGTCATGGCCCCCGTCACGGGGACGATCATCCAGCGGAACGTGGAACCAGGGCAGACCTTCACCACCCAGGACGCCCTCTTCGTCCTCTCGGACCGGCTCATCGTCAAAGCCCAGGTGGATGAGACCGACATCGCCCAGGTCCAGACGAAGCAAAAAGCGTCCATCGTGCTCGACGCCTATCCGGACAAACCCTTCGCGGGGAAAGTAAGCCGCGTCGCCTTCGACGCGCTCACGGTCAACAACGTGACGCTCTACGTGGTCGAAGTCCTTCCGGACGAGACGCCCGCCTTCATGCGGAGCGGCATGACAGCCAACGTGACGTTCACGGTCACGGAAAAAAAAGGAATCCTCCTCGCCCCCACGGAAGCGCTCAAAGTGAAAGACGGAAAAACCCTGGCGCTCCTGAAGCCCCCGGCCGCGGAAACTCCTCCCGCCGAGCGGGAAATCAAAACGGGCCTTACGGATGGGAAATCCACGGAAATCCTCTCGGGCCTCTCGGAGGGAGAAATTCTTCTCGTCCCCGAAATCACCCTGCCGGATCAGGACGCCGAACCCGTAAACCCCTTCGCGCCCGCACGGCCCCGGGCACGGAGAAGATAGAGGAGAAGGGAAATGCCTCCGCCCCCTTCCGCCGCCGCTCCCGCGCTCCCGAAAACTCCTGGGGCGCCCTCGGTGGAACCCGTCCCTTTCCTCGAACTCCAGAACGTCTCCAAGCAGTACCGGATGGGCGAACACACCGTAAGCGCACTGGATAGCGTGTCTCTGAAAATCGAGCAGGGCGATTTCGTCGCCATCATGGGCCCCTCGGGCTCGGGGAAATCGACGCTCATGCACGTGCTCGGGCTCCTGGACGTCCCCGATTCGGGCTCCTACCGCGTGGGGGGGCGGGAAGTGGGAAGGCTCCGGGAGGACGACCTCTCGGGCTTGCGGCGGGAGGCCTTCGGGTTCGTTTTCCAGCAGTTCAACCTCCTGCCACGCCTCACGGCGGCGGAGAACGTGGCCCTCCCGCTCCTCTATTCGGGGGAAGGAGTGGACCTGGAGCGGGCAGAGGAAGCCCTCTCCCGCGTGGGCCTCCCCGACCGCTTCCACCACCATCCAAACGAACTCTCCGGCGGCCAGCAACAACGCGCCGCCATCGCCCGGGCCCTCATCAACCGCCCCCGGATGATTCTGGCCGACGAGCCCACGGGGAATCTCGATTCCGCGAGCGAAAAGGAAATCCTCGCGCTGCTCGAAGAGCTGAACGCCCAGGGAATCACCATCGTCGTCGTCACGCACGAAGAAGAGATCGGCGCTCACGCGCGGCGGCTCCTGCGGATGCGGGATGGAAAAATCCTCTCGGACGAGCGGAGGCTCCCCGCCGCGAAACCCGCCCCCGGCACCGCCGCCCGGTTCTCCGCGGGCGGGGGCCTTCGAGCAGCGGGGCTTTTCGAATACGTGCGCCAGGGCCTCGCCATGCTCTCCGCCAACCGGGTCCGAAGCGCCCTTTCCATGCTCGGAATCCTCATCGGCGTAGGAGCGGTCGTCGCCATGCTGGCCCTGGGACGCGGGGCTCAGAAGGCGATGGAAGCCCAGCTCGCCACCCTGGGATCGAACCTCCTCGTCCTGCGCCCCGGCTCCCGCAACGTGGGGGGCGTGGCCCAGGAGGCCGGGGCCACGACGAAACTCACCACCGAGGACGCGGCCGCCCTCCGGGAGAAAATCCCCTACGTGCGCGACGTAGCCCCCACGGTGAACGGGCGGGGCCAGGCGACCTTCGAACGCCGGAACTGGAACACCCAGGTCACGGGCGTTCCGCCTTCTTACGAGAAAATGCGCGCCGCCACGCCCACGGTGGGCCGCTTTTTCACGGAGGACGAGGACCGCCGCCGCGCGCGAGTGGCCCTCGTGGGCCTCACGGTCGTGCGGGAGCTCTTCGGTGGGAAGAACCCCGTGGGCGAAAACATCAAAGTGAACAAGGTGAATTTCCAGGTGATCGGCGTCCTTCCCGCCCGGGGCGGCTCGGGCTGGCGCGACCAGGACGATGTGGTCCTCGTGCCGCTCGAAACCGCCATGCACCGGATCCTCGGGAAGGATTACGTCGATTACATCGACCTCGAAATCGACCGCGTGGAGAACATGGAAGCGGCCGAGAAGATGATCGAGAACTTCATGCTCGCCCGCCAGAAAGTCCCCCCGTCCCAACGGCAGGGTGCTTTCCAGATCCGCAACCTGGCCGACATCCAATCGGCCATCACGGAGAACAGCCGCACCATGTCGGTCCTCCTGGCCTCCATCGCCGCCATCTCGCTTCTCGTGGGGGGCATCGGGATCATGAACATCATGCTCGTCTCCGTGACGGAACGGACCCGGGAAATCGGCCTCCGGAAAGCCGTGGGCGCGCGCCGCCGCGACATCCTGGCGCAATTCCTCGCCGAGTCGGTCGTAGTAAGCGTCATGGGCGGGCTTTTCGGCATCGCGCTCGGGTGGGGGATTTCGCTTCTCTTCGCGCGGCTAGCCGGATGGGCCGTGGCCATGAGCCCGCAAGCCGTGGCGCTCGCCTTCGGTTTTTCGGTCTCGATCGGAATCCTCTTCGGCTTCTACCCCGCGAAAAGAGCCTCGCTCCTCCACCCCATCGAGGCGCTAAGGCACGAATAGAAAGTGAGCGGTATTAGCGCCGGGGACGGCGCTTCTTTTTGGAAGGGGATGGGCGCTGACGGCTTCCTTGGCGGAAGAATTCGGCCACCTGGGATTTGGGGATTTTCCCGGAAGCCACGCCCAGAACGAGGTTCTGGAATTCCTCTTCGTCCGCGGTGATCTC
>JBFLVN010000283.1:0-4672 GCA_040758475.1 Bdellovibrionota bacterium
CGGGCGAAGAATCTTCCGGGAATACCGGCAAGGGAAGCGGGAGCGCCTCCGTGGGCGATGGCACGGGCGGCGGCGGAACGGGTACGGGCGTCCCGGGGCTCATGGGAATGGGGGATGGAATCCCCGGGGCCGTGCTGCTTGGATCGGACGACGACCACCGTCCCCCCTACCCCCGCTGGGCCCGGGAGCGGGGCCTTGAGGGCAAGATCACCCTGGAACTCGAAGTCCTCCCCACGGGCCGCGTGGGCACCGTGCGCCTTTTGGAGAGCACGGGCAATACTTCCCTCGACGAGCACACCATCCGCTGGGCCAAGGAAAAACTCCTCTTCGAACCCGCCCGCCTCGACGGCCAGCCGGTCACGACGTTCTACAAGCTTTCGTGGAAATACGAGTTGGGAAGCTAGCGGATTGACCGCGTGTCTTAAATATGAGACAATAGGTGCCAGATGATCGTCATTCTTAAGGCCTGCCAGCGAGAGCTTGACGATTTTCCAGAGGATGTCCGTGCCGATCTTGCCGACGCCTTGGCACGCCTTGATGCGGGGCAACTCCTTTCCATGCCCCTTTCCCGTCCGATGCCCTCCATCGGAAAGGGCGTTCACGAGCTTCGGCTTCGCCACCGTTCGGGAGCCTATCGGGTCGTATACGCGATCCAGATTGCCGGAACGGTTTACGTACTCCACGGATTCAAGAAAACATCCGAGCAAACGCTCAAACGGAATTTGGATCTTGCGAAAAAGCGCTTGAGAGAGGTGCTTCCATGAAAACCATGTCCGGCCCGGAACTCGCCCGGAAACTCGGCATCCCCCCCCACAGGGGAATCGAAGCGGTCTTGAAAGCCAAACTCATCGGCGCCGTCCTCGAAGAGACCAAGCGGCAAGGGCTGACTCACGCCGAACTCGCCAAGCGTTCGGGTCTTCCCCGGAGCGCGGTGACGGGAATTCTCTCGGGCAGCCTTCAGAAGATCACGCTGGACCGGGTGCTGCGGCTCGTCCAAGGCGCGGGCCTTACGGCCGAAGTTCGGGTGAAGCGGGCGGCGTAATTTTAGGAGGTGAAATAATCAGATGAAGTCTCTTGAATATCGTTGCCTTCGATATGTAATACCAGTTCTATTGCTTGCAATCTTACCGGTTTCAGAATCTGTGGCCGCACCGCTCTCTCTTAATATCCTGCAAAGAGTACTACCAATTCGATATAAAAATGGCGAAGGCACAGCCTTCGTCATTGAAATCGAATCACAAGAAGTTCGGAGACAATACCTCATAACCGCCAAACACATCCTTGCTAATTCGATAGAAAAAGAAGCAAAAGTAGATATTTATATTAATGACACGTGGACACATTTATCAATGAAACTTATTCGATGCGCCTCAGATGAAATCGACATTATTGTTCTGGCGCCAGGCCAGCAATTAATCTCTGGATTTCCCGTCAAACTAGGCACAGACGGGATGATACTTTCAGAAGACATCTACTTTTTAGGATTTCCTTTTGGGTTATCAAGTGAGCTCAATACAAAGGTAAGTGAAAAACTTGGAAACGCGCCGATCGCCTTTATTAAAAAAGGTGTTTTGTCTGCTTCTAAATCGCCGACGAAGACATCCCCTGCTCATATTCTTTATTTAGATGCTCATAATAACCCGGGATTTTCTGGTGGCCCGGTAGTGATCAAGAGAGATGCTCAGCCGGACCCGCAGATCATCGGAGTGATCTCGGGCTATCGCCCCGAAACACATCCAGTTATTGCAAATATAAACGGACAAGCTCAAAAGATTGCAGACACACTTTCAAATTCCGGAGTCGTAGTTGCCTACAGTATCCAACATGCAATCGAGGCTATTAATAAGAACCCTATCGGCCCTGTTGTTCATTGAAAGACGCATTCCTCACACCCTCTCAATCTCCTCCAGCGTGACCGATCCGTAGCGGCTGTACTGGCCGATCTCTTTGGGGTCGCAGTCGAAGGCGACCAGGTACCAGGAGCCCTTGAAGGGGCCGTGGACGACGCTCCCCTGGTGGCCCTCCTTAATATCCAGCCGGAAGGGCCAGGGGCGCTCCCCGTTGGGGTGCAGGGATTTGGCCAGTTTCACGCGAACGCCCTTGGCGGGGTGGTCTTTCACGGTGACGAGTTCCTCAGTTTCAACGTGTTGCAGCCTAGCCGCTTGGGGAACGGCCGGGCTAGATTGCCCGCCCGAAAGCAGGATGCCTTCATGGTCCACCCAAGCCCCCTCGAACAATATCCAAGGCCCCGCACCCGCAAGACGAGCGTTTTCGAAAAGGGCCTCATCCGCATGGGCGAAGCGGGGGACGATCTTCTCATCGGTTTCCAGAAACTCCTTCTCCGGAACCAGACCCAGAAGAAAAAAGAGGGCCGCGCCAAGGAGCCGGAGGATTCCATCGATCTCAATCTATACACGCGGCCCGAACTCCTCTCCGACCCGCGCCGCTTCTACCCCGCCCCCGGCGCCCCCATCGACGTGCGGCGCAAAGTGATCGCCAAGATGAAAGGGGGTGTCCGGGAGAGCCTTAAATTCCCAAGCCTCTACCAGACCTACCACCCCGACTACCGGGAGGCGTACCGGGAATACAAGGAAAACCAGACGGGCCACGCCCTCTGGTGGCGCCACAAGGACGGCGGGCGCCCCACCCTGCTCGTCGTCCACGGGTGGATGGCCGGGGACCACCGGCTGCATCGCTATGAATTCCTCATGCCCTGGCTCTTCGAAAAACTGGGGCTCGACATCGTTTTCTTCCAGCAGCCCTTCCACGGGAAGCGGATGCCGAAACAATCGCGTTTTTCGGGCCAGCTCTTCCCTTCGACCAACCCCGCCCGGACGAACGAGGGTTTTGGCCAATCGGTCTACGACCTTCGCTGCTTGCTCCGCTGGCTCGAAGACCAAGGGGCCGGAAGGATCGGCTGCATGGGATCGTCCCTTGGGGGCTACGTGACGGCGCTCCTGGCCTCGACGGAAGAAAAGCTCGACTTCGCCATCCCCATCATCCCGCCCGCCGCCATCAGCGATCTTTTCTGGGAACAGGGGAAGGGAACGCCGCGAAGGAAGCACGCCGAGGAAAGAGGCGTGACGGCCGATGTGTTCCGGAAACTCCTGGCAGTGAACTCGCCGCTTCTCCTAAAGCCCCTCGTCCCCAAGGAGCGGCGCTTCATCATCGCGGGCCTGGGGGACCGGCTCGTCCCCCCTTCCCACCCCTACGCCCTCTGGCGCCACTGGGACGAATGCCAAATTCACTGGTTCCCCGGCGGCCACGTCACCCAGTTCCGCCGGGGGGAATACTTCCGAGAAATCCGGAAATTCTTGCACGGGATAAAAGTGATCTGACCGGCGAACTATCCCCGCCGGTCCAGTTCCGCGAGGCGCCGGTCCAAACGTTCGACGGCCGCGCGGATTTTAGCGAGATTCTCCCGCAGGGCTTTTACCTCCGCCGCGGCGGCGGCCCGCTCCCGCAGGCGCGCCCGGCGCTCGGCCTCTTCCTTCGTGATCTGCACGAGCTTGGCGCCCGGCGGAACCTTTCCCCGAAAGCGGCTCGGAACGCTTTTCGTCAGATCGTATTCTTCGAGAAGCTCTGGGTCGCTGCTTGTTTTAACGGGTTTCTTCATGGTCACGCCTCTCTTGGGGCGCCGCCCTGCGGGCGCTCACGAGCCGGATCACACCCTCCCGGTCAGTACCAGCCACCAGAAGGAGCCTGCCGGAACGGGTATATCCTACCTGAATCCAACGCTCCTCGTCCTCCGAATGCCCGGAATCCGGCAGCTCGCGAAGCAGGGGATCAAAAAAGACTTCCGCCGCTTCCTCGAACGAGACGCCGTGTTTGGCCAGATTCCGCTCTGCTTTTCCGGCGTCCCATTCGAAATTCAGTTCGCCAAAACAAAAGTATACCGTGCGGGAATCCGCAATTCGACCCGCCATGAGCAGACCCCTTTTATCGCCGTGCTTTCGCCGCCAAACGAGGCGGGCGAACCGGCTTGAAAGGGCATAAAGCAATCCCCGTGCCGCCACGCTCAAGAACCGCCTTAAAGGCGCGCAATGGCCGAATGCTTGGATTTAAAGCGAAGCCGAGGTATCTCTGGGAAAGGGCCGGTTTGTCTGAAATCCGAACAAAAATTCTTATAACGCCCCCAAACCGCCAAAGCCCCGCTTTTAATCGGGCCGCTTCCCCAATGACCCTGCGCCGCCGTCCGGGGTTGTCCAAGGGCGTCCATCGGCGCCCCCTTAATCTGTTTTAATTTGCCTATCTTTCCGGGATTTTCTATACTGGTTTTGTCAGCGTTTTCCTCGTTCACACCGTCCGCTTCCAAACCCCGTTCATCCCCCGGTCCTTCCTGGCGTTTCCAACCGTTTAGGAGATAGTCCCATGAATCCCCTTTCCTTGGACTCGGAGGCGGCGAGGATGGCCCTCGTCGCCGACGGCCTGGCCTCCGTGCGCGAGGCGGCCGCCTTCCTCAAGGTTTCGCGCTCGACCCTCTACAAGCTCATGGACGCGGGAGGGCTCGCTTCCGTGAAAATCCGGGGGAACCGCCGCGTCCCGTGGCGGGTCTTGAGGCAATTCGCGGCGGCGAATTTCCTCACCGCCCCCTCCGGCCCCGCTTCCGGCGGACCGGCGGTGTAAGCGGCCGCCCCCCCATAGCCAGCGGACCTCCCCCGGCGCATGCCGT
>JBFLVN010000284.1:0-4657 GCA_040758475.1 Bdellovibrionota bacterium
CGAAGGGCCGGCCAGGGAACGCTGCTGGCGGACCAGAATGCCGCCAAACACCCCTTTCCTTGACACCCCGCGCCCCTCCCGGATAGATAGGGGGGCCTTTGGGCGCGTTTTTCCGAGTTATTTCCACCGGTTGCGCCCCTTAACCATCCCACGCACGATCCGCCGCCAAGCGGAAAGGCTTGAATCCCGAGGTATTTGGAAAATGGCCAAGAAGTCTTCCTCCCGTACGAATGGAAACGGCTCCGCCGAGGCGAAGCTCTCCCCCACCACCCAGGCGCTAAACCGCCAGCTCATGGACACCTGCAAGGCCGAGCGCAAAAAGCTCGGCAAGCTCGCCCTCCTGCTCGTCGGCTCGAACGGCGCCATCGCCACCACCGTGCGCGTGGGCATCGAGCTCTTCCGCCACGGCCTCTACCCCGCGGGCGAACGCCAGGGGATGCTCTCGGAAACGGGCACGCTGCGCATCGGGGACCGGGACAACCTCGTCAAAATCCGCGACATCGTCCCCGTCTCCGAGTTCGAGGACATCGTCGTGGGCGGGTGGGACATCAACAAGATGGACGCCTACCAGGCCGCCCTTTATGCCAAGGTGCTCGACCCCTCGCTGGTCGAGAAAGTCGCCAAGTACTTGAAGGGCGTTAAGCCTTTCCCCGGCTATTTCGAGAAGAATTACGTCAAGAACCTGGACGCCGAGATCGAGATCAAGGCCAAGACGAAGTGGGACGCCGCCCAGACCATCATTAAGAACATCGAAGAGTTCAAGAAAAAGAACGGCTGCGACCGGGCCGTCGTCTGCTACGTGGGCTCGACCGAGCGGTACCACGACCGGGAAAAAGTCCACGAAACCCTCTCGGACTTCGAAGAAGGGCTCAAGAAGAACCACAAGGGGATCAGCCCTGGCATGGTCTATGCCTACGCGGCCCTCCGGACGGGCTCCCCGCACCACAATTTCTCCCCTTCCATGTGCTGCGATACGCCCGCCCTCCAGGAACTCGCCCGCGAGATGGGTGTCCCGGTTTCCGGGAACGACGGCAAGACGGGCCAGACCTGGTTCAAGAGCGTCGTGATGCCGGGCTTCAAGGGGAAAGACCTCTGGATCCGCGGCTGGGCCTCGAACAACTGGATCGGCAACAAGGACGGTTTGGTCCTCGACGAGCCCGGCAGCTTCGAGACCAAGCGCAAGAGCAAATCCAATCAGGCCGAAAACATCCTGGGCTACAAGATCGAGCAGCCCGTCCTGATCAGCTATTACAAGATCGCCGGCGACGACAAGCACGCCCTCGACCGGATCGATTTCACCGGGTTCCTGGGCTACCCCATGATCATCGACCTCTCCTTCTTCTGCCGTGACTCCATCCTGGCGGCGCCCATGGTGATCGATTTGGCCCGCTTCCTCGATTTCGCGCGCCGCCGCAAGATGGCGGGCGTCCAGGAATGGCTCTCCTTGTATTCGAAGAGCCCCATTCCGCCCCCGGGCGTCACCGTCCAGCACGACTTCTTCGTCCAGCGGGAGAAGTTCGAGAACACCATCCGCGAACTGGTCGGCGCCCCGATCATCACCCACCTGGGCCAGGAGCACTGGACGCGGGTTCCCTAAGGTTTTCCATCCTTCGTGTCCCCAAGGGCGGTTCCGGAAGGAGCCGCCCTTTTTGTTCAAGGTGATCAAGGCGATCATCCTTTTTTCGGGCGGAATTGCGCCGTTGTCCAACGGCGTCCAATCCGTCCGCGCCCCGGGGGAGGTGATCAAGATGATCATGTGTTTTTTTGGGGAGGCCTTCGCCGGGGAGCCCCCTCGGACGCGGGCGGGGCAGACGCCCCCGCAGCGTCCGCTGGGGCCCACCCGGCTCGGCTCCAGGGGCATTTCAAGATGATCAACATGATCAAGGTGATCATCCTTTTTTTCGGAGATCTGGGGTACCTGGGTCATCTGGCTTCCTTCGGGACGGGCGGAAAGACGCCCGCGGACGGCTCTGAACGGTGAAAGACAGGTTTGGATGGGGGTGAACGGCGCCCTGGAAGGAACGGAGGCATCAGCTAACCAATTATAGAGCAATTGGGGTGAGAATGGAATTTCCCCTCCACCCCTCGCCCTCAGGGCTTTGTCCGGCTAGAATGCCGTTCATGGGCCAGAGAGTTCCAATTGCCAATCTCGCCATCGACCGGGACAAGGTCGCCGCCTTCTGCCGCAAGTGGAAGATCGAGGAACTCTCGCTCTTCGGCTCCGTTCTGCGGGAGGATTTCGGCCCAGCCAGCGACGTGGACGTGCTCGTGGCCTTCCATCCGGAGGCCCGTTGGACGCTCCTCGACATGGTGGACATGCAAGATGAACTTTCCGCCCTCATGGGCCGCAAGGTGGACCTCGTGAGCCGCCGGGGCGTCGAATCGAGCCGCAACCGGCCCCGCCGCCGGGAAATTCTCGAGAACGCCCGCCCCGTCTATGTCGCGCCACACGGATGAAACGGCCTTCGCCGACATCCTGGAGGCCGCCCGCCTCACCCTTTCTTTCGTCGCGGGCAAATCCAAGGAAGAGTTCCTCGGCGACGTCCAATGCCAGGATGCCGTAATCCGGCGGATCACCATCGTGGGCGAAGCGTCACGCCGGCTCTCGGAAGAGGCCCGGGCGGCCCATCCCGATATTCCCTGGCGGCAGATCATCGGGATGCGGAATCTGGTCGTCCATGTCTACGACAGCGTGGACCTTTTGATCGTTTGGGAAACGGCGACCATTTTTCTGCCGGAATTGATCGGTAAGCTGGAAAAGCGGTCTTAAAGGCCCCCTACCGGAGCGGGCTCCCCCGCCCTATACTCCCCCCGTCTCCAATCATCTCACCCAAGGACTTCCCCATGCGCGCGTGGATCGAGCACTGGAAGAAACTCACCCTCTTCGAGCAGGGCCTCACCAACATGATGATCGCTTGGGTGGTCCTCTTTGGGAGCGGCATCGTCATCTTCTGGTTCTACCCGGAGGAGATCGTCCGCAACATGGGGGGATTTGCCAGCAACTTCTTCGACATGAGCCGCTTCGAGGAACTCCCCGCCCCGGCCGAGCGGTTCTGGAGCGCCCTGGCCCTCTCCCTCATGGTGACGCTCACGTTCCTCTCCGCCATCGTCGCCTACGACGTGCGGAAGTACATCCATCTCACTCTGCCCATCCTCGTCTCCAAGGGGGCGTCCACGTTCTTCTTCCTTTATTTCTACTTCGCTGACCGCAAGTCCTTCGCCTACCTCGGCGGCGCGTTTCTCTCCGACGGCCCCATCTTCCTGGGGACGCTCGTTGTCTATCTGGTGGCGTTAAAGCAGCAGAGGAAGGTAATGAATATTTGAAATATCAGGCAAATTAACATGAAATCTAGAGTTCATTTTGCTCTTTCGACGCAGATTGATAGTCGTGAAACCATTTTGAACGGTGCTTCCTTTAGCCATTGTGGTCGTTATCGTTATGATTTGTGGCGCTCATTTCCGAATACAACAGGACACAGGACAGTAGCATTTGTGATGCTCAATCCATCTACTGCTGACGCTGTTAAGAATGACAATACGATTCGCCGATGCATATCGTTTGCTCATGATTGGAAATGTTACCGACTAGCCGTTGTTAATTTGTTTGCATTCAGGAGCAGCAATCCTGCTGGTTTGGCAAATGTTGAAGATCCTATAGGCCCCGACAATGACCGTTTTATTACTCATTGGATACGGCGAGCAGATTTAGTTATCGCCGCTTGGGGGGCAAATAAAGCAGTAGCAATGAGGAAAGCTGATGTCGTTACCCGATTGCGTAACTATAATCAGATATGGTGCTTGGGCCATACGCAGGATGGATCGCCGCGGCATCCTTTGTATACTCCGGCAGGTACAAGATTAGTTGTGTATACCGGTGAATAAAGCAGGCGACTTAATTTATGAAGAAGTTGCAAAATTTCCAGAAAAAAGCTGATAAAAGATGGGGTTTTGATTTTCAGATATGGGATGAAATAGTAGGACCCCAAAAAGTACTTCCTGGGATGTTTGAAAATGCACATGATCCAATTATCGATGGTACTTTACGTAGATTGGAATACGTAGCATTAGCCCTTGCGGGAGAAGTGGGTGAGCTTGCAAATGAAACGAAAAAAGTAAGACGGAAGATCCTTGAAGGAGAAGATTTAAAGACGGTCAATTTTTCTCAAATGCAGGACGAAGTTGCCGATGTGCTAGCATACTTGCTGAAGTTATGTAATTTAATGGAATGGGATTTGCAAAAGATATATTTATCAAAAATGGCTCGTAATGACGCTAGATTTCAAAAGAAAAATCAAAAAACAATTGTTAAGAAGAAATAGTTGATAAGACTTTTGTTTTTTAACTGTCTAATTCAGATAGTGCCGTTTTTAATTCGATTTTTGCTTTTCGTACACTTTCGATTCGTGTTTGTGGACTATCAATAGCTTTTCGAATATGATCGCCTCCGCTTTTGAGAGCGAGTAATAACTGATCAATCGAATTCTTTGACTTAATTTTTGATCTTGTACATCCATCAATAATTCCAATTAGGTTTGATAAACCTGTATTGTCTAGATTTGATTCGCTAATTAATATTAGTTTTTCATTCAGTAATCTAATAAGTTCTTTCTTGGCTGTTTGGTCATTTCTAAAAAAATACTTTAGTACAATGCTCGTT